>UQCY01000008.1 GCA_900539645.1 uncultured Clostridium sp. | reverse complement strand
GTTGGAAATATCGCATTTTCTCATAGTATAATAGGTTCATATGTAGCAAAATACGATTTTGGTATAGATGATGAGGATGTAATAAGTTCTGTAAGATACCACACAACTGGTAAGGTTGATATGAGCCTAATGGAAAAAATAATATATGTTGCAGATTTAATAGAAGTTGGCAGAGACTATCCAGGAGTTGATGAGTTAAGAGATTTAGCTTATGCAGGAGATATGGATGCAGCAATGATACAATCATTTGACAATACTATATCTCTTATGATAAAAAAAGGAAATACAATTCATCCTAGATCTGTAGCAGCAAGAAACTTTATGATTACAGAAAGAAAAAAGAAAAAAGCTATTAAAAATTTATAAATAAATTTAAAAAGAGATTTTATTTTTAGTTCTATATGGTATAATAGTTTTAATATTTACAAGTAAGAGAACTATTTTGTAGTTTCATAAATTTAAGGAGGAAAGATAAATGGCAGCAGATTTAACAGTAGAACAGATGGTAAAAGTTATAAACCATGCGATAGAAGACAAATTAGGAAGAGATATACTAATTTTAAATATAGGAAAAATAACAAGCTTAGCTGATTATTTCATAATAACTACAGCTTCATCTTCAAGACAGGTTAAGGCAATAGCTGATAAAGTAGAAGAAGATATGACTAAAAATGGATTAGAACCAAGAGGTAAAGAAGGTATAGACTCTCAGCAGTGGGTACTTCTTGACTACGGCGATATAATGGTTCATATATTTGATGAAGAAAACAGAGATTTCTACAACTTAGAAAAATTATGGAAAGATGCACCAGTTGTAGATCCAGATGAATTATAAAATTGTATTTAATCAAAAAGGACTATATTTATAGTCCTTTTTTAAAGTAATCAAACTTGACACTTAATATTAAAGATGTTAGAATGTTTTTATTAATCAAAAATAAAAAATATTTACAGACAGTCTGAAGTAGTAGGATAGGAGTTATTTCAGAGAGCTGGTGTTAGCTGCAAACCAGTATAACAAATTTCTGAACTTGTCAGAAAAGAGCTGTCGACCGTTGTCGGTTTAAAGACTCAACTAAGAGAGTTCAATTTATTTGAACTAATTAGGGTGGTACCGCGAGTATATAATATCCTCGTCCCTAAACGATTACGTTTAGGGATTGAGGATTTTTTTATTATACAGAAATAATAATTATTATATTTGAACTACTAAAAATAAAAAACAGGAGGAGAAAAAATGAGTGTATATGATTTCAAAGCCATAGAAACAAAATGGCAGAAAACTTGGAAAGAAAACAATCAGTATAAAATGGATACTGAACAGACAGAAAAACCAAACTACTACACATTAGAAATGTTCCCTTATCCATCAGGAAAACTTCATATGGGGCACGTTAGAAACTATTCTATAGGTGACGTTATAGCTAGATTCAAAAAAATGAAGGGGTTCAATGTACTTCATCCAATGGGATGGGACTCATTTGGATTACCAGCAGAAAATGCGGCTATAAAACATGGTATACATCCACACAAATGGACTATGGAAAATATAGCTGAAATGAGAGAACAGTTAAATCTATTAGGATTAAGCTATGACTGGGATAGAGAAGTAGCTACATCTACGCCAGAATACTATAGATTTACTCAGGAAATATTCCTAAAATTATTAGAACAGGGATTAGCATATAAGAAAAAATCTTACGTTAACTGGTGTCCATCTTGTGAAACAGTTCTTGCTAATGAACAGGTTGTTCAGGGAGAATGTGAAAGATGTGGAACAACAGTTATAAAGAAAGACCTAGAACAGTGGTATTTCAAAACTACTGCATTTGCAGAAGAATTATTAAATGACTTAGATAAATTAGATGGTTGGCCAGAAAAAGTTAAAACAATGCAGAGAAACTGGATTGGTAAGAGTACAGGAGCTAACTTAACATTTACAATAGATGGAACTGAAGATACAATAACAGTTTATACAACTAGACCAGATACAGCTTACGGAGTATCATTTATGGTATTAGCACCAGAAAGTCCATTAGTTAAAGAATTAGTTGCAGGAACTGAATACGAAGCTCCAGTAGACGAATTCGTTCTAAAAATGCACAAAATGACAGAAATAGAAAGAACAGCTACAGATCTTGAAAAAGAAGGTATGTTCATAGGTAAATATGTAATAAATCCAGTAAATGGAAGAAAAGTGCCAATATGGATAGCTAACTATGTACTTGCTGACTACGGAACAGGTGCTGTTATGGCAGTTCCAGCTCACGATGAAAGAGATGAAGATTTCGCTAAAAAATACGACCTTCCAATAGTACCAGTAATAGATGAAGACGGAATAATGATAAATTCTGAAGAATTTAACGGTATGCCTGCTAAAGAAGCTTTCGAAAAAATAGTAGACAAAATGGAAGCAGAAGGAAAAGGGAAGAGAACTGTAAACTACAGATTAAGAGACTGGTTAGTTTCAAGACAGAGATATTGGGGATGCCCTATACCAGTAGTATATTGTGATGATTGTGGTATAGTACCTGAAAAGAAAGAAAATCTACCAGTATTACTTCCAACAGACGTTGAATTTACAGGAAAAGGAGAATCACCATTAACAACTTCTCCAACATTTACTGAAACAGTTTGTCCAAAATGTGGAAAACCAGCTAGAAGAGAAGTAGATACTATGGATACATTCATAGATTCTTCTTGGTACTTCTTAAGATATACTGACAACAAAAATACTGAAGAACCATTCAGAAAAGATATAGCTGATAAATGGGTACCAGTAGATCAGTATATAGGTGGTGTAGAACATGCTATAATGCATCTTCTTTATGCTAGATGGTTAATGAAAGCATTCCACAGCATGGGAATGGTAGAAGCTGATGAACCATTCAAAAACCTATTAACTCAGGGTATGGTTCTTAAAGAAGGATCAAAAATGAGTAAATCAAAAGGAAATACAGTATCTCCTCTAAAAATAATAGATGAATACGGTGCAGATACAGCTAGATTATTTATACTATTCGCAGCTCCACCAGAAAGAGACCTTGACTGGTCTGACCAGGGTGTTGAAGGATGTTTCAAATTCCTAAACAGAGTATATAGATTAGTTGACGAATTAGCAGAAGAAGTTAAAAACTGTGATGGTGAATTCGGTAAATTAACTTCAGCTGATAAAGATATGAGATTCACTATAAATAGTGTAATCAAAAAAGTTACATCTGATTTAGATGAAAAATTCGGTTTCAATACATCTATAGCATCTTTAATGGAATTAATAAACGAAATGTACAAATATAAAGAATTAGATGGAAGAAACTCAGCTGTTATAAAAGAAGGTATAGAAGCTATAGTTACAATAATATCTCCATTCACTCCACACTTAGGTGAAGAATTATGGCAGATGATAGGTAAAGAAGGAAGCGTATTCGATATAAGCTGGCCTGAATACGACGAAAAAGCTTTAGTTAAAGATGAAGTTGAAGTAGTTGTTCAGATAAATGGTAAAGTAAGAGGAAGAATGAATGTTCCAACTGAAATATCAAGAGATGATATGCAGGCTGCTGCTTTAGAAGACGAAAAAATAAAAGAATTAGTTGAAGGAAAAACTATAGTTAAAGTTATAGCTGTTCCTAAAAAATTAATAAATATAGTTGTAAAATAATAGAGAATACAGGTGCTGTTGTAATAACATTTAGAGATGTTTTGCAGCAGCATCTTTTTTTGTGTGGAATTTGTAATTTAACCTATATAAAATAATAAATAATATTGAAAAGAGATTAATCTAGGTATACAATAGACAAAGTGGACTAAAAAATTAAAAGAATACAATTTGTATTAAATATATAAATAAATCATAAAGTTAAAACTATAAGAAAAAATTAAAGAAAGGAGATTTTGATGGACGTAAATAGAATATTAGAATTTGCATCTGATGCTGGAGTTCTGCTTTTACAAAGTGGCGGAGAAACGTATAGAGTAGAAGAAACAGTTACGAGAATATGCGCTTCATTTGGAGTAGAGAAAACAGGTGTATTTGCAACTCCGACTGCGGTAATAGTATCTGCAACCGTTGATGGAAAGATAAGTTCAGTTGTAAAAAGAATAATGAAAAGAAGTACAGACCTAAATAAGGTATTTGAGATAAATGCTTTATCTAGAACAATATCTCAATATAACTTTGATATAGCAGTTTGTGAAAAAATACTAGCCGAAATAGAAAAAGGAAACTATTATTCAGATAATAGAAAGATATTTTTTGCAGGGGTAGGGACTGCGGTTCTTACCGTACTGTTTGGCGGTGGAGTAGCAGATATGTTTGCAAGCTTCTTTATAGGTTGTACTGTCAAATATGTCACAGGATTATTTGGAAAAATATCGCTTAACGACTTTTTTATAAATATGATTGGTGCGGCTATAATACCTACAATTGCAATATTATTAGTTAAGTTTAGATTTATATACACTATAGATAAGGTTATAATGGGATCCATAATGCTTCTTGTTCCAGGATTGCCACTGACAAATGCTATAAGGGATATACTTGACGGAGAGCTTTTATCTGGGGCTATGAAAATAGAAGAGGTTCTTTTAATAGGTATAGCTGTCAGTATAGGTATGTGTTTCGTATTAAACTTATACATAAGATACGGAGGGGTTTAAAATGAGATTGGCACTAGAAGTTGTACTATGTATAATAGCTGCATATAGTTTTGGAGTTATTTTCAATATAAAAGGAAAATATCTCAGAATATCTGCCATTGGAGGAGGAATAGCTTGGTTATCTTATAAGTTACTTTTAATGGTTGGTATGGAGAACAATCTTTCGTTCTTCTTTGCTACAATATGCTTTGGGGTATATGTAGAGGTTTGTGCGAGGTTGTACAATGCACCATCTACAATAATGAGTGTATGTGCAATGATAATACTTGTCCCAGGATATGGTGTATATAATACTTTTTATGCCTTCCTTACAAATGATTATACAGCGGGTGTAAGAAATGGTATATCAACCCTTATGATAGCTGGGGCTATATCTCTAGGTTTGGTATTTATAACGACTTTATTTAGAAGAAGAAAAACAAATGATATACTTGGAAAAATAATAAACTCATTTAAGAAGATAAATAAAAATTCAGATGAAGATGATGATATAAAAATAGAGGACTTCTAATTTGAAGTCCTCTTTTATTTCATATTTATGTATTTTAAAATTAAGCGTATATACCTCTTTCGAAGTAGTCAGTTATAGTATCCATATCATCAGTCTGTCCAAGAGCTAGCATTAATTTTATTCTAGCTTTCTGTCCTGGAAGATCTCCACCAAATATACAACCTAAGTTTCTAAGATCTCTACCTGAACCATGATATCCGTAGCTATCAAATACTCTACCTGAATGACATCTTGAAACTATAACAACAGGTAAATCTTTTTCTCTAGCGTATTCAACACCAGGTAACATTTCTGGAGGTATATTTCCTCTACCCATTGCTTCTATTACTATACCTTTGTATCCTAAATCTACAGCAGCTTTTATGAAGTCGCTGTTTTCTCCAGCACAAGCTTTGAATAGAGCAACTTTAGATTCTATTTTATCAGTTTTTATAACTCTTCTATTTACTATATCTCTAAGTAAAACTAATTCATTGCAGTCTATGTAACCAAGAGGTCCACCAACTAAAGACTGGAATGTATTTAAAGCTAATGTATTAGTTTTTGTAGCTTCTGAAGCGAGTAAAACTTCATTGTTTAAAACAACTAAAACACCTTTTCCTATAGCATCCTTTGATACAGCTGTACAAACTGCAGCTGATAGGTTACTTGAACCATCGTAACCAAGTTCTGAGCTACTTCTCATAGCACCAGTAACTATAACAGGTTTTGGATTGTCTATAGTTAAATCTAGAAAATAAGCTGTTTCTTCTAGTGAGTCAGTACCGTGAGTTATGATAACTCCAGTTATATCTTCTCTAGCTAAAAGATCTTCAGTATATTTTTTAAGCTCCATCATTCTGTAAGGAGTCATATGAGGTCCTGGTATTTCAGCAAAGTTAAGAACTTCTATATCGGCAACTTTATCTATATTAGTAACCATAGAAAGTATCTGTTCTCCTGAAAGAGTAGGTATTGCTGCACCCACCTGGTCATCTACTGTCATAGATATTGTTCCACCAGTAAATACAATTGCAACTTTCTTTTTAGTAGTCATAATAATCTATACACCTTTCTAATAAAAAATAATTAATATTCCAATAGAAATTATAACAAAAAAATACAATAAATACATCTTTTATTTTAGATTTTGCATAAAATACATCATAATCATACTTTTAAATAGTATTAATTAGTCTTTTTACTTTTCCATAGCTCAACATAGTCGTTAAGTATATTTTTGATAGATGCACCTATTGTTATATAAGCTCTATCGTCTAAGTTTGCAAGAGAAACTCTTATAGACCATTTTGGTGCAGCGAATCCGTTACCACCAAGAAGAACTATAGCGTAGTCTTTTGCAAGTTTGTATAATATATCGCATGCATCAAAGTTTTTGTGCATAAAGTCTACAAATTCCTGGCCATGATTTAATCTTCCCCATTCATCTATATCAAACTGGAAGTAATATGCAGCACTATTTTCTAAGTTTACATAGTCTATTCCTAGAGATTCAAATAGAAGTCTCTGTCTTCTTCTACATATGCTCATGTTTAATTTTTTATATGCGTCAACCTTGTCTATTAGTGCAAAAGCAGAGAAGAATGCCATCTGAACCTGCTGTGGAGTAGAAAGTCCTGCTGTGTGGTTTAGTGCAACCCGTCGACTATCAGCGACAACTCTTTCCATAAATGTAAGAGCAGAAGGGTTAAGACTCATATCACTGTATCTCTTGTCTACTATTTTTTTAGATTCACCTTTTAATTCTTTTATTTTTTTATCGAAAACATTTCTTTCGTGAACTGCGAATGTTCCTAATCTCCAACCAGTAACACCAAAGTATTTTGAATAAGAATAAACTCCTAATGTATTATAAGGAAGTTTTGACATTAATGAAGAGAAGTCATTTACAAATGTTCCGTAAACGTCATCTGATATTATCATTAAATCTTCATTATATGTTTTAACAACGTCTATTAATTCATTGCAAGTATTTTCATCCATACCTATTGAAGCTGGATTGTTAGGGTTTACAACGAAAAGAGCTTTTATGTTTTTATCTTTTAATTTTTCAAGTTCTTTTCTTGAGAACTGCCAAGTATGAACGCCTCTTTCATCTATAACATCTGCATTTATATTTATTATGTCGAAGTTGTATCTTGGAAGATTTGGTATTTCTAAGTAAGGAGTGAATATAGGAGTCATCATTGCTATTTTATCACCTCTTCTTAAAAGCTCGTTTGCCATAAGTGAATCGAATATGTAACACATGGCAGCAGTAGCACCTTCAACTGCAAATACCTGTATATCTCCGTATTCATCATCTATATTGTATTTCATTTCCTGAACTAAGTAGTCGTGAACTATTTTTTCTATATGAGGTAACATTCTATCTGGTAGTGGATAGTTATCTCCTATTATACCGTCTGCTAACTCATGAACAAATTCATCTGGGTTGAATCCCATTTCTGTTATTCCATAATTTACTATATTTTTTAATAAGAAAGCACCAGGCATATCTTTATTTTCTTCTATATATTTAAATAATCTTTTTGCTATACCTTCTTTCTGAGGCATACCTGAAAGATTTCCTAAATCCCAATTAAGTCTTGTTTCTGTTACTGCAAAATGTCCGAATGTAAAGAAAGCTTCTCTAGCAGAAGAACAAGTCCAGTTTGGATTTCCTCTACCAGCATCTAGTAAAGGTATGTTTTTAGTGTTTGAAGTATCCTTTGCGATTTCTATAAGTTCGTTTTTAAATTCAAACGGACTTAATCTATCGTACATTTTTTTGATTTCATCCTTTGTGTAGTCAATCATTTTTTCATAATCTCCTTATTTATAATCTTTAAAATATAATTCTTAAAATATAACCTTAAAATATAAACTCTATAAATATAATTATCATTATAAATTGTTTCAAATGAATATACATTTTGACATCAATATATAAAAATATATGAATTTAATTCATCTGAAACATATACTTACACTTTAATTATAATATTTTTTTTGAAAAAGTAAAGAGAAAAAATAAAGCTAAAATACTTAAAAAAGATATTTTTAAATACATAAAGGATAAAAAACTTAATAAATAAAAAGAAATAGTAAATGTATATACTAAAATGTATTTTTTTAATGTCAAAATACGTTTTCTCTATAAAATTAAAATAATGCAAAACTTGTTGCATTTTTTAGGAAAAGGTTATAGAATAAAAAATGAAATAAGAAAAATATAATTTAACAGGAGTTGATTTAAATGTTACAGGTTACTTTAGAAGATGTAAAACAGGCGAGAGAGACTATAAAAGATATAGTTAAAAAGACTGACGTTTTAGAAAGTACAAAATTAAGCGAAAAAACTGGTGCTCATGTTTACTACAAATGTGAAAACCTACAGAAAACTGGATCTTTCAAAGTTAGAGGTGCATGTAATAAAATAGCAAATCTTACTGAAGAAGAAAAAGCAAGAGGAGTTATAGCAGCATCTGCAGGAAATCATGCACAGGGTGTTGCACTTGGAGCAAAATTAACAGGAATAAAAGCTACTATAGCAATGCCAGCTACTGCACCATTAGCAAAAGTTAGTGCAACTAAAGGTTACGGAGCAGAAGTTGTATTAAATGGTACAGTTTACGATGATGCATATGCTAAAGCAGTAGAAGTACAGAAAGAAACAGGAGCTACTTTCCTACATCCATTCAATGATAAATATGTAATAGCTGGTCAGGGTACTTTAGCATTAGAATTCTTTGAACAGTTAGATAACAAAGTAGATACTGTATTATGCCCAATAGGTGGTGGGGGAATAGTTGCTGGTGTAGCAGTAGTTGCAAAAGCATTAAACCCTAATTGTAAAGTTATAGGTGTTCAAACAGCTAATATACCTTCAATGAAAGAATCATTCCAGAATGGAGAAGTTACATCTGCATTCAATGCACCTACAATAGCCGATGGTATAGCAGTTAAAACTCCTGGAGATTTAACATTTGATATAATAAAAGAATTAGTTGATGACGTTGTTGTTGTAGAAGAAGATGAAATAGCACAGGCTATATTATTTATGATGGAAAGTCAGAAAATAGTATCTGAAGGTGCTGGTGCAGTTTCAACAGCAGCTTTATTAAGTGGAAAATATAAACCAGAAGCTGGAGAAAATGTAGTATGTGTAGTATCTGGTGGTAATGTAGACGTTAATACACTATACAGAATAATAGGTGTTGCTTTAGCTAAAGAAGGAAGAAGAGTTAGCTTAAAAGTTAGCATGAATGATAAACCAGGTAACTTCACAAAAGTTACTAGTATAATAAGCGAAACGGGAGCTAATATACTATCTGCTAATCAGGGAAGCTTAGCATCTGGAGATAGTTTAACTGAACAGTCTGCTGAATTCATACTTGAAACTCTAGACTTCGACCATATTAAGAGAGTAAAATCAGCAATAGTTGAAGCTGGATTCTGTGTAAAAGAAATATAGTTACAAATTTAAAATATCTTTATAAATAGTTTAAAACATAAAATAAATTTATTAAAATATAAATAATATTTGAATCAATATAAATAAAAGAGTATAATATAAATATAGTGTTAATAAAAACACATATCTTATATTAATATAATATTAGGAGGGTTTTCCAATGAAACACGAAGTAATACACACTAACAATGCTCCTGCAGCTTTAGGACCATATTCTCAGGCTATAAAAGCAGGAAACTTATTATTCTTATCAGGACAGATTCCACTAGATCCAGAAACAATGACAGTTGTTGAAGGTGGAATAAAAGAACAGGCAACTAGATCTTTAACTAACATAAAAAATGTATTAGCTGAAGCTGGTGCAGACTTCTCTAACGTTGTTAAAACTACAGTTTTCATAAAAGATATGAACGAATTCAATGACTTAAACGAAGTTTATGCTGAATTCTTCGGTGAAAACAAACCAGCTAGATCTTGCGTAGAAGTAGCTAGATTACCAAAAGACGTTAAAGTTGAAATAGAATTAATAGCAGTTTTATAATTTGATAATTATAGAATTTATAAAGATGTCTCTTTTTAGGGGCATCTTTTTTTATTAAATTTATTGTTTCAAATATAATTAATATAAGAGAAAAATTATTTGTGGATAAAGACAGAAAAATAGCTGATATCGAGATATCAGCTATTTTTTACTTATAAGAGGTATGGTTTTGATTTATATTATAAATAATTGAACTAGGCTATATTGAAGTGAACTGCTAATGCAGAGTTTCTTTCTTCACGAGATAGAGTATGTCCTTTTCTCATTATTATAGAGTAACGTTTTCCTTCGATGAAGAATAATAGTACTTTTTCATCTCCAAAGTTAAATTCTCTATATCTATCAAATGGAGTATTTCCAAGTTCAAGAAGTTCTTTTGAACTTATGCTATTGTAGTCAAGTTTGAAGCTCTTGTCAGCTTTGAATATAACGCTAAGTGGAGTTTTAGCTTCTCCTTCTTCGTATAATTCATGTTTTTCTGCTATCATTTCATTCTGTGCATCAGATAAAGTAACAGGTATGAATTCACCATTTTCGTCTTTTACTAAACCACCGTTTATATCCTGTTTGTATACTAGATGAACATCAGCTTTAGGTACATCTACCATTTTTTCGAAGTGAACGTACTGTCCAGCATTTTCTATGAATCCTTCATTTCTTATTTCAAGGAATCCGTCTATTTTTCCTAAGCAGAAAGTAGATATAGAATCCTTAGCGAATTTATTATTGAATGGTAATATTGTAAGCATATCACCTTTATCTTCTAAAACTATTGAATAATCAAAAGCGTAAAAATCTTTGTCTTCCATTCTTAAAAAATTGTACTGTATTATATTTCCTTTCAAAATTGCCATCTCCTTTTAAAATAAGTTTGAGTATATAAACAAGGAATATACTAAATGTGTTACTCTTATTCCTGCTTACAAACTAATAATAACATAAAAATAATAAATGTGCTATAATAATTAATAAAAAAACAAAGATTTTTTTGGAAAATATAAAAAAGAAATGTTAAATAGTATATCACAATTATATATTGTATTAAATTGTGTATACAATGTATGCGAAAACTGTAAATTAAGTCACGAATTCAAAAATAAAAGCCGAATGATTGTCCTATATTTTCGCTAATATTGAATTAAATTGTAAAGATGTGATATAATGAAGGATAGTTTAGGTCAAAAATTAAAAAATTAATATAGATGGAGGAAAGATTATGAGTATGATACATAAATATTCAATGAATGGATACAACATAGTATTAGATGTTAATGGTGGATCTGTTCACGTTGTAGACGATGCTGCTTATAGAGTATTAGATTTCTACAAAGAAAAAACTAAAGAAGAAACAGTTGAATTATTAAAAGATGAATTTACAAAAGAACAGGTTGAAGAAGCTTGGGATGAAATAGCTAACTTAGAAGAAGAAGGACTTCTTTATACAGAAGATAACTATCAGTTCCACCCAGCATTTGTTCATAGAGAACCAGTAGTAAAAGCACTTTGCTTAAATGTTGCACATGACTGTAACTTAAAATGTAAATACTGCTTTGCTAAACAGGGTAACTTCGGTGGAAAACCTGAATTAATGAGCTTTGAAGTAGGTAAAAGAGCGTTAGATTTCCTAGTTGCTAATTCAGGAAGCAGAAGAAATCTTGATATAGACTTTTTCGGTGGAGAACCGCTAATGAACTTTGAAGTTGTAAAACAGTTAGTAGAATACGGAAGAAGTATAGAAAAAGAACACGGTAAAAATATGAGATTCACTATAACTACTAACGGACTATTATTAAACGATGAAATAATAGACTACATAAACGAAAATATGCACAATGTTGTACTTAGCTTAGACGGTAGAAAATCAGTAAATGACAACATGAGAATGACTATAAACGACAAAGGAAGCTATGATGTAATAGTTCCTAAAATGCAGAAATTAGTAGAAAAAAGACCAAAAGATAAATACTACTATGTAAGAGGTACTTTCACTAGAGAAAACTTAGACTTCTCAAAAGATATACTTCACTTTAGAGATTTAGGATTTGAACTTACTTCTGTTGAACCAGTTGTAGACGATGAATCAAATCCATTTGCATTAAGAAAAGAAGACTTACCACAGATATTTGATGAATATGAAAGATTTGCAGCAGAACTAGCTGATAGACAGTTAGCTGGAGATAAATTTAAATTCTTCCACTTTATGGTAGATTTAACTCAGGGACCATGTGTAATAAAAAGAATAACTGGTTGTGGTGCAGGTAATGAATACCTATCAATAACTCCAAATGGAGATATATATCCATGTCATCAGTTCGTTGGACAGGAAGAATACATAATGGGTAATATAATGGATGAAAAAATAGAATTTCCAGAAGATCTTCAGAAAATGTTCAGAGATGCTCACGTATACAACAAAGAAGAATGTAAAAAATGTTGGAATAAATTCTACTGTTCAGGTGGATGTCATGCAAATGCATTAAACTTCAATGGAGATATAAACAAACCATATGATTTAGGTTGTGAAATGCAGAGAAAACGTACTGAATGTGCAATAATGATACAGGCTAAATTAATGATGGAAGGTCAGGACGAAGAATAATGATAAAATCATTTTGCGGTATAGAACCACAGATAGAAGAATCTGTATATGTATCTGAGTCTGCTGATATTATAGGAAAAGTAAAAATAGGAAAAAATTCTAGTGTATGGTACAATTCAGTAATAAGAGGTGACGATGAAGAAATAATCATCGGTGAAAATACCAATATACAAGATGGATCAGTACTACATGGAGAAGAAAAAACTATAATAGGAAATAATGTAACTATTGGTCATAGAGCAATTGTACATGGTGCTAAAATAGGTGATAATTCTCTTGTTGGAATGGGAGCTATAGTTTTAGATGGTGCAGAAATAGGAGAGCATTGTTTAGTTGGAGCTGGAGCACTAGTTACATCAAATAAAAAGTTTGAAGATGGTATGCTTATAATAGGTTCTCCAGCAAAAGCAATAAGACCATTAACTGACGATGAAAAGAAAAATTTAGAAAAAAGTGCAGCTTTATATGTAAAAACTGCAGAAGAACATAAATAAATAGATTTTATAGAGATGGGAAAATTAACCCATCTCTTTTTTTATTTATTTGTGCGAGAGAATGATAATGTATGATAAAATAAAATTAAATATATAAAGATGGGCGGTGAAATAATGCGAATAAGTTACAGACATATAAAAAGATATAAAGAAATTGCCCAGGTTATGGTTAAATACGGATTTAGTTTTATTATAGAGAGAATAAATAAAGAGGGATCTGGAAGTAAGATAGATGTATCATCTTCAGAGCCTAAAGATGATATAAAAAATATGACATCTGGTCAAAGATTAAGGTTAGCACTTCAAGAGCTGGGACCTACTTATATAAAAATGGGGCAGATTCTCAGTACAAGACGGGATCTTTTAGACCAAGATATGATAGATGAGCTTGTTAAGCTTAGAGATGATGTTGAAACATTTGATACTGATGTAGCTATGGCAATAATAGAAGAAGAAACTGGAAGAAATATAGATGAAATATTCTCTGAGTTTGATAAAGAACCTATAGCAGCAGCATCAATAGGACAGGTATACAATGCTGTTTTAAAAGATGGTGAAAAGGTTGTAATAAAAGTACAGCGTCCAGATATAGAAGAAACTATAAAATCTGACTTAGAAATATTAAAAAGAGTATCTGGATCTATTCAGGATATTATAAAGGACTATAATATTGATATGAAAGAAATGCTGGAAGAACTTTCTAGTCAGCTATTGAGAGAATTAGACTACAATTTTGAAGCTGTAAATGCTGTAAAAATGAAGAGAATTTTCCAAAATAGCGACGAGGTGTATATTCCAGAGATGCATATGGAATATACTACTAAAAGAGTTCTTATAATGGAAAGAATAGAAGGAATAAAATTAAGTGATATAGATTTAATTAAAGAAAAAGGTTGGGACACTAAAAAAATAGCGCACATAGGAGTTAAAGCTTTTTTAAGACAGGTATTTGATTATGGATTCTTCCATGCAGACCAGCATCCAGGAAATATATTTGTGCTTAGTGAATCTCAAATAGCATATATAGATTTTGGTATGATCGGAATGGTAGACAATAGAACTCTTAATTTTTTAAATAAATTTGCACTTGCGGCATCAGAGAAAAATGTAGATAAGATAGTTAGAGTTCTTACTGAAATAGATGCAATAGGTGAAGAAACTGATATAGAGGGGTTCAAAGGTGAAATGCTGTATATGATTCACTATTATTACGATATACCGCTTGAAAGAATAAGCATAGGAACAGTATTAAATGAGATTTTTAGATTCTTTAGAAAGTATAAAATAACTATGCCACCACAGTTGATAACTTTAGCTAAGACAATAATTACATTAGAGGGGACAGCGAGAACATTGGATCCTGAATTTTCTGCTAGAGAAATTAGCAAGGCATTTATAAAGAATTACTACAAAAGTAGAATAAATCCTAAAAATATCGCAATGGAAACAAAGGGAAATATAGAAGATATAGTATTAGATTTAAAAAATCTTCCAAAGCAGATAAAAAATGTTCTAAAAATAATAGAAAAGAACAATGTAAAAATATCTGTTGAAGAAGTAAAAATGACTAGAATAGAGGATTGTTTAAAGGAATTGACAACACAGATGACTATGGCCCTAGTACTTGCATCTATAATAGTAGGCTCTTCCCTTATAATTGCATCACCTAATATAGAAAGTAATATGGGAATAAAATATATGGCAATTGCTGGATTTTTCATATCATTTATAATAGGGCTTATTTTAGTCATAGAAATTGTAAAAGTTAAAATAAAGAAGAGATAGAATTGGAGGGGATTATATGAAAAAGTGGACTCTAATACATAGAGGAAAACCAGGCGTTACAGATGAAACAGAAAAGTTTAAACTTTCTCCAGAAATATCTCAAATTCTTGAAAATAGAAACATAAATTCTGAGGAGGAGATAAAATTATTTACAAATCCATCCTTAGATTACTTGAGAGACCCATTTTTAATGAAGGATATGGGGAAGGCAGCAGAGCGTATAAAAAAGGCAATAGAGTTAAATGAGAGAGTTTGGATATATGGAGATTATGATGTTGATGGTGTTTCATCTACGTCGGTGTTACTTACGTACTTTAGGTCTATAAATTTTAATGTTAAGTATTATATACCAAATAGATTAGAAGAAGGATATGGAATAAATAAAGAGGCTATAGAGTATATAAGTTCTGAAGGGTGCGATTTAATTATAAGCGTCGACTGTGGAATAACATCAGTAGATGAAGTTGAATACGCCAATGAACTTGATATAGAAATGATTATCACAGACCACCATGAATGTCAGAGTGAAATCCCAAATGCATATGCGGTTGTAAATCCAAAGCAAGATGATTGTAATTACCCTTTTGATATGCTTTGTGGATGTGGAATAGCATTTAAGCTAGTACAGGCACTTACTCCACCAGAAGTATTCAAAACAACAGTTTATGATTATATAGAAATAGCAACATTAGCAACTATATGTGACATAGTTCCTTTGGTAGATGAAAATAGAATAATTGTAAAAAATGGTCTAAAAGCGATGAAAAATGGACATAATTTAGGGCTTTCTGAACTTATAAATGTATGTGGAGTAGATAAAGAAAAAATTGGTTCTTCTCATATAGGCTTTACAATAGGTCCAAGAATAAATGCAGCAGGAAGACTAGGATTTTCTGATTTAGGTGTAGAACTATTTACAGCTACAGATAAGGATACTGCACACGAAATAGCATTGGCATTAGATGAAAAAAATAATGATAGACAAATGATAGAGATGAAAATCCATCACGAAGCAGAAACAATTATAAAAAATGATCCGTCATATGAAGATGATAAGGTTATAGTTTTAGCACATGAAGGTTGGCAGCATGGTGTTATAGGAATAGTAGCATCTAAGCTAACAGAAAAATACTACAAACCTACAATACTTATGTGTATAGAAGATGGAGAGGCAACTGGTTCTGCTAGATCTATAAAAGGGTTTAGTATATTTGATGCCTTAACAGAATGTGCTGATATACTTACCAAGTTTGGCGGTCATGAGCAAGCAGCAGGTCTTAGCATAAGTGCGGACAAGGTAGCTGAGCTTAGAAGAAGAATAAATGAATCCGCTGATATAAATCTTACAGAAGAAGATATGATAGAAGAAATCAAAGTAGAATACGAATTAAATGAAAAATCAGCGAATTTTGATTTAATTGAAGAGCTTAGAAAACTTGAACCATTTGGTATGAGCAATCCTACTCCTAAGTTTATTTTAAGAGATTGCATACTTAGAGATATGAGATTTATGGGACAAAATAGACAGCACATAAAACTAGAAATAGAAAAAGACAATGTATTTGAATGTGTAGGATTCAATGCAGCTCATTTAATAGATGGTTTAAAAAATGGAGATAGAATAGATGTATTATTCCAATTAGATGAAAATACATTTATGGGAAAAAGAAAACTACAGTTCTTGGTTAAAGACTTAAGACTTGCTTACCCTAAATCAGCTACCACAAATATAGATGCTGTTAAACTTATGAATGAATTAATACCCAATAATGAAAATAGTTTATATAATATAGAAAGTTTAGAAGAATATAAATTAGGACATATAGATATAGAGGGAGAAAGAGTAGAAAATATATTTGATTTTATTGAGGATAATACTCTTGTAATAGCAAACTCTATAAATGGATTTTTTAGAGCTAAATCAGATTTAACACTTTTAGAAGAAGAAGTGGAAATATATTTTAAAGAAATATGTGAAAATGACAAAAAGCATTCAAAAATACATCTGATATTCTCACCTAATATTGATAAAATAGACGTAAAAAGATATAATAATATTATTCTTTATGATTATCTGTATACTAGGGATGACTATGGAAAATTATACTCTAAAGTGGAAGATGAATGTAAAATAATAAAAAATTACAATGAAATTGATAAAATTTATATTAAGAGCATAATGGAAAACATAGTACCAACTAGAAATGAATTTGTAAATATTTATAGATATGTAACAAAAAATAGGGGAATTAAATTTAGAATGGACGACACGATGAATATATTCAAAATGATTCCTTTAAAGCTATTTGCAATTATCAAGATTTTTAAAGAGCTTGGGCTATTTGAGGTAGCAATAGATGAGCGTGATTTTGTAAATATTGAAGTGCTGCCAAAACCAGATACTAAGCTTGATTTAAATAGAAGTAAAATTTTAATAAATCTAAATCAAATTAGAGAAAAAGCAAGAGAAATTTATAATGTTTAAGTATTGGAGGAAAAAAGATGAACTTAGAATCTAAAATAAGAAATATACAGGACTTCCCAAAACCAGGTATAGGATTTAAAGACATAACAACTCTATTAAAAGATGGAGAAGCTTTTAAAGAAGCTGTAGATAGAATAGTTGAAAATTTAAAAGATAAAGATATCGATTATGTAGTTGGACCTGAAGCTAGAGGATTTTTATTAGGTGCTCCTGTAGCTTATGCATTAGGTGCAGGATTTGTACCTATAAGAAAGCCAGGTAAACTACCTGCAGAAGTAGTTAGTTTTGAATATGATCTTGAATATGGAACAGATAAAATAGAAATGCATAAGGATTCAATAGAAGAAGGTAAAAAAGTAGTTATAATAGATGACTTATTAGCTACTGGAGGAACTGTAGAAGCTGCTACTAAGCTAATAGAAAGCTTAGGTGGAGAAATAGTATCTATTCAGTTCTTAATAGAGCTTGAGTTCTTAAATGGTAAAGATAAACTAAAAGGATACGATGTGGAATCAATAATAAAATACTAATCAACAGATTAGTTATACAGATGGAACGGAATAAGGTGGTTTTATGCAGGGAAAGAAAAAATTAGAGGGCATAAAGTTAAAAGATGCCGAAAGAAATGAAAGAACGTTAGAAGTTCTCGCCGACACTTCTGCTGAATCAGACAAAGATCTTTTAGAAATATTAGAAAAAGTTAAATCATATGCTCCAAATGGCGATTTGGATACAATTATAAAAGCGTATAAATTAGCTAAATATGCACATAGAGATCAAAAAAGAAAATCGGGAGAACCGTATTTTATACATCCATTAGCTGTTGCAAATATAATATGTGATATGCAGCTAGATATAGAAACAGTAACTGGAGGATTGCTACATGATGTAGTTGAAGATACTGAGTACACATATGAAGATATAGAAAGTATTTTTAATAAGGAAATAGCGGATCTTGTAGATGGTGTTACAAAACTTGGTAAAATAAAATACCGCTCAAAAGAGGAAACACAGTCTGAAAATTTAAGAAAGATGTTTTTAGCTATGGCTAAGGATATAAGGGTTATACTTATAAAACTAGCGGATAGACTTCATAACATGAGAACTCTTAACTACATGGATCCAGAAAAAGCAAAATATAAAGCTACAGAAACACTAGAAATATACGGTGGGATAGCACACAGACTTGGTATATCTAAAATAAAATGGGAACTTGAAGACTTAGCTTTAAGATATATAGACCACGACGGATACTATGAATTAGTTGAAAAAGTGTCTATGAAGAGAAGTCAGAGAGAAGAAAATATAACAAGAATAGTAACTTGTTTACAAGAAAAATTTGCTGAAATGGAAATACCATGTGATGTTTATGGTAGACCAAAACATTTCTATAGTATATATAGAAAAATGAAGAAAAAAAATAAAACATTCGAGGAGATTTTTGACCTTACAGCAGTCAGAGTTTTAGTTGATACAGTAAAAGATTGCTATGCTGTCTTAGGGGTGGTGCATACACTATGGAAGCCAATACCAGGCAGATTCAAAGATTACATAGCTATGCCAAAACCTAATATGTATCAGTCACTTCACACTACAGTTGTTGGACCAGATGGAGAACCTTTAGAAATTCAGATAAGAACTCATGAAATGCACAATATAGCAGAATATGGTATAGCTGCACATTGGAAGTATAAAGAAGGTATATCTAATTCAAAAGAAGATAAAATAGAAGAAAAACTTCAGTGGTTAAGACAGATGATGGAATGGGAAAAGGATGTAAAAGATCCTCATGAATTCATGGATGCCTTAAAAGAAGATGTCTTCTCAAGCCAGGTATATGTATTTACTCCACAGGGGGATGTTATAGAATTACCAGCTGAGTCAACTCCAATAGACTTTGCCTATAGAGTACATACAAATGTAGGTAATAAATGTGTTGGTGCAAAAGTTGATGGAAGAATGGTTACATTAGATTACAAATTACAGAATGGTAATATAGTTGAAATACTTACATCTTCAAACTCTCCAGGACCAAGTAGAGACTGGTTAGGTATAGTAAAAACTCCAAATGCAAAGAGTAGAATAAGACAGTTCTTCAAAAAAGAGAGAAGAGAAGAAAATATCGAACGTGGTAATGCAATACTTGAAAGAGAGTTTAAAAAACATGGATTACCTACTACAAAAGATTCTGTAATAGATAAAAATATGCTTATAATAGCTAAAAAATTTAACCAGCCAAATGTTGAGGATTTAATAGCTACAGTTGGATATGGTGGAATAATGGCATCTCAGGTTGTTACTAAGCTCAAAGAGCTTTATACAAGAGAAATGCGACAGGCTATGAAAGAAAAGAAAGCGAGTCTTTCTGAAGATATAGAAAAACATAATATAAGCGATACAGAATACAGCAAAAAGAGAAAGAAAACTCCTTCACAAGGAATAATAGTTGAAGGTCTTGACAATATCTTAGTAAGATTTGCTAAATGCTGTAATCCACTTCCTGGAGATGATATAGTTGGATATATAACTAAAGGAAGAGGAGTTGCTGTTCACAGAGCAGACTGTGTAAATGTAAACCCAGATGATGAATTCTTCAAAAAGAGAATGATAAAAGTATCTTGGGATGGAGCAGGAAAAGATAGCAATAGTACATTTGAAGCAGAAATTCAGATAAAAGTTGTAGATAGAAGAGGAATAGTAAACGAAATAACTCATATCGTAGCAAATGAAAAAATAGGTTTAAATGGAATAAATGCTAGAAAAGGAAAAGACTCTGAAGTTACTATAAATCTTTTAGTGGAAGTAGAAGGAACAGAACAGCTTGATTATATAATGAAGAAGATAAAAGCAGTTCCAGGTGTTGAAAGAATTTATAGAATGACAAATTAATATATAAATGAGGAGAATTTTAAAATGAGAGCTGTTGTACAGAGAGTATCTCGCTCTGAAGTTACAGTTGATGGGAGAACAACAGGAAAGATAAACAAAGGTCTTCTTGTTTTATTAGGTGTAACACATGGAGATACTTCAAAAGATGTAGATTATATAGTTGATAAAACTATTAATCTTAGAATATTTGAAGATGAAAATGACAAAATGAATTTATCTCTAAAAGATATAGGCGGTGAAATGCTTGCGGTTTCTCAGTTTACTCTTTACGGTGACTGTAGAAAGGGACGTAGACCAAGCTTTACAAATGCTGCTGCACCAGAAGAAGCAGATAAACTTTATCAGGAATTTGTCAAGAAAGTTTCTGAGCAAGGAATAAATACTGAAACTGGTGAATTTGGAGCACATATGATGGTTGATTTAGTAAACGATGGACCAGTAACTATACTTTTAGAATCAAATAAATCTTTTTAGGAGGATAAAATAGTGGAAATTAAAAGAATTGACGATTTTTATACATCAACAAACGTATACATACTATCAGATGATGAAACTAAAGAAGCTGCAGTAGTAGATCCAGGTGGAAGTCCAAATGAAGTAATAGAATACTTAAAAGAAGAAGGATTAGATTTAAAATATGTAATCCTAACTCATGGACACGCAGATCATATAGGATATGTTAAAGATATATTAGCATATAAAAAAGTGCCAGTTGTAGCTCATAAAGATGAAAAAGAAATGTTAAATGATGCAAGCTATAATTTAAGTAATATGATGAGATGTGGAAAAACTGAATTTGATGCAGATATATATGTAGAGGATAGAGATAGCCTATACTTAGGTAAAACAAAACTTTTATTCATACACACTCCAGGTCATACTGAAGGTGGTATGTGTATAAGAACAGAAAATAATCTTATAACAGGGGATACTCTATTCAAAGGAAGCATGGGAAGATGTGACCTTAGAGGTGGAGATGAAAGAAAAATGAAAAAATCTCTTAATAAGATAAAAAAATTCGAAAATGAAATAGCTGTTTATCCTGGTCATGGAGAACCTACTGTACTTGGACACGAAAAACAAAATAATCCTTATCTTTCAACTAGATACATTGGAGAATAAAAATAAAAACACTATGCGAGGGCTTTTGCCTTTGCATAGTGAATTATTATGTATAAGGAGAAAAAAATGCTAAAAGTAGTGTTAAAAGGGCATGACTATGAATACGAGGTTTCAGAACTTATAAAATTATTCACATCAGAGTTTGAATATGTTGAAGAATTACAGAATTCTGAAGAAAAATTTTTAGTCAATAGCATAGAAATAAATGGAAGAAAAGTAATATCAAAAACAGAAGTTTACGAAAATGGAAGTATAATCGGTGAATTTACAGAACAGAAAGAATTTGAAAAAGATTACTCTGATTTAATAAATAATTCCAATAATTATGCTGAATTCGTGGAAAAGTTAGAAAGAGAAGATTCATTAGCTGTAAAAAAAGCAGCTAGATGGAGCATCAAAAAAAGTATGTTCCAGGCATTAAAACAGATTATGCCTGATAGCTATGTACCATGGGGCGATTTAACAGGGATAAAACCAGTTAAAATAGTTCACAATTTAATATCTGACAGTATGGATGATGCTGAAGTTTTAAATTATTTAAAAGAAGAGCATTTCATAACAGATGAAAAGGCAGAACTAGCACTAGACATAGCGAAAAGAGAAAGAGGATTTATTTATCCATTAAGCGATAAAAAAATATCTCTCTATGTAAGTATTCCTTTCTGTCCAACTAGATGTTATTACTGCTCATTCCCATCTAACTCAATCCAAAAATATGGAAATCTTAGAAGAAAATACGTAGAAAGACTTTTAGATGAGGCAAGAGGAACTGCAGAAATAATAAAAAATAGAGGTTGGGAAATAGAAACATTCTACATAGGTGGAGGAACACCTACAGCTTTAGAAGCGGAAGATATGGATTATATGATAGAAAATCTATTTGAAATCTTTGACTTCAGCAAAATAAAAGAATTTACTGTAGAAGCTGGTAGACCTGATACTATTACAGAAGAAAAATTAAGAGTACTTAAAAAACATGGAGTAAATAGAATAAGTATAAATCCACAGACTATGAATGACTCTACACTAGAAAAAATAGGTAGAAAACATAGTGTGGAAGATATAAAAACTTGCTTCAAAATGGCTAGAGAGCTAGGATTTGATAATATAAATATGGATATAATCTTAGGTCTTGTAGATGAAGATGCAGAAATGGTTAAAAAGACACTGGAAGAAATAAAAAAATTATCTCCAGAAAGTTTAACTGTTCATACACTAGCAATAAAAAGAGCATCTAAATTAAATATGGATATGGATTCTTATAAAGAAAATCTTACTCAGTACAAAGAAATGATCAAAATGATAGATATTTCTATGGAAGCTGCTAAAGAAATGAACTTAAATCCGTACTATATGTATAGACAGAAAATGATGCTAGGAAACTTAGAAAACGTAGGATACGCTAAAGAAGGATATGAGTGCATCTATAATATGCAGATGATGGAAGAAAAACAGACTAATATAGCTATAGGAGCTGGAGCTGTTTCTAAATTTGTATACTTAGATGAAAATAGAATTGAAAGAGTAGACGACGTTAAAAACCTTGAAATATACCTTGATAGGGTTGAGGATATGATTGAAAAGAAAAAAAGGGAGGTAGAAAAAAATGCTAACTAAAGCACCAAGAGGAACAAAAGATATAACTCCTAAAGACTCGTACAAATGGAATTATCTTGAAAATAAATTTAGAGAAATATGTGCACTTTACGGATATCAGGAAATGAGAACACCGATATTTGAGCATACAGAACTATTCCAGAGAGGTGTAGGTGATACTACAGATATAGTTCAGAAAGAAATGTACTCATTTAAAGATAAAGGAGATAGAGAAATAACTCTAAAACCAGAAGGAACAGCTGGGGCAGTAAGAGCATTTATAGAAAATAAACTATATGCTGATACTCAGCCAACAAAAATGTTCTACATAACTCCTTGCTTCAGATATGAAAGACCACAGGCTGGAAGACAGAGACAGTTCCACCAGTTTGGTATTGAAGCTATAGGAAGTGATAGCCCATCAATGGATGCTGAAGCTATATCATTAGCAATGCAGTTCTTCAGAGAATTAGGATTAAAAGACTTAAAAGTTAGCTTAAACTCTGTTGGATGCCCAGTTTGTAGAAAAGAATACGATAAAAAACTAAGAGAATATTTAGATTCAAAATCAGAAGTTCTTTGCGATATGTGCAACGAAAGAAAAGAAAAAAATCCTATGAGAGTTATAGACTGTAAAAACCCTCAGTGTAAAGAGGCTATAACAGATATACCTTATATGATAGACAATCTTTGTGATGATTGTAAAGCTCATTTTGCAGAACTTGAAGAATACCTAAAAGAAATGGAAATACCTTACGAAATAGATAAAACTATAGTTAGAGGATTAGACTACTACAAGAGAACAGCTTTTGAAATAATAGCTGAAAACATAGGTGCTCAGAGTACAGTTTGTGGTGGAGGTAGATACGACGGACTAGTTGAGCAGCTAGGTGGACCTAAAGGAACTAGCGGAATAGGATTTGCTCTTGGAGTAGAAAGACTTCTTCTTACTCTTGAAGATGCAGGAATAGAAATAGAAAATCCTCAGTCTACAGATATATTCATAGTTACTATAGGTGATGAAGCTAAAAAGAAAAGCTTCGGTCTTTTAAAAGAATTAAGAGATAATCACATAAGTGCTGATAAAGATCACTTATCAAGAAGTGTTAAAGCTCAGTTTAAATACTCTGATAAGATAAATGCTAAGTTTACAATAGTTATAGGTGATGATGAACTTAAAAACAACGAAGCATCACTTAAAAACATGTCTACATCAGAACAGCATACTGTAAAACTTAGTGAACTAGTAAAAGAATTAAAAGAAAGATTATAAAATAAAAGGGAACAGTATTGTAACTGTCATCAGCTCCAGGCTAAGACGCAATTAGATAAAGCTTTTTGTTTTAAGCTTTAGTTGTGCGTCCACGCATTGTCGCAAGCTGACAGTTATCAATACTGTTTTTTTATTTTTGAAAGTATCAAGAATAGTAAAATGATTAAAACAAAATAAAGCTATTTAAGAAAAAATAAAATATAAATGTTGAAATTTCAACAATGCAACTAGCAGTTGACAAATTTGTTAGTGTAGTTGGTAGTATGATTTTAAGAATTTTGGTAAGATAAGACCATAGAAATAGATATCTAAAGGGAACGATATATCGACCAAGTTAAAAGAGGTGAGGAAAATGACATTATCAGAAAAAATAATAAGTTTGAGAAAAAAGAATGGATGGTCACAAGAGGAACTAGCAGAGAGATTAGATATATCTAGACAATCTGTATCAAAATGGGAAAGTGGAGAATCAATACCAACTCTTGAAAAAATAATAAAAATTAGTGAAATATTTGAAGTATCTACAGACTATCTTTTAAAAGATAATTTTAAAGAAGAAAGGTTTGATAGTAGTGAAAGCTCAATATATATGAATAAAATTGAAGAAAATTCATATATAAATAATAGAAATATATCATCAGATATAGCTATAGATAGAATAATCAGTGAAGAAAAAGCTAATGAAAATGTTATAAAAAGAAGAAAGACTAGTTTTGAAGAGGTTTCAAATTATATTAAACTATCAGAAATTACTGCAAAAAAATTTGCTAGAGCTGTTATGCTTTGTATTTTATCACCAGTAATGTTAGTGCTTTTGGCTGGATTTGCAGAACAAAATAAAATTCCAATAAAAGAAGATCATGCTGCTATGATTGGGTTAATAATACTTTTAATTATGGTTGCTAGTGCGGTATCAGTATTTATAAAATATGGAATGAAAATGGATAAATTTAAATACATGGATAGACCTATAGAAGTCGACTCAAGTTCTTTAAGATTTGCAGAAGAAAAGAATGATAGTTTTGAAGGAAAGTTGCAACAGAGTATGGCTTTTGGAGTAGCTTTATGCATAATTTATATATTTAGCATATAGTTTCTATACATTTAACTGGCATATAAGTTGGGTAATTTGGCCTTGTGCAGGTGTATTCTACGCTGTAGTTGAGGCTATAACAAAAGTGGTAAGAAAAGTATAAATATAAAAAAAGGATGTTCTCAAAAATATAATTAAGACATCCTTTTTATTTTTATAATTGTAGCTGCATAGATATTTCGTCGTCGTATTTTCCATCTATGCAAATATAGTCTTTTTTTATTCCTACAGTTTTAAATCCATATTTTTTATAAAGATTTATTGCAGCACTATTTTCTTGTCTTACAAATAGAACTATGTTTTTAACATTTTTTTCTTTTGCGAAATTTATAATTTCATTTGTTATAGCATTTCCAATCCCTATGCCCCAAAATTCTTTAAGGACAGTTATAGAATATTCTACGTTGTGAGATAATCTTAATTCAGCAGAAGAATTAAGCTCTGCAATGCAACAAAGAACTTCATCTATAAAACCAAGAATCATTATAGTCTTACTATTTCTATTGATGTTTGAGATTACTATTTTTTCTTCATAAGGTGTTACAAAATATTCATCAGATGAAAAAGATAGATTATCGCTTTCATCTGAAGTTACTTTAAAGAAATTAACCACAGTTTCTGCATCGGCTGTGATAGCATTTCTTAATGATAATATATCACCATTTAAAAGTTTTATGTCTTTCTCAAAATAAAAGGGATTGTTATTCCCTAAAAATTTACTCATACAAACTCACTCCTTACAGAGTTCATAATATCAGAGAGAATATACTATGTCTACAATAGATATATAGTTAACATTAATACAATTATAGAAAAAATTAACATTGTATTCACAATAAAGTGTTAATAGGATATAATATATACTATATGCAATTTATTAAATTGGAAAAGAATACTCTTGATTTATTAAATTGAGATTCAATATAGTTAAAATGAGGACGGAGGTAATAAGTTTGGAAACAATAAAAGGTCTAAAAAGAAGCTGCTATTGTGGCGAATTAAGAGCTGAAAATATAGGACAGGAAGTTGTACTTATGGGATGGGTACAGAAAAAGAGAAATCTTGGAGGTCTTGTATTCGTTGATTTAAGAGATAGAGGCGGAATATGCCAGATAGTATTCGATACAGATGTAGATAAAGAAGCTTTTGAAAAAGCAGAAAAATTAGGATCAGAATATGTAATAGCTGTTAAAGGTGAAGTTAGAGAAAGACAGTCTAAAAACCCTAACATGCCAACAGGAGATGTTGAAGTATTCGCAAATGAATTAAGATTACTTAACAAATCAGAAACACCACCAATATACATAAAAGATGACGATGATGTTTCAGAATCATTAAGATTAAAATACAGATATCTTGATTTAAGAAAACCAAAAATGCAGAGAAACTTAATGTTAAGACATCAGGTTACTAACATAGTAAGAAGATACTTAACAGAACAGAACTTCTGTGAAATAGAAACACCATTCTTAGTTAAACCAACTCCAGAAGGTGCAAGAGACTACTTAGTGCCAAGTAGAGTTAATGAAGGTAAATTCTATGCATTACCACAGTCACCACAGTTATTAAAACAGTTACTAATGGTTTCTGGTATGGATAGATACTTCCAGATAGTAAAATGTTTCAGAGATGAAGATTTAAGAGCAGACAGACAGCCAGAATTCACTCAGATAGACACAGAAATGTCTTTCGTTGAAGCAGAAGACGTTATGACAGTTATGGAAAAAATGGTTCAGGAAATATTCAAAGAAACTATAAACGTTGATATAGAACTTCCTCTACCAAGAATGACTTACGCAGAAGCTATGGACAGATATGGTTCAGATAAACCAGATACTAGATTTGGATATGAATTTGTAAACATAACTGACTTAGTTGAAGGATGTGGATTTAAAGTATTCGCTGACTGTGCTGTAAAAGGTAAGAGTGTTAGAGGGATAAATGTTGAAGGAATGGCTGAAAAATTCCCAAGAAAACAGATATCTCACTTAGAAGACTGTGCTAAAACTTACAAAGCAAAAGGGCTTGCATGGATGAAAATAACTGAAGAAGGAGTAACATCTCCAATAGCTAAATTCTTCAGTGAAGAAGATTTAAATGCAATAGTTGAAAGAATGAACGGTAAAGTAGGAGATTTACTTCTATTCGTTGCTGACAAAGACGCTATAGTTTATGATGCGTTAGGACAGGTAAGACTTGCTGTTGCAGATAAATTAGGAATATTAGAAGAAAAGAAAAATCAGTTCAACTTCTTATGGGTAACAGAATTCCCACTATTTGAAGAAGATGAAGAAAATGGAAGATATGTTGCTAAACACCATCCATTCACTTCTCCATTAGATGAAGATATAGACAGACTTGATACTGATGAAAAAGATACATTAAGAGCAAAAGCATACGATATAGTATTAAATGGATACGAAGTAGGTGGAGGATCTGTGAGAATATCTGACTCTGAAGTTCAGAAAAAAATGTTCGCAGCTCTAGGATTAAGTGAAGAAGAAGCTTACAACAAATTCGGATTCTTACTAGATGCTTTCAAATATGGTGCACCACCACACGCTGGTATGGCATTTGGACTTGATAGATTAGTTATGCTACTTGCAGGAGTAGACAACATAAGAGAAGTTATAGCATTCCCTAAAAACCAGAACGCTATATGCCCAATGACAAATGCTCCAGCTCCGGCAGAAGATGCTCAGCTTGAAGAATTAAGCATAAAAGTAGATATAAAAGAAGAAAACTAATAATTATATTTTTAGAAATGTAAAATAAAAGTTAAATAAAAAAATAAAGATAGACAAAATTATTAGAAAGATATATAATATCTATTACAGAATAATATAAAATGATAATACTTCTCGAAGGGGAGTAGCTTACACAGTTAAGTGCAGTTGGTCGTCAATACAGCATATATGCTCGGTCAACTGGCGAGGATAGAATGTTAACCTTGATAGCGAGACCTTCAAAATAGACAGCGGTTTATTTTGAAGATTCGTATCAAGGTTTTTTTATTACTCAAAATAAATCAAAAGGAATCATATCTATTAGAGAAGAAAAGGAGGAATACTTATGTTTTATCAGAAAAATTATGAAGAAGTTTTAAATGACTTAGAATCAAACGAAAATGGTTTAAGTCAAGAAAAAGCAAAAGAACTTTTAGAAAAACATGGCTACAACGAATTACAGGAAAAAGACAAAGTACCTGTATGGAAGCTATTTTTAGAAAGTTTTAAAGATCCACTAGTAATAATACTTCTTATAGCTGCAATAGTTCAGATTGCATTAGGTGAAACTATGGAATCTTTAATAATATTTGCAGTTATAATACTTAACAGTATACTTGGTGTTGTTCAGACAAAGAAAGCTGAAAGTTCATTAGACAGTTTAAAAGCTTTATCTGCACCAAACGCAAAGGTTATAAGAGATGGAAATAAATTAACTATACCTGCTAAAGAATTAGTACCAGGGGATATAGTAATACTTGAAGCAGGGGATTATGTACCGGCAGATGGTAGATTAATAGAAGCACAGACATTAAAATGTGTTGAAGGTATGCTTACTGGTGAATCAGAACCAGTATTAAAACACACAGATGTTATAGCAGATGAATCTCCTTTAGGAGACCAGAAAAATATGGTATTCAGTGGTTCAATGGTAGTTTATGGTAGAGGAACATTTGTAACAACTGGAACTGGTATGAACAGTGAAATGGGTAAAATAGCGGGACTTCTTGAAAATGCAGACTCAAAACTTACTCCACTTCAGCAAAATATAGAAGCATTCAGTAAAAAATTAGGTGTTGGTATAACATTACTTGCACTATTAATATTCGGAATACAGGTTGGTAAAGCGTTCATAATGGGAACAGGAAATATGGGTGAAGTAGTTCTTAGCTCATTCATGTTTGCTGTAGCAATAGCAGTTGCAGCAATACCAGAAGCATTATCATCAATAATGACTATAGTTTTAGCAGTTGGAACAAATAATATGGCTAAAAAACAGGCTATAATAAGAAAACTTCCTGCAGTTGAAACATTAGGTTCAGCAAAAGTTATATGTACAGATAAAACTGGTACACTTACTCAGAACAAGATGACAGTAGTAGATTTATATATGAATGGAACTGAATCAGAAGTTATGAATTCAGCAGAAAGCTATGAATCTAATATACATAGCAGATTACTTACATTATGCTCAGTATTATGTAATGACTCTGCAATAGGTAGTGAAGGTCAGGAAATAGGTGACCCAACTGAAACAGCTTTAATCAACTTTGCAAATAAAAATGGATTAAACTATGAAGATATAAGAAATGAAAATCCTAGAGTTGAAGAATTACCATTCGACTCAGATAGAAAATTAATGACAACTGTAAATAAAACTAGAGATGGATACTTTATGTTTACTAAAGGTGCTCCAGATATAATTTTCTCTAGATCAAAATATGTTTTAATAAACGGAGAAAAGAAAGAACTTACAGAAGAAATAAAACAGCAGTTTAGAGCTCAGAACGAAGGATTCTCAAATAGAGCGCTAAGAGTTTTAGCATTTACATATAAAGAAGTAGAAGAAGGATTTGCTCCTTCAATAGAAGATGAAGATGATTTAACATTAATAGGTCTACTTGCAATGATAGACCCTCCAAGAGCAGAAGTAATAGATGCAGTTGCAGAAGCTAAAGAAGCTGGAATAAAAACAGTTATGATAACTGGTGACCACAAAACAACAGCAGCTGCAATAGCTAGAGAAATAGGAATAATGGAAGATGGTGACCTTGCTTTAACAGGTCAGGAATTAGATGCACTTACAGAAGAAGAACTAGATGAAAAACTAGAAAAAATAACTGTATATGCAAGGGTTTCTCCAGAAAACAAAATAAGAATAGTAAGAGCTTGGCAGAAAAAAGACTGTGTATCAGCTATGACAGGTGACGGTGTAAATGATGCCCCTGCTTTAAAACAGGCTGATATAGGTATAGGTATGGGTAGTGGTACAGATGTTGCAAAAGATGCCAGTGATATGGTACTAGTTGACGACAACTTTGCAAGTATAGTAAATGCGGTTGAAGTTGGTAGAACAGTTTATAGCAATATAAAAAAATCTATAACATATTTATTCGCAGGTAACTTTGGAGCGATAATAGCTATACTATTTGCAGTATTTGCTAACTGGACAAATCCATTTACAGCATTACAGCTTCTATTTATAAACCTTGTAAATGACTCACTTCCAGCAATAGCACTTGGATTTGAACCAACTGAAAGAGGAACAATGAAGAGAGCTCCAAGACCAGCAGGTGAAGGTATATTAGCTGATGGAACAATGCAGCGTGTAGTATTTAGAGGTATTGTAATAGGTATAGTTACAATAATAGCCCAGTACATAGGAATGCAGGTATCACCAGAATTTGGTGTAGCTATGGCATTCACAACATTAATATTTGCAAGAACATTACAGACAATAGCAAGCCGTTCAAATGTAGATCCTGCAGTTAAAATAGGATTCTTCTCAAATAAATATGTTATCGGTGCTATGATAGTATGCTTCTTATTATACTCAATAGTATTAATACCAGCAGTAAGACCAATATTCTCAATACCACTAGCATTTGGTATGCAGGAACTTGGAATATGTATAGGACTTGCATTAATATCAACTCTTGTAATGGAAGTTGGTAAAATATTTATGAGAAAATCAGTTAAATAATTTAGTAAATAGAAAAATCCACAACGAAAAAATAGGAAGTCTTAGGACTTTCTATTTTTTTGTTAAATAAAATAGATAAATTAACTTTATTGAACTATTTTAGAGAATAATATATAATGGAATAAGTTAAAAAAATATGTATATAGGTGAGGGAAAAAATGAACAGAAAAGATTTACTTCAAAGGATATTGGAGTTTAAAAGAAACCTATCATTTACTTATTACAAATTTCTTTCGACTCCACATGAATATTATCCAGGTGAAAAAATGCATATGAGGGAAGTGCATGTTATAACAGAAATTGGTGAAAATGGATTAGATAATATCAGCGAATTAAGCGACAGACTAAAAATAACTAAAGGTGCAGTTTCTCAGTATCTTAAAAAGCTAGAAAACAAAGGATTTGTAGAAAGAGTACAGGAAAGTGATGATAAAAGACAGTATTCTGTTAGATTGACTGAAAAAGGTAGAGAACTAGACAAGATTCATACAAAATATGATAAAGAACAGTACGAGAAAGCATATCCTTTCTTTAGTGAATTTACAGAAGAGGAGTTAGAACTTATTTGTAAATTTGAAGCAAGATTTGCTGAATTTGGTGAAGAAATGCTAAAATACGAAAAAGATGAAAATTCTGATTGGGGAAAGAATAATATTTAGTATATTAGTATTGACAAAGTAAAAATAAAATATTATCATAAAGATAGTTTAGAAACTAAAATACATGTATTTGGAAGACATTTTGCAATCTTAGTTACTAAACTATTTTTTTGAAATATAGTTTAGTAACTAAAATAAAAATAGAGGTGATAATTTTGGTATATTCAATATACTTTAGTCCAACAGGTGGAACAGAAAAAGTTGTAGAAACACTAGCTTCTGTTTGGGAAAGTCATGAAAAAATAGATTTAACTCCACTTAAAGCTAAATCTAATAAAGAGTTTAAAGAAGATGTATGTTTAATAGCTGTACCTTCTTATGGAGGAAGAGTGCCAGCAGTTGCAGTGGAAAGAATTTCTAAATTAAAAGGAAATAATGCAAAAGCAGTTGCAGTTGTTGTATATGGTAATAGAGATTACGAAGATACTATGTTAGAGCTACAGGAAGTATTAGAAAATTGTGGCTTTAGAGTAGGTGCTATGGTTACAGCAATAGCAGAACATTCTGTAGAAAGAACTGTTGCTGCAAATAGACCGGATTCAAAGGATATAGATGAATTAACAAAATTTGCAAAAGAAATAAAAGAAAAATTTAATTCAGGTGATATAAACACAGAATTAAAACCAAAGGGAAATAAACCATACAGAGAATATAATGGTATACCTTTAAAACCAAAAGGATCTAGTGCATGTAATGGATGTGGAGTATGTGCCACAGTTTGTCCCGTGGGGGCAATTTCTAAGGAAAATCCTAAAAAAGTAGATAAATCAAAATGTATTTCTTGTATGAGATGTATAAAAGCATGTCCATCTAATGCTAGAAAGGTAAATCCTGTAATGAAAGCAGTAGCTGGTAAAAAACTTAAAAAATCATGCTCTGATAGAAAAGAAAATACTCTTTTAATATAAATTATATTTAATAAAGGCAAGATAATAACTTGTAAGTATGATGATAAAATAATTTGTCATATAAAATTAGTTATTTATTTTGCCTTTATTTTTTTGATTTACAATAGAAATAAAATGTAATATAATTAAATTTATATAGTTTAACGAAAATTGAGAAAATTTAAATTGAAAGTTAGACTAATTAATAAAATAAAAATACCAATTTAAACGAATAAAGTAGAAAAAACTAAACCGAAATTTATCAAAATAGGAGGAAAATTTTATGGAACAGGAGTACTATTTAGGACTGGATATGGGAACCGGATCTGTAGGATGGGCTGTTACAGATTCGGAATATCATG
>UQCY01000007.1 GCA_900539645.1 uncultured Clostridium sp. | reverse complement strand
TGTAAGATGGTTATATAGACTCATATCATTTTCTCCTTGGTTTTAATTTTTGTTGCACTTAGATTATAAATTCAAGCTTAAAATGGGGTTAATTCATAAATAAAGCATAAAAAGGTTATAAAATAGTCTTAAATAGTCTTTAAAATGGTCTTAAGCATAAAATTAATCCAAACTATTTCCAAAACCAATTTATTACGTTATAAAATAATATTAAATAAGTGATAAAAGAGAAGATTAGCTTTTCTATTCATGATATTAGTATTATTAGTTTGTCTGTTTTTAGAATGGATCAAATTTGGTTTACTGAGCTTGACAAGAGTGAGAGAAAGACGGAGCTTTATTCTCTTTATGATTTTAAGAATGTTAGAAGATAATGTTTGTAAGAACTATCTTGAAGGAAGATATGGAGCTGTTTCAGATATAATAAAATAGAACGATTTTATTTTCTTAAAATCAAAAAAATAGCTGTAAGATTTGAATTTTATTCAAAATTATTATATAATGTAAATAGTATCTTATAAGATGACGAGTGACTGTTCTGACTCGTCGGTAAAATAAAAAGTGGCTCGATGAAGATGCTAAAAATTAAATAATACGTCAATACCCCCACAGACTTAAGTGTCCAGTTTGATTCCTAGGAATCCCTGAGTGGGGGTTCTTTTATGACAATTTTTAGATAAATAACGTATGTTTTTTTGCCTTTAATTAATAACTTATAAAAATGATATAATAAATATAAAATCAAATAGAGGAGGAAAAGTTTATGAAAGAGCTAGTAAGAATAATTTCTATAAATATAAATGGTATAAAAAATGTATGTCATGGAGCGATAAAAATAAATACTGTAAAAGAAATAGAATCAGAGGAGTTTAAAGACAATAGTTCTATACTTGGTATTTATGGACAAAATAGTTCTGGAAAATCTGCCGTTATTGATGCTACACATATTTTAAAATATTTAATAAAATGGGAGAAACTACCAGATGATATTGATAGTTTGATTAATTTTGGATCTAAGGCTGCAATGTTAGAATATAGTTTTTATGTAAAGTTTGATGAGTTTGAGGGAATAATAGATTATAAATTTGAAATTGTTAAATCTGAGGAGAATGGATATGTAGTGGATTATGAAAAGTTATCGATTAAAAAACTAAATGAAGGAAAATGGAGCAGAAAGAGTACTTTATTTGAGATAAGAAATGGTGAGATTACGTATTCAAAGATTAAGAATATGATTTCTAAGGAAACTAGAATGTTTTTACGAGTTTTGTATGATAATAAAGCTGGAGAATCGATGCTTTTTGGAAATGGTTTAAATGAAAGAGTTAGAAATGAGCTTTTTGGAAAAGGGGAATGGGAGCTTTCTTTTGTAGTAGATGTTTTGAAAAAGTTTGCTATTAACAATTTAAGTATTATAAGAGATGGTGAAGCAAGAATATTTAAAAGTGATTCAAATGGAAAATGTATTATAAAGGTAAGTGACTTTGATAGTTTAAAAAGAAATATCGAACAACTTGGAAATATTATAGAGTGTATTGTTCCTTCTATGAAAATAGATATTTCTATTAAAGATGAAAAGCTTTTGGATAATGGAGAAAAGCGGATGATAATAGAATTTATGAGTGTTAAAGAAGGTTATACTATTCCACTTATATATGAATCAAAAGGTATTAAGAGAATAGTTTCTATTATTAATTATTTGATTAAATTGTATAATAATGAGTCAATGTGTTTAGTGATTGATGATTTTGATTTAGGGATTAATGAGTATCTGTTTGGCGAGTTGGTTAAGATTTTTGATACGTCAGCTAAGGGACAGCTTATTTTTACATCAAATAATTTTAGAGCATTAGAGATGATGTCTTATAAGAAGTTTGTTTTTACTACTACGAATCCTGATAATAAGTATATTAGATTGCATGGAGTAGGAGAGGATAATCCACGTGATTTTTATTATTCTTCTATTTTGCTTGGTGGACAAGAAGAGGAACTATACGATGAAACGAGAAATTATAGAATAGAGAGAGCCTTTAGGATATATAGAAATAATAAATAAAAAACATTTATAACTGTTTTTATATTCATCTTTTTCTTATATAATATAAATATGTGAAAGTTTTTAGAGAAAGGAAAGTAGACAATGAGAAATTTTAAAAGAATAGTTGCATTAGCGAGTGTGTTCACTTTAGCTACTGCTACAAATATATTTGCAGCTACAGGAGCAAAGCCAACTCCAGAGGTGAGTTTTAGTGAAATTGCTTTGGGGATTGGTGTAGGTCTATTTGTCGCATATGGTATGAAAGCGTTTAGAAATAGAAAGAATCCTAAAGGACCAGCTATGTATGACAATGGAGCTAAGGTACCACCTATGCAGACTAAGAAGAAAAAGAAAAAGAAGAAAAAATAAGTATTTTTAGCAAGGGTGATTGTTTTGAATGGTAAGAATGACGATATAGATGTAAAGAAAAATATTGAGCAAGAGATTCAATTAGAGAAAATTGCTAAGATTGTAGAGGACAATATACATTTTGTGGATGAGGATATGCCAGTGTACGATGGGTATGATGTTCCAGAAATCGAGGAAGATGTACATATCAAAGAAGGTGTATATATTAATGAAGGAAATAGAAAAGATATAAGTCCTAAGCAGAAGAAAGTAAGTAAGAAGGATAATAAAGTTGAATCAGATAAGGAGGTTAGTTCTACTGAGCAGACTGTTATTAATAAGGTAGAAAAGGAGCCATATTATCTCAAAGAGGTTATCGGTGGAGAGGTGTTAAAGAGAAGATATACAACTGTCGAGCTTATTATGGGAGTTGCTGTGATTGCTATTATTTGTTCATCTGGGATTGGTGTTTTATGTGAGATGCCTGATTTTTTAGCTTTTTCTAAGTGGAATGGGATAAGTTTTGGCGATTTAGGACTTCCATTGTTGTTGGCATCTGTTTGTTTTATGATTCCAACAGAGGTTGAGCTAGATGTTAAGAAAAAGAAGAGTTTTAAGGAGATTTGTATCAAGAAGGTCAAGGTAGGTATTATATTATTTGTAATTGGAGTATTGATAAATTTAATTGGAGCTTGGAATTTTAATAGTTTTAGGATTATGGGGATTTTACAGATGATAGCTGTTGTGTATATGGTTGGATCTCTTTTGTATGTTTTGTTTAGGAGATTTAATTTTAAGCTTTTTGTTATCGCTGTGTTTTTAACTGCAATAGGGTTGGCAGGTCTTGCAGGTTATTATTTTGCAAGTGTCAATTTTGGAGATACTGCAAAGAGTTGTCTTGCGTATTTTGTGGATTCTAAGGTTATGCCAGGTCATATTGGAGATTTTGAGAGATACGGAATTATGTCAACTGTTTCTGCTTTGTGTGGAGGTTGTCTGGCTATGGCAGCTGGAAGTTTTCTGTGCAATAGGAGAGTAGAGAATAGAGATAAGAGCAATAAGATTCTGATTATGGGGATGTTTTTTGTGATTATTGCTCTTTTGATGGAGAGAAATTGCCCATATAATGCGAGCGTGATGTCGCCTTCTTTTGTGATGGTTGTTTTAGGTGGATATTGTGTTGTTTTTGCAGCGTTGTTTGTAGTTTTTGATTTGAATAGGAGCAAGATTTCTCATATAGTTTCACGTCCATTTGTGGTTATGGGAGCTAGCCCAATGTTTGTTGTTGGGATTAATGAGTTTTTAAGAAATACGCTGTTTAAAGTAAATGTGCGTTCTGTAGCAAGAGGATGCGGACTAAGGCTAGATGAGTGGCTTGTTGTAGATGTATTATCTGCGGTATTTGGAAGTAGAAGCAGAATGATAGGATTCTTGGTTATTTATATACTATTAATATTTGTGCTTATGCTTTATCTTTATTCAAAAAAAATATATATAAGATTTAAATAATAGTTTATTTTAACTGTAGTTTAAAAAGAAAGAACTAGTAATAATATTTTATGAGCAGGATATTATACTAGTTCTTTTATTGTTTTTTCCAAGTTTTTTTATTTTTTTTGAAAAAAGTTTTAAAAAAGTGTTGCATAAGTTTTGAATCTGTAGTATTATATATCTTGTCGAAGGGAGAGAGCTTCCTAAGAGAAAAGAATATTGGGGATTCGCCAAGCGGTAAGGCACATGACTCTGACTCCTGTATGCATAGGTTCGAATCCTATATCCCCAGCCAGTTTAAGATACTCTATCCTAGGATAGAGTATTTTTTAGTTAGTAAATAAAACCATAATACCAGTATTAAAACACTTATCGAAAAGATGCCTCACAATCTGTGGGGCATCTTTTTTTGCGTTTGAGCAGGTATAACTATGTATTTGCTCTCTAGGCAATAGAGTTGCTAGAAAATAATGATTAAAATATTTAATGATAAAATGATAAACGATAATCAAAAATGGTTTTAAGGTCTAAAGAAGTTCGTATGAAGTTTTAAATGAAAATCAGATAAAAATAATTTATTATTATTGATATATAAATATAAATAATGATTACTTATCAGTATTGCCATAGTTGATAGAAGTTTTTAGCTGAGTTTCAATTATGAATAGTATGTGAAGATATATGAGAATAAGTTATCAAGAAAACTATAGTATTTTAGATATAAAAGGGAAATATTCATTATTTTAATAACTGTTAATAGAGATTCGTTTTAATAATACAATCAAATGTACTTGTTATTATTTCTCAGTTGATATAAACTTTGGGTGTGGAAGAAAACAGCACATATTTTTATGGTGCCGAGAATAGAAATAAGAAGAGATGTAACAAACTATAAAACGAAAATGGAGGTAATGATAATGAATAAGAAAAAATTATCAGTAGTAATGGCAGGAGCGATGCTAGCTACAACTGTTGCGCCAATAATGGCTGCTACAACAGATACGGAAGTACAGGCAAGCGAGCTAGGATTACTAATAGGAAAAGTTAGAGAAACTTTATTATCAGAAAAAAATATAAAATTCTCAAATGATAAAAGAAATGGAGCATATGCAGGTCAGTATATTTACTATGTTAAAGTAGATGGAAAAGAAGTTCCAGCTATAACAACAGCTCTTAATAAAGGTGAAGGTCTTCAGGATGCTTTACAGACTGCTATAGGTGGTTTAACTGCTGGTCAGACAGTTTCTGTATGGTCAAGAGGATTTGTACAGGAAGGCAATAATGTTTACTCAACTACATTAAAAACAGAATATGCAGAGTCAGATATGAGTAATGCTACTGCAGAAGCAATAACTACTGCACTAGCAAGTAACAGTAATATATTAGGAAATGCAGTAAGTAGAGCAGAAGCGCCAGAAGAGCATACTAGCACAGGTGTATCTGATCCAGCACCAGCAAAAGCACCAACAATAAACCCTAATATAACAGTTGATCCTGGTAAATCAATAACTATAAACTTAAATGCAAATGCAGGAACTAAAGGACCTATAGTTATAAAACCAGGTGATAAATTATTAGACTTTACAAAATATATAAATACTAAAGGTCAGGTAACACCTATAGCAACAGGTGCACCAGCATCAGCAGCAGATTTCTGTGGATTCCCAGTTATGGCACAGGAAAGTTTAAATACTTATCAGGATATACCAGATCAGGTTGTTGATAGCTATAAAGTAGTAGGAAGTTCAGCAAATTCATTTAAAACATCTGATTTATTCAATGGTGTTATGTTAACTACAGAAGGACATGATTTATTAACTAAGTTAAAAGAATCAAATCAAACTGCAAATACTATACCAAATACTAATGTTAAGTTTGCTACATTATCAGGAGCAACTATAGGTGATGCAAATTATCCTCTTAGCAAATCAGCTGATGGAAACTATGGATTTACTATAGCTGTTACAGATAAAACTAATAGTAAAAAAGTAACAAACTATACAATAAAAGGTGAAAACAAAAATGATGCTCAGACTTTATTAAGTTGGTTATACAATGAAAATGCAAGAGTAGATATACTTGCAGGTGAAAATAGATATGAAACAGCTGTAGAAGTAGCTAAAGAATATGCAGATCAGAATAAAGCTTTTAGTGGCGGAACTGGTAAAATAGTTATGGTTAACGGAAATTCATTAGTAGATGGATTATCTGCATCACCATTAGCAGCTCAAGCAAATGCACCAATGCTTTTAGTTGAAAAAGATAGAATACCAAAAGCTACTGCAGATTATATAAGAACTTTAGCTGGAAATGCGGAGGTAGGAAACTTAAGTGGTATAGAAATAGATATAGTTGGTGGTACTAGTGTTGTATCAAGAAATGTAGAAAAAGAACTTAAATCATATGGATTTACAGTTAAGAGATACGGCGGTAAAGATAGAGAAGATACTTCTATGAAAGTTGCCAATGTTATAAATGGTGCTACAAATGCATATGTTGTAGGAGCAAATGGTGAAGCAGATGCTATGTCTATAGCTTCAGTTGCATCAAATAAAAACCTTAATGCTGGTAATCAGGCTCCAATAATAGTATCTAAAAATAGTGGTTTATCAGATGATACTTTAGAATACTTAAGTAATAAAGCAGTTACTGTTGTAGGTGGAGAATCTGTTGTTTCTAAGGCTGATTTTGATAGTATAAAAGAAGCTGTTAATAAAACTAATCCAGTTACAAGAATAGCTGGTGAAAATAGACAGGAAACTAATGCAAAAGTTATAAGCACATTCTATGCTAAAAATGGATTTGGTGACAATACTGATGTTTTAGTAGCAAAAGACGGACAGAGAAATAAAATGGAATTAGTTGATGCATTAACAGTATCTAACTTAGCAGCTCTTAACAATGCTCCAATAGTACTTGCTACAAATAAATTAGATAAAGCTCAGCTAAATGCTTTAGAATTATACGGTAAAAATGCAAATGCTCTTTACCAGGTAGGTCATGGTGTTAGTCTTGATGTAGTAAAAACATTAGCTAACTTACTTGGACTTGAAAAATAATTATTGAAGCCAAGTAGTATATTAAATTGATTTCAAAATTATAAAGTATTTAAGAATTAAGATTATAAGGATAAGTTAATTATAGTCAAAACATAAACACTTCACAATAAACAAAGTATAACTAATTACTTCACAATAGATAAAGTATAACTATTAAAAAATATAACTAATTAGAATGATTAAATTATTAAATTAGATAAATAAAAATAATTAAATAAACATAAAATATATTCATACTCAATCACAGTTAGTTAGTAGGTTGGTTTTAGAATAAATTTAGAAAGTTAGTATTGAGTTAAAGATGTTATTCATTGCCACACAGTGGGGACTGTGTGGCAGATAAATATACTGGGTTTGGATTTAAAAATAGATTGGGAAATGTAATGTCGGGGATGCGCTCCTGGCATTACTACTGATAATTTTTCTTATTTATTTTTTTCTCCGTTTTTCCTCAGTTTCGTTAAAAGCTACCGTTTTCCTTTTTGAGTAGCAAATCGTTTTTCTTTTTTTCTCTAAACACATCTTTTTTCTTATTTGACAATCTTGATAGATTGTTGGATAACTTTCACAAACATTCTTTTGTTTGGCAGGTGATTCCTCATTCCACAGGGGATCACCTGTCTTTTTTTATTTTAGGGTGGGTTAGGTTAAATTGAAAAATTGTTATTTTTTTGTTTGAATTTTATGTTTTTGGGTATTATATTAATATAATATATATGTGTTATATAATAGAAGTTTTTTGATATGAAATTATTTTGAAAAATGTATAATTTTGTTGCAAATAGAACATTTTGTTGTATAATATATGTATAAGGAATTATTTATAGGATTATTCATATTTTCCTGTCTGTTCCCTCAAGCAGACTGTGAAGATGAATATACATTATTTTTAGATATCTCTTGTAGATAGTGGGTAAAGAGGTTGTTGTAAGTTTATTTACAGCAACCTCTTTTGCGTTTAATGATTATTGCTCTCTATGGTGAGATTTCACACGAATTTTACGGATGATTAAAAATTTCATTAAAATCTCGTTACCGAGAGAGCTAATAATACATTTAAACGCAAAATTTCGGCTGCTATATAATAAATTTATAACAAATCTGTGAAACAGATAAGGAAATAGGTCTGTTGAGAGGAATGTTAGTAGGCTATTGTATGTGTTTTGTACAATAGTTTATTTTTTTGTACTTTTTTGTTTTTAAAAGTAGAGAAAAGGTTAGGTTATAAAGTATAATAGAAATGTTATTGTTTAAGATTTTGAAATTAGTTTTGATAGTTATATAGATTGTTTTGTTTGTAAGGAGGGCATTTTATGATAAAGAGTTTTTTTAGAAAGTTTAAGTCGGCAAGGATGGCGAGTAAGGTTGTTGGAGTTATTTTAGCTGCTGTTGTTGTGTTTGTTGGTTATTTAGGTGTTATGCAGGTTAAAGAGAGCAAGAGGATAGCTGAGTATAAGGATACAGAGATTAATCAGGTTATTTATGTTAATAATAAGAAGTTTAAGCCAACAAAGCCGTATAAGATTAGAAATGATATAGTGTTTTTACCACTAGATGATATTATGAAGGCGTTAGATGCTAAGTACAGTTATGAGGAGAAAAATTTTGGGAAGATAGAGCTTAAGTATCAAGATACTGTTTATGATTTAAAGAAAGGATCTAATGTTGTTTATAATAGGAGTGCAAAGGAAGAGGTAAAGATGGATGGTAGGATAGAGCTTATGGAAGGTAAGCTTTATGCTCCACTTGAGTTTCTTCAAGATTGTATGTATGTAAATATTTTAGAGCTTTCTGGAAATAGGGTGTTTATAGATAGTTTTAAGGAGAGATTTACATACGATTGGATGAAGGATAATAAGTATATTGCACACGCTATGGGTGGAATCAATAAGAGAGTTTATACAAATAGTTTAGAAGCGTTTGAGTTTAATTATAAGCTAGGGTATAGAATTTTTGAGTTTGATTTGGCTTTGACTAGTGATAATCAACCTGTGCTTCTTCATTCTTGGGGAGCGCAAGGGCTTAAGGATTTAGGTTTATCTCCAACTTGGTCTGTAAATAAGCCTACTCTTAAGGAGTTTTTAGCTACTAAGATAAATGGTATGTATACGGCACTATCTTTTAGAGATCTTTGTAAGCTTGCTGAGAAATATAAGGATGTTCAGTTTGTTGTAGATGTTAAGGGGCAGCCTCGTGAGTGTAAGAATGTTTATGAGAAGTGTGTAAAGATTGCCAAAGAGGAAAATGCAAATGTGCTTGATAGGATGATTCCTCAGATTTACGATGAGCAGATGTTAAATGATGTTATGGATACGTATGAGTTTAAGTCTATGATATATACTCTTTATAAGCAAGAGAGCTTAAAGGCTAAGGAGGTTATAGATTTTTCTTATGAGAATGGTATAAAGGTGGTAGTTATAGATAAGCTTAAGTTAAATTCTAAGTTTATTAGAGAGCTTAAGCAAAGAGGAATATATGTTTATGTAAATACATACAATAATACTGATAAGGTAAAAGAGCTAGAGGAGTTAGGTGTAAAAGGGATTTATTCTGATTTTATAAATCCTAAGACTGGCGAGAATAGATACGAGGTTAAAGAAAATAATAAAGAGGAAACAAATAATTAGTAAAATAGATAGTAAAAAACGATGGTACTTATGTTAATTGAAAAAAATTGTCACTAAAATGTTTTAATTTGGCAAAAAGCTTGGGATAAAAGGTTACAAATTGTAACTTTTTGTGCTATAATGATTTACATAATGTTATGAGATTTACATAATATTTGTTAAAAAGGTTAAAATTGCCTTTTGAAAGTCGGTTTAGAGAATGATTTTGTAGTGAGGAAGCTACGGTTTAGGTTATATTAAATTTATGGGAAATTAAGGAGGAGTTTATGAAGAGAAGATTTAAAGCGACAACAGCTGTTGTTATGGCAGCGACTATGATGGCGCCAACTATGGCATTTGCACAGAGTAGTGCACAGGAAAAAGAGATAAGTGTTGATATAGAAAGTAAGAGTGTAGTTTTTGGGACAGAGTCTGGTATTTCAGTTAAGTTTAAGGAAAAACTAGATGCTGAAAAGATAGTTGTAGATTTTAAATGCTACGATATGACTATAAGTTCTGAGTTAAAGTACAATAAGGATAAAGATGCTTACGAAGGTACTGTTAAGTTTGATCAGGAACCAGAGTACTTAAATGTTTGGGAATTAAATAAGATAGAAGTTAAGTCAGCAAATCCATATACTTTAAATAGAAGTGATTTAGAAGGTATGGGACTTGATTTAGATTCTTGTGATATTACTCAGGAAATATTAATAGATGATGAAGCAGTTCAGAAAGCAGTTGCTGAAGGTGAATCAGCTTCTAATATGGTTCAGAGAAGTTTAGCTAGAGCTGCAGTTCCAGTTGAAAAGCTTGTAGGAGATAATAGATACGATACAGCTATTCAGGTATCTAAAGAAGGTTGGAAAAGATCGGATACAGTTATAGTTGTCAATAGATATGCTACTACAGAAGGGGTTATAGCCACACCTCTTGCAACTACTTATGGTGCACCAATTCTTTTAACTAATAATAATAGTACACCAGATTACGTAATAAAAGAGATAGAGAGATTAAAGGCTAAAAATATAATAGTAGTAGGAAATGAAAGCCAGGTTGGTTCTGGAGCAATAAGTGCTCTAAAGAAGAGTGGAGCTTCAGTTACTCGTATAGGTGGAAATAATATTACAGAAATTTCATTAAATATAGCTAAAGCTATAGATGAAAAACACGATGTAAATAAGGTATATGTTGCAAATGGAACAAATGGACAGATAGATGCCCTTACTATAGCTGCAAAAGCTGGTGAGGATAAACAGCCGATAATACTTACAGATAAGAATTCTATAGATTCTTCTGTTTATAGTTGGTTAAAATCAGAAAGTTTATCTGATGGATATGTTATAGGTGGAGAAAATGTCGTTTCTAAGGATGTTTTAAACAAGATTGATGATATAGTTAGTGCGGATGTTTCAAAGAATAGAGTATATGGATCTGATAGACACGAAACAAATGCAGCAGTTATTAAGAAATTTTATGAGGATAAGAATTTAAACGCTTTATTTGTTGCTAAGTCAGATGAACTTGTAGATGCTATGACTTGTGGACCTTTAGCAGCAAGTAAGAAATCTCCAATTCTTATAAATCCTACTAATTATGTTTCAGCAAGACATACAGATTTATTAAGTACATATAAGGCAGATAAAGTTTATCAGGTAGGTGGAGGCATAACAGATAAGGTTATAACTTCAATATCAAACAGTGTTTCTAAACACAATTCAAATACTAATACTAATGCTTCTGGCAATAATACTGTTGTTCTTGATGCAGGACACGGTGGTTCAGATTCAGGAGCTGTTTCTGGTGGAAGAAAAGAAAAAGATTACGCTTTAAGAACTACTCTTGCAGCAAGTTCTGCTTTAAGAGCTAAAGGATATAATGTAGTTCTTACTAGAAGTAACGATACTTATTTATCATTAGGTACAAGAACTACTATTTCTAATGAAGTAGGACCAAAATTATTTACAAGTATTCACTATAATTCATATAATGGTAGTGCAAATGGTACAGAAGTGTATTATAATGTAAAGGACAAGAACGGTGGATTAACAAAAACTGCCGCATCAAATGTGTTAAAGAGAATAGTAAATACATTTGGTTTTACAAATAGAGGAATAAAAGCAAAAGCTAATAGCAGTGGAACTGATTACTACTATGTTTTAAGACACAATAATTATCCATCTATGCTTATAGAATGTGCATTTATAGATAGTACAAAGGATATGAATAAGCTTAATTCAAATTCTAAGGTGAATACTCTAGGAAATCAGATAGCAGCTGGTATAGCTGAATCTATAAAATAATAGGAAGTAACGATTGAATACATCTAGGGAATTCCTTAGATGTATTTAATTGTTTATAGAACTGCTGTTAGTTTTGCTAAGTAGGATTAGGAGATAAAATTATGAATAAGAAGAAAATAACAGCGGTGTTACTTGCATTATTATTAGTTGTAGCTTATTTGTTCTCTGGAAAGATAATAAATAAGTTATATCTAAGAGGGTACGAAAAGGAAAAGATACAAGGGGTTAATAGATATGAAACTATTATAAGCTGTGGTGAAGGATACTGGCATAATCCTAAAGAAGCTATTTTAATTAATACAAATGATATAGGGGTTGCTATGAATGCTGTACCTTACGCCTATGCTAATAATATACCTCTACTACTTACAGAAAAGGGAGATTTGCCAAGTGAGATTTATTCTTTTATAAGCGAGAATCATTTAAATAAGGTTTATATTTTAGGAGGAATAAATACGATATCTAAGCCTATAGAGAGAACAATAGAAAGAACTGGTGCTGATGTAGAGAGAATAGTACAGAAAAATAGAGGGGATGTCAGTAAATTATTTGCTGAGTTGACAGTTAAAAAGACTAAAAGCAAGGAGATGTTTGTAGTCTTTGATGGAAAGAATGGTTATTCTATAGGAGTTTCTGTTTTAGGAAAGGCTGCTGAAAAAGGGATACCAATTTTAACTGTTAATGAGTCTAATCTTTATAAAGCGGCTGAGTTTGCCAGAGAGAATGGTATAGAGAAAACTTATGTTATAGGTAGGTTTAATGATCTTAGTGGTACAGTTGATAAGGTACTCCCTAATGTGCATAGAATTTCTGGTAAGGATAAGTATGAAGTTAATAGAAATGTAATTGAAACGTTTTACGATATGGACAAGGTAGACAAGGTTTATATAGCAAAAGGTGGAAATTTAATAAATGGTAAGGATTTAAATGTAGGTGAGTTTGTAAATAGTATTGCAGCTGTTCCAAGAATGGCAAAAAGTGGCGAGCCTATTTTAATAAATGATACAAATTATATTCAAGATGATGCAATGAACTTCTTAAAGAAATATAATATTAAGAAGCTTTGTAGCGTTGGATTTGAGATTAAAAAGACTAGCGTGATAAATTTAGATAGCGATATTGCTAGAATTGTGACTTCATTTATTTTAATAGTTATGATTGCATTAATTACTTTTAGGGCTTTAAAAGAGTAGGATTTTCATAAGCTATTGATAATATATTCATTTTTGAGTATAATATAACAATAGGAATTAATGTAATGGAGGTAATTATGTCTGAATATAGAAGTAATGAAGATAAAAACTTACAGGATTTTATAGACTCTATAGATTATGGCATAGTTAAAGGTGGAGTTATTTTTGATTTTTATCAGCGAGTTTTAAATATATTATTATCTATTATTGGATTGGCAATAGGGATACCACTTATTATAATATTTGGAATACGGATAAAGATTGAGGATAATGGGCCTATAACTTATAAGCAAGAAAGACTAGGAAAAGGCGGAAAGAGGTTTTATATATATAAATTGAGATCAATGAGAACTGATGCTGAGAAGTTCGGTGCTCAGTGGGCAGAAAAAGACGATCCAAGAATTACGAAAGTTGGAAGATTTATAAGAAAAACCAGAATAGATGAGATTCCTCAGTTGTTCAATATTCTAAAGGGTGATATGAGTCTTATTGGTCCAAGACCAGAAAGACCACAGTTTACAGAACAGTTCAATAGAGAGATACCAGGTTTTATAAATAGACTTGCAGTTAAGCCAGGGCTTACTGGTTGGGCACAGGTAAACGGTGGTTATGATATGACTCCAGCTGAAAAACTTGTTGAGGATATATATTATATAAAAAATAGAAGTGTACTACTTGATTTTAAGATTATATTCAAAACAGTTGCTGTTGTTTTAACAGGAGATGGAGCTAGATAATTTGAATAGTATTTTTGAGGGCTCTAAAAGAGCCCTTTTATTTTGAAAAATATTTTATTTTGAGTGTTATTTAAGAGATATGAAGGAGAAATGAGATGGCAGGTACAGCTAAGGCAGCAGTTTGGATTATGATAGCCACTATGCTCTCTAAGCTTTTGGGATTTTTTAGAGAGGTAGTTTTGGCTAGTTTTTATGGTACAGGGGCATATGCAGACGTATTTTTATTAACGTTAAATATACCAGGGCTTATAATTGCGATTGTAGGTTCTGCTATTGCTACAATATATGTTCCAATATATTTTGAAACTAAGGAAAAAGAGGGCACTGCGGGTGCGTTAAAGTTTACTAATAATATGATAAATATTATCGCTTTATTGGCGATAGTTGTAGCTATTTTTGGGCTTTTGTTTACTGATGAATTTGTAAAGGTGTTTGCAGTAGGATTTACAGGTGAAAAGTTTAGAATAGCTGTATCATTTACTAAGATTATGATAATAGGTGTTATTTTCTTAGCACTTAGTAAGATTTTAGGTACGTATTTGAATGTCAATGATAGTTTTACGGTTCCTAGTTTAATAGGGATTCCGTACAATATTTTTATAATTTCAGCTATAGCTATTAGTACTAAAACTAATGTAATTGTTATGGCTATAGGTGCACTTCTTGGTATGGCAAGTCAGATGCTGTTCCAGCTACCTTTTGCAATTAAGAAAGGTTATAAGTATCAGCCTTATTTGAATGTCAAGGAAGATAATATAAAGAATATGATAATTTTAATGCTTCCTATGATTATAGGGGTTGCTATAGGGCAGATTAATACTGCAGTTGATAAGGCGCTTGCGACTACTCTTGGAGATGGTCCGCTTTCTGCTCTAAATTATGCAAATAAGCTTAATGATTTTGTTATGGCTTTATTTGTTACATCTATAGTAACTGTTATATATCCTAAGTTAGCTAGAATGATAAATGCTGATAAAAAGGAAGATTTTGTAAATACAATAGTGAAGTCTTCTAATTGTATTTTACTTTTAGTTTTACCAATAACTGTAGGAGCTATTGTGCTTGCTGAGCCTATCGTAAGGATTTTATTCCAGAGAGGTGCTTTCGATGCAGAGTCTACTAATATGACATACAACGCATTACGTCTGTATTCTTTAGGACTTGCAGCAATGGGTGTTAGAGATGTTATTACTAGGGTGTTCTATTCGCTATCGGATACTAAGACGCCGATGATAAATGCTAGTCTAGCACTTATAATGAATATAATAATGAATTTAATTTTAATTAAGCCTTTAGGTTATAAAGGGCTTGCTATTTCTACAAGTATTGCATCTATTGTTACTGTGATGCTTTTATTTAGATCTTTAAAGAAGAGAACAGGATACTTCGGTGGAGATAAGATTTTAAAAACTGGTCTTAAGAGTTTGATTTCTTCTGTTATAATGGGAGTATGTACTGTTTTTGTATATAAAGGAATGTATGGTATACTTGGTGCAGGAATGATAAATGAACTTTTATCATTAGTTTGTTCAGTTGTTGTAAGTGTTGTAGTATACTTTATATTAATAATGATATTAAAAGTAGATGAGATGAGCTTAGTTTTTGATATATTTGGAAAAGCTAAGTCTAAATTTCTTAAGAGATAAAGGAGAATAAATATGAGCTATAAAGATATATATAACGAGTGGATGGAGTCTTCTTATTTTGATGAAGATATAAAGGACGAGCTTAGAGGGATAGCAGACGATGAAAACGAGATAAAGGAAAGATTTTATAAGAGTTTAGAGTTTGGTACTGGTGGTCTTAGAGGGATAATTGGCGCTGGTACAAATAGAATAAATATCTATACTGTTAGAAAAGCTACTCGGGGAATTTGTAGATATATAGATAGAAAGTTTGGAGAAGAAGGTAAAAGTCGTGGGGTTGTTATAGCTCATGATAGTAGAAGGATGTCTAGAGAGTTTTGCGAGGAGGCTGCAGCTACATTAGCAGCTTATGGTGTTAAAGCTTTTGTGTTTGATAGTCTTAGAGCTACACCTATACTTTCTTTTGCTGTTAGACATTTAAATTGTCAGATGGGGATAGTTATTACAGCTAGTCATAACCCAAAGGAATATAACGGATATAAGGTTTACAGTAGCTATGGTGGGCAGATATGTGTAGATGAAGCTAATGAGATTATAGGTGAGATAAATTCTATAGAGTCTTTAGATAATATAAAGGTAGGAAGTTTTGATTCTTATTTAGAGTCTGGAATGATAACTGTTTTAGATGACGATGTAGATAATGCATTTAATGAAGCTGTTTTAAGCCAGATTAGAGATAAGAAGATGGTTTCTGAAAATGGAGATAAGTTAAGAATAATTTATACTCCGATACATGGTACAGGTAATGTCCCAGTTAGAAGAGCACTTAAGGATGCTGGATTTAAAGATGTTACTGTTGTTGAGGAGCAAGAGTTACCGGATTCTAATTTTAGTACTGTTAAGTATCCAAATCCTGAAGAGAGAGAAGTGTTTAATATAGCTATAAATATGGCTAAGGAAAGCAATGCAGATTTAATAATAGGTACTGATCCAGACTGTGATAGAGTTGGGATAGTTGTTAGAGATAATAATGGAGAGTATGTTGTTTTAAATGGAAATCAGACTGGGGCCTTGATAGTAAATTATTTATTCTCTAAGATGGATGAAGATGGTACTATTCCAGAAAAATCAGTAATTATAAAAACTATAGTTACTTCAGAGCTTGGTGCTGCTATTGCTGAGCACTACGGAGCTGAAGTTGTAAATACTCTTACAGGATTTAAGTTTATAGGTGAAAAAATACACGAGTATGAAGATTTTGGAAGTGTAGTTAAGAATTTCGTTATAGGTTACGAAGAAAGCTACGGATATCTTGTGGGTACTCACGCTAGAGATAAGGATGCAGTTGTTTCTTCTTTATTAGTATCAGAAGCAGCACTTTATTATAAGTTAAAAGGTATGACTTTATACGATGCGCTGATGGAAATTTATGCTAAATTTGGATATTATAAAGAAGCGCTTAAGTCTATTACTTTAAAGGGTATAGATGGTGTTGAGAAGATAGCTGAGATTATGAAGTCGTTTAGAAATGACGATATAGATTCTATAGCTGGAGTGAAGGTTGATAGAAAGTTAGATTACAAAGAAGGAATAGATGGGCTTCCTAAAGCTGATGTTCTTAAATTTGTTTTAGAAGATAAGTCTTGGATAGCTATAAGACCATCTGGAACTGAGCCAAAGATTAAATTCTACTTTGGTGTTTGTGGAGATAGTAATGAGGCTTCTGATAATAAGATTGAAGCTTTAATTAGGGATATAGAAGATAAAATAGATTCTATATAATAGTTTGAGAGTTAAAATAATCTTAGAAAAGAGGAAGGGTATGAAAGTTTTTAACGTTATAATAGCTGGAGGAGGCGGAACAAGATTCTGGCCTTTAAGTAGACAGGAAATACCAAAGCAGCTTATAAATTTAAGTGGTGAGGATGCTTTGATAAATGAAACTATAGATAGAATAGCTCCAATAGCTGATAAGGAAGAGTTGTTTATTGTTACTAATGAAAGTCAAGTTAAGGCGCTTAAAGATATTGTTAAAGATAAATGCTGTTTTGAAAATATTTTACCAGAGCCGTCAGCAAGAAATACTGCAGCTGCTATAGGGTTTGCTGCGTTTAATATAATGAAGAAGTTTGGAGATGGAGTGATGTGTGTTTATCCGGCAGATCATTATATTAAGGATGAGGCTGAGTTTGTAAATGTTTTAAATAAGGCTATAGATGTGGCAAAAAATAATGATAAGCTTGTTACAATAGGGATAACACCTACATTCCCATCTACAGGCTATGGATATATAAATTTTGATAGAGATAGTAAGATTGGTGAGCATTCTTATGAGGTTGTGGAGTTTGTAGAAAAACCTAATTTTGAAGTTGCTAAGAGCTATATTGCTTCAAACAAGTATGTCTGGAACAGTGGTATGTTTGTGTGGAAGGTTTCTAAAATTTTAGAGGATTTTAAGAGATATCTGCCTAAAGTGTATTCTAGACTTGAGAAATTATCTGAGTATATAGGTACAGAGCACGAGGAAGAGGCTATAAAAGAGATTTATCCTTCAATTCCTTCTATATCTATAGATTATGGGGTAATGGAGAGAAGTAACGATGTAGTAGTTGTACCAGGAGATTTTGGTTGGAATGATGTAGGGTCTTGGGATTCTCTAGGAGCTATTTATCCTACAGATGTTGAAGGAAATATAAAACGTGGAGATTTTATTACTATAGATACATCGAATTCTATAATATACTCTGATGATAAGCTAATTGCTACAGTTGGATTAAATGATTTGATTGTTGTTTCTACTAATGATGCGGTTATGGTTTGTAGAAAAGACAGAGCACAAGATGTTAAGAAGATTGTAGAACAATTAAAGGAGAAGAATAGGAAAGAGTATATTTAATTTTAAGGAGGGGTTTGTTTGATACCTAAAAAAATTCACTATGTTTGGATTGGTGGAGCAAAAGGAAATTTAGAAAATATTTGTATAAATATTTGGAAGGAAAAACTTCCTAGTTATGAGATAATTGAGTGGAATGAGAAAAACTTTGATATAGAGAAAGAAATTAAGGGAAAAAAATTCCTTGAGGAGTGTTATAGACAGAAGCTTTGGGCTTTTATAGCAGACTATATGAGATTAAAGGTTTTATACGAGCAGGGTGGTCTGTATATGGATACAGATATTCAAGTTTTAAAGGATTTAACTCCTCTTATGGAGGAAAATAAGTTGTTTTTTGGATATGAGAGCGAGGAGTATGTAAATGGTGCTATAATCGGGGCTGAGCCTCATCATCCATTTATCAAGGATATGCTTGATTTTTACAATGAGGATGTTATGAAGTCTGATTTATATACAATTCCAAAGATAATGACATATATGCTTAATGAGAAATATGAAAAGATAGATAGAAATAATTTTTCTAATGATATAAAGGTTTACGATGAGAAATATTTTTACCCATTTGGATTTAAAGATGAGTATACTGATGATTGTATTACAGAAAATACTTATGTTATACATTGGTGGGGAAAAAGCTGGGCTAAGAAGAGAAATTATTTCCTAGAAACTAAACATATGTCTGGGTTTAACAAAATTTATAAATGTATGAGAATTTTTGCAAGTAATACTCTACTAGCTCTAAAGAGGAGAAGATAATATGGAGAGATTAAATATACGAGATAATAGTAATTTAAGTAAGACTTTGTTTAGTCTTACAATGGTTGTAATTTTACTTAGAAGATATATAATCTTTAATTTAGAGCCGACAGCTTTTATAGAGAGAAGCTCATCATTATTGTTTTATGGTTCTATAGGACTTTTGATGATTCAGTTTTTATTGATAAGAAAGCATAATATTACGGAGCTAGCAATTTTCTTAACATCGTGTGCATTGTATGTTTTTACTAGAGAAGGAGCTATTTTAGTTCTGATATTATTGGCAATAAGTGTAAGAGATATAGATGATGAGTATGTTGTAAAGAATTATCTTATTATAAATGCATTGTTTATAATAGCATTTGTTCTTATTGGAAATTTTTTACCAGATTTGATAAAGATTTCGGATACACATTATAGATTAAAAGATGGTGTATATGTTGTTAGAAATTGTTTTGGATTACACAACCCAAATCTTGTGTTCTTCTATTCTATAGGTGTTTATGCAGCATATATTTTCTTGAGATTTGATAAGTATAATATGATGGATAGAGCAATATTATTAGTAATGACGATATTTATTTATAAGGTTACTATGAGTAGAACAGGGTTACTAACTATGATAGCAGCGTTATTCCTTGTTGAGATATTGAAGTATATAGATTTAAAGAAATATACTAAGATAAGTTTTTTAGTAAAGATATCACCTATATTGCTTTTAGTAGTATCAGTATCTATAGGTCTTTTATTCTCAAAGAATGAGCTTTTAAATACAGTTCTAGCTTCTAGACCTAGATATTGGAATATATACTTAACGCAAGAAGGTAATTTCTTATCTTTATTTGGAAATGTATATTCTGCAGAGATAAAACAGGCAAATCCTTTGGATAATTCATATGTGTATTTAACAGTTATGTTAGGTTTAGTATCTGTGCTATTCTTTATGTTTTTATTGTACAAGGGATTAGATATTTTTATAAAGAAAAATGAAAACAAGTATATTGCTGTTATAGTAATGTTTTTAGTTTATTCATTTGCTGAAAATATATTATTTGAGGCAGGATTTAATTTCGGTATAGTATTTTTAATTAAATATATTATATTGGATGATACGTTAAAAAATAAGGTTAAGTTTAGGAGAAGAAAAGATGCTAGTGTCGCTAATAATGCCTACGTTAAATAGGTTTGATGATATATATATATTTATGGATAGTTTGCTTGAGCAGACGTATAAGAATTTTGAGCTTATTGTTGTAGATCAGAATGATAACGATAAAGTTAAAGAAATTGTCGATAAATATGTAGACCGTTTAGATATAAAGTATATAAAGAGCAACAAAAAAGGACTTAGCTATAATAGAAATATTGGTATAGCTGCTGCTCAGGGGAAAATCTTAGCATTCCCAGATGATGATTGTGCATACAAGCCTGATACAATAGAAAAGGCTATTAATTTTTTTGAAAAAAATAAGGAGTATAAAATCTACAGTTGTAAGACTATGGATTTTAACGAAGTAGATACTTTTAAACGGATGTACAACGGAACATGCGATATAAATAGCTTGAATGTTATGGATACTATTACATCCATAACATTCTTTGTGCTATTTGAAGATAAAGATTATTTAATGTTTGATGAAAGATTAGGTGTAGGTGGAGAGTTTGGAGCAGGAGAAGAAGTAGATTATATTTTAGAGCTACTTAGTAGAGGTTATAAGGGAAGATACTTCGGTGATGATATAATTTACCATCCAGCTAAGAAACACTCTAAATCTAAGGAAAAGTATCAGAGAGATTTTAATTATGGAAGAGGGTTTGGTGCCCTTTGTAAGAAAGAGATTGTTTATAGAAAGAACAAGAAGTTTATAAAAATTATGGCTTATAAAATTATAAGAAATATCGGTGGGATAGTTTTAAATAAGGATAGAGATTACCATACCGCTACTATAAAAGGAAGAATAAATGGTTTTAAAGAGTATAAAAAATAGTGAGGTTGAGTATTAGATGGTAGAAAAGATAAAATTTTTAATGAATATGCTTATTGCAGCTATGAAGAATATATTCAATAAGAAGAATTTTAGAGGAAAGCATATTTGGCTTATTGGAGGTCATGCTGGAGATATATATAATGATAATTCTAAGTTTTTCTATGAGTATTTAATGAGAGAACATAGCGATGATATAGATGTTTATTGGGTAGTAAATAAGGACAGCAAGGTATTTGACAAGATACCAGGTAAGAAGCTTGTAAGAGGAAGTGTAGAAAATTATCTTTATTATTACAATGCTGAGGCGATAGTATTTTCTCATTCTCCATCTGCGGATATTGCTCCATACAATTTTGCTGTTCCATTTTTAAATAAATTCCACGATAGAGTGGTTAAGGTTTATTTAAATCATGGTACAATAAGTTTTAAAAAGAGAAAACCTATGAATGGACGGTTTAAAAATTTAATAGATGAGCTTTTAAAGAGCTACAATGTTGTTACAGCAAGTTCTGATTTTGAGAAGAATGTAATGGTAAATGAGTGGGGTATGTCTGAAGATAATGTGAAAATTGTCGGAAATGCTAGGTATGATAATTTACCTACTGATGAGCCAGCGAGCACGAGAGATATATTATTTACACCAACTTGGAGAGATTGGATAAAAGCTGATAGAGATAATTTTACTAAGAGTGATTATTTCTTAAATATAATGAATTTCTTAAATGATGAGAGATTAAATAAAGCTTTAGAAGAAAAAGACGTAAATATAAAATTTTATATGCATCATTTAATGCACGAGTTTATAGACGATGTTAGAAAAAATATAACTGGAAATAGAATTATTTTCTTAGATAAAGGAGTTACACTTGCTGATGAGATAAGAAAGTCTGCAGCTAATATAACTGATTATTCTAGTGTAGCAATAGATTTTTTATATATGAATAGACCAATAATGTTTTATCAGTTCGACGTTGAAGAGTATAAGGAAAAAGTTGATTCTTATATAGACTTAGACAATGAGATGTTTGGTAAGTTAGCATATAATAAAGATTCGGCTGTCGAAGGAATTCTTGAAATAATAGAAAATAATTTTGAAGTTTCAGAGAGTCAAAAGAGGGAGAGAAATAAGTTTTTCAGATACAACGACAATAAAAACTGTGATAGAATATATAGTGCAATAAAAAATAATATTAGATAAATATTAAATATGATAAATGATGAGGAAAATTAAGATGGATAAAAATTTAGTGTCTATAATTACGCCCATGTATAATGCTGAAAAATATATTGTAGGGACAATAGAATCAGTTCTTGAGCAGAGCTATAAAAACTGGGAAATGATAATTGTCGATGACTGTTCAACAGATGGTTGTTCTGAAATAGCAAAATCATACTCAGAAAATGACGATAGAATAAAATATATAAGAACTGAAAAAAATTCTGGTGTTTCTAACGCTAGGAATATTGCCTTAAAAATGGCTAACGGGGCTTTTATTGCCTTTTTAGATAGTGACGATATATGGGACCGTGAAAAATTAGAAAAGCAGATTAGGTTTATGCAAGAAAACGACTATGTTATAACATTTACTGCATATGAACTAATGGATGAAAATAGCGATAGGATGCACAAGGAAATAAGAGTACCACATAGTGTTAATTATAAAACACTACTTAAAGGAAATGTTTTAGGATGTCTTACTGTTATTATAAACAGAGAAAAGCTTGGATTTGATATAAGAATGAGTGGAGAAAGACATGAGGACTATGTTCTTTGGCTTTCTATATTAAAAAAAGGTATTACTGCTTATGGTATCGACGAGGTTCTTGCTATGTATAGAAAATCAAGTACTTCTCTTAGCGGGAATAAGTTTAAGGCTGCTAAGTGGACTTGGAATATATATAGAAATATTGAAAAGATACCATTCCCAAAGGCTGTTTATTATTTTATAAATTATGCTATAAATGGGATAAAAAAGAGTTAGGAGGAGAGGAAAGTTATGTATAAGTATAAATTTACAATATTTACTCCTACTTATAATAGAGAATATACGCTATCAAAGCTTTATGAAGATTTAAAAAAACAGACATACAATGACTTTGAGTGGTTGATAGTTGACGATGGAAGTACGGATAATACAGAGGAATTAGTAAAGAAATTTATAGACGAGGATGTCTTAGATATAAGATATATAAAGAAAGTAAATGGTGGAAAACATACTGCCATAAATACAGGTGTTAAAAATGCCAATGGAGAATTTTTCTTTATTGTAGATAGCGATGATGGACTTATGCCTAATTCAATGGATTTAGTTATCCAAGAGTGGAATAAGGTAGAAAATAAATATGAGTTTTGTGGAGTTGTAGGGCTTTGTTCAAAAATGGAGGATGGAAAGACACTTGGAACAGAAATTCCTGATGAACATTTAATATGCCATTTTGCAGAGCTGTATTATAAATTTGGAGTAAAAGGTGATAAAACAATAGTATTTTTAACTGATATTCTAAAACAGTATCCTTTCCCAGAGAGAGAAGGGATAAAATTCTTGCCAGAGAGCGTTGTTTGGTATGAAATATCTAAATATTATAAGGTTATATGTATAAATGAGCCAATGATAGTAAGAGAATACTTAGAAGATGGGCTTACAAGAAATATTCTTAAAAAGAGTGCATTAAAAGGAAGAGCATTAGAGTATTTATATCTTACAAATCAGAATACTTATCCATTTAAGGACTTCCCTTATATGTGGATAAAGAACTATATAAATTTGGCAAGATATTCATTATTATCAGATAGTAAGTATTTTAAAGAAATAAATAAGATAAGTGATAAATTTATGTATATATTATGTTTTCCACTAGGTTATTACAAATATTTAAGACAAAAGAAATTTGTTAAGGAATAAGTTTTAGTTTGAAAAAATAATATTGCTAATATATAAGGAGAGTATAACGTATGAATGAACCATTGGTATCAATAATAACTCCTGTATATAATGCAGAGCGGTTTTTAGAAGATACGATAAAATCGGTACAGAAGCAGTCATATAAGAATTGGGAACTTGTTTTAGTGGACGACTGCTCAAAAGATAGTTCATCAGAAATAATAGAAAAATTCCAAAATAGTGATGATAGAATAAGATATATTAAATTAGAAAAGAATTCCGGAGCAGCTATTAGTAGAAACACTGGTATAAAAAACGCAAAAGGCAGATTTATAGCGTTTGTAGATAGCGATGATCTCTGGGAAAAAACTAAATTAGAAAAACAGATTGAATATATGCTAAGGGAAAATATAGGTTTTTCCTTTACTTCATATAGATATATGAGAGAAAATGGAGAAAAAACTACTAAAGTAGCAAAAGCTCCAAAGAAGATTGATTATGAAGGACTTTTAAAGAACACTATAATAGGATGTTCAACCGTAGTATTAGATAGAAAAATTATTGGTGATTTTGAGATGCCTCTAGTTAAGAGAGGGCAGGATACTGCTACATGGTTGAAAATACTTAGAACAGAAAAGTATGCATATGGGATAGAGGAGCCACTAGTTAATTATAGAATAGTAGGTAATTCTCTATCTAGTAATAAGATAAAAGCCTTAAAGAGAACATGGAATACGTATAGAAATGTGGAGGGCTTAGGTCTGTTTAAAAGTATGTATGTATTCTGTTTTTATGTGGTTAATGCTATAAGAAAGAGATTATAGCGTTGTATTGATTGGGAGGCGAAGTGATGAAAATAGCAGTGGCAGGAACAGGATATGTTGGTCTTGTGACAGGTGCTTGTTTAGCTGAAAAAGGACATAATGTAGTTTGTGTCGATATAGATGAAAAAAAGGTAGAAAAAATGAAGGCTGGTTTTTCACCTATATACGAAGAAGGACTAGAAGAAATAATGCAGAAAAATTATAAAGAAGGAAGAATTGATTATACAACAGATTATGAATCTGCTTATAAAAATTCTGATGTAATCTTTATAGCTGTAGGTACACCTGAGAGAAGCGATGGATCAGCAAATCTTGATTATATAAAGAAAGTTGCTATTCAGGTCTCTGAGAGTATCGAAAGAGATACTTTAATAGTTATAAAATCTACAGTTCCAATAGGAACAAATAAAAAAATAGAAGAGTATATAAGAAGAAATCTAAAAAAAGATATTCGTATAGAGCTAGCTTCTAACCCTGAGTTTTTAGCACAGGGTACAGCAGTTCACGATACCTTAAATGCGTCTAGAATAGTAATAGGTGTTGAGAGTGAATGGGCTGAAGGAATAATGAAAGAGATTTATTCGCCTTTTGAAATACCTATGATTATAACTGATAGAAATAGTGCTGAGATGATAAAATATGCATCAAACGACTTCTTGGCTTTAAAAATATCGTATATGAATGATATAGCTAATTTATGTGAGATAGTAGGGGCTAATGTTGAGGATGTTGCAAAAGGAATGAGCTATGATGATAGAATAGGAAGCAAGTTCTTGAGAGCTGGAATAGGATATGGTGGTTCTTGTTTCCCTAAAGATACAAAGGCTCTTCACTGGTTATCAGCTCAGAATGGATATGAGTTAAAGACTGTTAGAGCAGCTATAGAGGTAAATGAGCAGCAGAAGCTAAAGCTAATTAGAGCTGCAGCAGAAAAAATTGAATCATTTGAGGGAATGAAAGTAGCTGTATTAGGGCTTACATTTAAACCTGGAACAGATGATATGAGAGAATCTCCAGCTATACCTAATATAGAATATCTTCTTGATAGAAGAGCTAATGTTTTTGCTTTTGATCCAGTTGGAGTTGAAAATGCAAAGAAGTTATTTGGAGATAAGATAGTATATACAAAAACAGCTAAGGAAGCTTTAAAAGATGCAAAGCTATGCCTTATAATGACTGAATGGAAAGAAATTAAGGAATTAACACCAGATGATTTCAAAAAAAATATGTCAGATGCGTTAGTGTATGATGGAAGAAATTGCTATTTACCAGAAAATATGAAAAATGCTGGTATAGAGTACCATTCAATAGGTAGATAAATAGAAAAAATAGAGGTGTTTTAAAATGAGTTTATATAAAGATATCCTTGATAGGAATGAAAAAATATCAGTTGTTGGACTAGGTTATGTGGGTATTCCACTAGCTGTTGAATTTGCAAGACATACATCTGTTATAGGATTTGACATAAATGATGAAAAAATTAATCTTTATAAAAATGGTATAGATCCAACTGAAGAAATTGGAGACGATGAAGTTAAAAATACTACTGTAGAATTTACATCTAATGAAGAAGACTTAAAAAAAGCTAAATTTCATATAGTAGCTGTTCCAACGCCAATAAATCAAGATAAAACTCCTGATTTAAAACCAGTAATTGGTGCAACAGAGTCTATTGCTAGAAATCTTACAAAAGGTTCTATAGTCGTTTATGAATCTACTGTTTACCCTGGTACTACAGAAGAAGTTTGTATACCTATACTTGAAAAAGTATCAGGATTAAAGTATATGGAAGATTTTAAAGTTGGATATTCTCCAGAAAGAATAAATCCAGGTGATAAGGTAAATAGACTTACGACTATAATGAAAATAGTTTCTGGATGTGATGATGAAACTCTTGAGGAAGTTGCAAATATATACTCAATAGTAGTTGAAGCTGGTGTTTATAGAGCTGAGAGTATAAAAGTAGCAGAGGCAGCTAAAGTAATAGAAAATTCTCAGAGAGATATAAATATAGCTTTTATGAATGAGATAGCTATGGTATTTAATGAAATGGATATAGACACAAAAGCTGTTTTAGAAGCAGCTGGAACTAAATGGAACTTCTTGAAATTTACTCCAGGATTAGTAGGGGGACATTGTATAGGAGTTGACCCATACTACTTCATATATAAAGCTGAGGAATTAGGGTATCATTCACAGATAATATCAGCTGGTAGAAGAATAAATGATGGTATGGCTGATTTTATTATTTCGAATACAGTAAAAGAAATGATAAAATCAGATAGAAAAGTAAAAGGTGCAAAAGTTTTAGTTATGGGTATAACATTTAAAGAAAATTGCCCAGATACTAGAAATAGTAAAGTTGCAGATATAATAGCTGGTCTTGAAGATTATGGAATGGAAGTAAAAGTATACGATCCAGTAGCTGCTGAAAATGATGCTGTTAAATTCTATGGTGTAGATATGATAACAGAAGAGGAGTTAAATGATTTTGATTGTATAGTAGCTGCCGTCAACCACAGTGTATTTGCAAAATTCTCATTAGACGAGATAAAAGCTATGGAAAATGATAAAGGCGGAAAAGTACTTATAGATATAAAAGGAATATACAATTCAAAAGAAGCGGTAGAAAAAGGATTTGCATATTGGAGATTATAATTAGGAGGAGAAGGGATGAGAGTACTACATGTATGCTCTTATTATATTACTTCTAAACTTTATAAAAACTTGATAGAAAATTTAGCGAAAACAGGTATATATAGTAGGGTGTATATACCTGTTTCTTCTAATGAGATGATAAACAAGTTTGTTGGTGAAGAAAGTGATATGACTGAGTACTTATATTCAAAATGTTTTAATAAATTTGATAGAGTAAGTTTTAGATGGAAAAATAGAAAGATATATTCTGATTTAAATAAAAATATTAAGCTTGATGATATAGATATAACACATGCGCACTCGCTTTTTGTAAATGGGTATGTTTCTTATAGACTAAAAAAAGATAAAGGAATAGATTATATTGTTGCAGTTAGAAATACAGATGTTAATACTTTTTTCAAAAAGGTTAAACATCTTAGACCTGTAGGTGTTGATATAATGAAAAATGCTAAACAAGTTATTTTTTTATCTGAAAAGTATAAAAATGATGTTATAAACGAGTATGTTCCAAAAGAACTAAGAAAAGATATTTTAGATAAGTCTGTAGTTATTCCAAATGGAGTAGATAGTTTTTGGTTAGAAAATGAAACTATGGACAATGAAAAGATAATAGATAAAAGTAATATTAAGTTAGTATTTACTGGAAAATTAGATAAAAATAAAAATATTTATACTTCTATTGATACAGTGAAAAAGCTTAATGATGATGGTATAAATGCTACATTAGATTTAATAGGAGAGGGTCCTGAAAAAGACAGTATAAAAAAATATATAGAGGAAAATGTGCCGGGTAAAGTAAAATTACTAGGATTTATGGATAAAACAAATATAATAGATGTATACAGAAATAGTGATATATTTATTATGCCATCTAAATTTGAAACATTTGGACTAGTTTATGTTGAAGCATTGACGCAAGGTCTACATTTGATATACACTAGAGGACAGGGGTTTGATGGCTACTTTGAAGACGGAACCATTGGATATAGTGTTAAGTACAATGATTCCGATGAAATAAAAAATAGAATAAAAGATATAGTAGATGGAAAAATTGATAATGTATCGAGCTATAGAGATAAAATTCTAAATGATTTCGATTGGAAAAATGTAGCTGAAAAGTATAAAAAAATATACTCTAAATAGAGAGGATAAGTAGATGAAGATACTATATATTGTCAATATGGATGAGAATAATAAAAAAGGTCTTTTTATGGCTACACATGAAAAGATAAAAGCAATAATGAAAAATCATCCAGAGAACGAATATAAAGTAATATCTGTACAGTTTAAAGATACTGGTATTTTTAGGATGGCTAAAAAAATAGCAGGAAAGCATACCTATGATAAGACTAGTGATGATTTTGAACTTGATGGTATAAAATACAAAAAAGTATATTTAAGTATAGATATGAAGAGCAAAAAAGCTGAAAAGCTAGAAAATGATAAAGACAGATTTGAAGAATTTTTTGATGCGTGTAAATCAGATATAGAAGAATGTGATATGGTTAGCTGCCATTGGGGGTACCCTCATGGTAGAATTGCGTATTGGATAAATAAGAAGTTTAAAAAGCCATATATCGTTACTTACCATGGAAGTGATGTACATACTATGCCATTTGAGAATGAGCATATAAAAATAAAGGTACTTCAGATAATGGAAAATGCTAAACAGAATATATTTGTAAGTAAGAAACTTATGGATACTGCTAGAGAGCTAGGGTATACAGGAGATAACTGTACCGCATCGAGAAATGGTGTAAACACTAAAAACTTCTACATAATATCTGATACAGAAAAAAATTCTATAAAAGAAAAATATAACATATCTGGAAAGAATGTAGGATTTGTAGGAGCAATAAATAAGATAAAAAGAGCTGATAAATTTGCTGAGATATTTGATAAGATAAAGCAGCTTGATTCAAATAATGAATATACATTCACAGTTGTAGGGGATGGACCTTTAAGAGCTCAGGTAGAAAAAGAATGTAAAGAAAAAGGTTTAAAAGTTGTATTTACAGGAAATCAAGATGTAGATATGGTTAGAAATTTGATGAATACAATGGATGTTATGATAATTCCAAGTAGGAGAGAGGGGTTTGGCTGCGTTATAACTGAAGCAAATGCGTGTGGTGTATCTGCTGTAGGTAGCGATGCAGGTGGAATTCCTGAAGCTATAGGAATTGATGAGAACATTGTAGCTGATGGTGAGGACTTTGAAACAAGAATTGCGAAAAGAGTTGTGAAAGTAGCTAACTCTGAAAACGATAGAGAATCTATTTCAAAGAACACATTGGAGAATTTCTCTTGGAATAAAATAGCAGAAGATGAAGCCTCTTTTTATAGAGAGGGGGAAATGAAATAAATGGGTAAGGTAGCAAAAGCAACCGTATCTCTAATGATCGTCACAATGCTTTCAAAAATATTGGGATTTGGAAGGGAGCTAGTACTTGGTGCTTTATATGGAGCTACAGTATACAGCGACGTATTTATAGCAGCATCAAATATACCTAAGGTTTTATTTACTTTAGTTGCTACAGCGCTTGCGACGACATTCATACCTCTTTACTATGAAAATTTAAGAGAAGGTGGAGAAGAAAAGGCACTTAAATTCTCAAATAATATACTAAACATAACTATAATACTTGGAATAATACTATCTACTATTTCATTTATATTTGCAGAGCCAATAGTAAAAATATTTGCTATGGGATTTAAAGGTGAAACATTTAAACAGGCGGTATTATTTACAAGGATAATAATATTTGGAGCGATATTTACGGGTCTAAGCGATATAATGAAGTCTTACCTTCAATCAAAGGGAAGTTTTACTATACCAGGGCTTATAGGATTGCCGTACAATATTATACTAATAACAGCTATGATACTTAGTGTATTACTTGATAATATTTACATACTTCCTGTTGGAGCGTTGTTTGCGATGGCAAGCCAGTTCTTATTCCAGGTGCCGTTTGCGTATAAGAAAGGTTACAAATACAGACTGTTTGTAGATTTTAAAGATGAGTATGTAAAGAAGATGCTTATACTTGTGGCTCCAATAGTAGTTGGGGTTGCAGTAGATCAGATAAATATAATGGTCGATAAAACATTAGCGTCTACACTTGTAGAGGGAAGTATATCGGCGTTAAACTATGCTGATAGATTAAAAGGATTTGTAACTGGGATGTTTATAGCGTCGATATCTGCAGTTGTATATCCGCAGTTTTCTAGATTATCTGCATTAGTGGATAGGACAGAGTTTTTTAATTTTATCAGAAAAAGTATCAACGCTGTAATAATAATAATAATGCCTATGACAGTAGGAGCAATGGTTTTATCAGAGCCAATAGTTAGAATACTCTTCCAAAGGGGAGCATTTGATGCAAGAGCTACACAGATGACGGCTGTGGCGCTTATATTCTATTCTATAGGGCTTATAGGTGTTGGACTGAGGGACATTCTTACAAAGATATTCTACTCTGTGCAGGATACAAAGACACCAATGATAAATGCTACAATAGCGGTTATCATGAATATATGTATGAATCTTTTATTTATAAAGTATTTAAAACATGCAGGACTTGCACTTGCGACGAGTTTATCATCTATAATATGTATAACATTGCTATTTAGAAGTCTAAAGAAAAAAATTGGCGATTTTGGTCAAAAAAAGATTATTATAGTGTTTTTAAAGACGACTTTTTCTGCAATTATAATGGGTGGAGCAGCGAGATTTGTTTATAAGCTTGTATTTGGAGCTCTCGGTGCAGGTTTTATTATGGAAGTTATAGCTCTAGGTACTGCTATAATAGTAGGTGCTGGTGTTTACGCACTTCTTATAATACTACTTAGAGTAGAAGAGGTTTCTATGATAACAGATATAGTGAAAAAGAAACTCAAACGAAAATAAATGTAAATTGTTACAGATTGTAACAAATACAGATAAGTTGTTTGTTGGATGTTAGAAAATAGGCTGAAATTTAAAATAGAAACAAAATAGTTACAAAAAAATATTATTATAGTAAAAATAGTTGTAAAAAAGACTTGAATTGTTGAAAAATCGAGTCTTTTTTTTATGGAGTTTATAAAAAAATTAGAAAAGGTTGACATAATAATACAAAAATGATATATTTAATAACTGTAAGGCTTAAAAAAAGACAACGAATTTTGTGATAAATTTCAAATTGTTACCATTTTAAATGTTGAAATTTCAATGGTTACAACAAAGGTAACAACAAAAATAACAAAAAAGTTACAGAAATGTTACAAAAAAGCTTGTCTAATGTAACAAGCTATGATAGAATAAAAAATGTAGAATTTAGGAAGTTAAATTCTACTACATTAACCACTAACTAATTAAGAGAATCAGGAGGGCGATTAATGCATTCGTTAAACATAAACAAGAAAATATCTAAAATAATGGCAGCAATGATAATAGCTGGATCACTAACAGCATTTGCTGGAAATAATACAGTAAGCGCTGATGAAATATCTGATATAGCAGTAGTTTCTGAAACTACAGAAACAAGAGCTGAAGCTAAAAATGGTTTTGTTAAAGAGGGTAACAAAACTTTCTACTACAAAAATGGAAACAAAGTAAAAGGTTGGGTAGAAGCTAATGGAGAAAAATACTACTTTATGAATAGCTTCGAAATGGCTCAGTCAAGATATAGAACAATAGGTGGAGTTGATTATTACTTCAAAGCTGATGGAACATTAGCTGCTAACGAAGTAGTTAAAACTACTGATGGAATATTCAGATTCGACGCTAATGGAAAAAAAGTTGAAAATGAGAAATATGCAGAAGTTGTAGATTGCGATTTCTTAACTATAAGAGCTGCATCTAATGCAAAAGCTGAAGAAAAAGGTAAATTAAATCCTGGAACGCTTATAAAAATAACAGGTGAAGCAAATGGATGGAATAGAATAGAAACACTAGATGGTGAAAAAGGTTGGGTAAGTTCAGACTACCTTAACTACAATATACCAGTAAATGAAAAAGTTCAGAAAGTAATATCTGTAGCAAAAGCTCAGATGGGTAAACCATATAGATGGGGAGCAACTGGACCAAACTCATTTGACTGTTCAGGATTAATGCAGTATGCATTTAAAAATGGTGCTGGAATATCACTTCCAAGAGTATCTAGAGATCAGGCAAATGTAGGTAAAAAAGTTTCTAAAGCAGAATTACAGCCAGGTGATTTAGTATTCTTCGCTAAAGGTGGAAGAATACACCACGTTGGAATGTACTTAGGAAACGATCAGTACATACATGCACCACAGACTGGTGATGTTGTTAAAATAAGCAAATTATCATCAAGAACTTTATATACTGCAAGAAGAGTTATACAGTAATTGAAAAGGGTAATTATAGGACGTTTTTAGACGTCCTTTTTTAATGTAAAAAATAAATATAAAACATATGGGCTACTGATGAAAAATAAGTAGTCTTTTTTATTATGAATAAAAATATAATTATTTTTAGCTTTTCGATTAAAGATATTAATAAAGAAAAGTTATAGTTTGGAAGATAAAAATAGAAAAAATAAGATAAAAAATATATTAAAAAGATATAAAAGAATTATTAATTAAAATTGTAAAATATAAAAAATAAAAGAATAAATTAAAATTAACTAGATAACTATTATTAAACTAAAGTAAAAATGATAAAAAAATAATAAAAATTTGTTAAGAAAACGTAATCACGGAAAATATTTGTTAGAAAAGTAAAATCTATAAGATTTATTAATTGATAGAATTTTCTTATTATACTAAAAATTTCATTGATATATCTATAACACTATATTAGAATTGAAAGTGTTAAGGGTGAAATGTAAATAAATACCCCTTATATACAAATTGCAAACAGTAGCAATAAAAAATAACTGAAATTAAATAGGAGGATTTTTGTTCAAAATGGGAGAAACAAAGAAAAAAGGATATCCAAAGGGCTTTTGGGTATGTGGATGTACTGAAATCTTTGAACGTCTTGCTTACTATCTAGGTCGTTCACTGATACTTATTTTCGTAACAGCATCTGTTGCAACAGGAGGTC
>UQCY01000006.1 GCA_900539645.1 uncultured Clostridium sp. | reverse complement strand
TTATATTTGATATAGCTCCTATTAAAACAGATAACATTCCTATTTTGGCAAATCCTTGAGCTGTAATAAATGCATTCATTCCCAATGTAAGCTGAACAAATATTGTCCCTATTGAATATATATCCATATATTCAGTAGCGTATTTAATAGTATTTTCACTTGCTCCAAACAAAAGTAATATTTTTTCATTGAAAATCAATAAAATAGCAGTTAGTATTATTGATATTATTATCTGAGTTGAGAAACAATTTCCTAATATTTTTTCTGCTTTTTCTGAATTTCCTTCTCCCATAGAAATACTTGCAAGAGGTGCTCCTCCACTCGCTATTAATGCTGCAAATGCAGACACGATAATAATTATAGGCATACAAACTCCTACTCCAGTCAATGCCAAATCTCCAACATTTGCTATATGCCCAATATAAACTCTATCCACTATGTTGTATAACATATTTATAACCTGAGCTACAAGTGTAGGTAATGCCAATTTAAATAATAAACCTTTTATAGGTTCTGTTCCTAAAAAATCATCTTTCTTTTCCATACGTTCTCCTATCTAAATTTAGTAATTTATAATATTTTACTATTTTACTTCTTATTTTAGGCAAAATATTAAGGTAGACTTAATGATATACAAAATCATCTAATCTACCTTAATATGTTTAATTATTATAAATTCTTCTTATTATAATTCTTCTCCGTTAGATTCTATAACTTTTTTGTACCAATAGAAAGAATCTTTTTTATAACGATTTAATGTTCCACTTCCATCGTTATTTTTGTCTACGTATATAAATCCGTATCTCTTTTTCATCTCACCTGTAGACGCACTTATTAAATCTATACATCCCCAGTATGTGTATCCTATTAAATCTACACCATCTTCAATAGCATCGCTCATTGCTTTTATATGCTCTTTTGTGTATTCTATACGATATTGATCGTGTATACTTCCATCTTCTTCTAATTTATCTATAGCTCCAAGACCATTTTCCACTACCATAAGTGGTAACTGATAGCGTCCATATACTTCATTTAAGAAATATCTAAGTCCTTGTCCGTCTATACTCCATCCCCATTCACTGTATTTTAAATAAGGATTTTTTGCTCCAGTTGTAAAGTTACCTTTTGCTTTTTCAGCATTTTCATCTTCTGTGACACATCCTGATGAATAGTAAGAGAATGTGATCATATCAACTGTACCTTCTTTTAAATCTATGAAATCCTGTTCTTCGGCTTCTAGTTTAAAATCATATTCTTTCCAAAGTCTCTGCGCATAGTATGGATATGCGCCTCTTGCCATTGTATCTAAGCAGTAGTAGCAATCTTCCTGCCAATGTTTCTGGCAAGATATTATATCATCTGGATTACATGTTAATGGATAATTACATACTCCACCTAACATAGCTCCAACTACCATTTCTGAATCTACTTCATGTGCTGCTCTAACAGCTCTTGCACTCGCTACAAACTGGTTGTGTAATATCTGCATTGCTTCACGAACTTTAGAATCAGGATAATTTGGTATAAATGTACGCATTAATATTGGGCTGTTTATTTCGTTGAATGTTAGCCAATATTTTACTAATCCCTTATATTCTTTAAATAGCACTTTTGTGTATTTTTCAAATAGATCTATTAATTCTCTATTGCTCCATCCACCTAGTTCTTCTTCTAAGTATAAAGGCATATCGTAGTGGAATAGAGTTACTAGAGGTTCTATATCGTATTTTCTTAATTCTTCAAATACTCTTCTATAAAAATCTAGTCCTTCTCTGTTTGGTTCTTCTTCTATTCCTTTTGGGAATATTCTAGACCAAGATATAGACATACGGAATACTTTAAATCCCATTTCTGCAAATAATGCTATATCTTCTTTGTATCTATTGTAAAAATCTATACCCTCGTGAGAAGGATAGTAATAACCTTCAAATACTGTTCTGCGTGCTCCTTCTGGTAACTGTTCAAACATTGAAGCTTTACCAGGTTCACCGTCTTTTGATATATATGTTGTATATCTAGGCTCAGATACAGTTCCTGCTGTAACAGTATCAGAAACTGTCATTCCTTTACCACCTACATTCCATGCTCCTTCGCACTGATTGGCAGCTACTGCGCCACCCCATAAGAAATTTTTTGGAAATGCCATTTTATCCCACTCTCCTTACTTCACTATTTTTAGCATAGCATCACCTTTTTTATGATGCTCATTATCTATTTCTAAAACGTCTAAATAATCAAATGTATTTGTTATTATCATAGGTATTTCGCAAGAATATCCTTCTTTTTCTATATTTTCTTTTTCAAAAGAAACTAATAGCTGTCCTGCTTCTACTTTATCTCCTGCTTTTACATGAGCCTCAAAGTATTTTCCTTCTAGAGATACTGTATTTATACCTATGTGGATTAATATTTCACATCCATCATCGCTTAATATACCTATTGCGTGTTTAGTAGGGAAGATAGTTTTTACTTCACCATTAACTGGAGAGCAAACTTCACCATTATCTGGAACTATTACACATCCTTTTCCAAGTGCTTCACTTGCAAATGCATCATCTTCTGATTCTGATAATGGTTTTATAGTACCATCCATAGGCATTAATATTGTTTCTCTAACATTTACTATTTTTTCTTCGTTTTTTTCATTTGTTTTTTCTTTTTTATTTGTATCTATATCTGATTTACCAGAATTATTTCCTTCTAGGTAATCGTAGTCTGAATCTTTGTATATTGCCATTGTTAATACTAATGAAACTAAAAGAGGTATTACTACCATCATAATTATTCCCATAAAATTAACATCAGTTGGACTTACAAATCCTAATAAACCTATAATTCCCATACCTGCATAAGAATACATTTTTATTCCCATTAAAGCTACGATTATACCACCTACTGCACCACCTATGCAGTTAACTACGAATACTTTTTTTCTTGGTAGTGTTACTGCATATGTAGCTGGTTCAGTTACACCAAATATTGATGATATAAACGCTGGTAATGCTACTTCTTTTAATTTAATGTTTTTAGTTTTTAGATAAACTGCTAATACTGTACCAACTGTTGCAAATGTAGCTGGGTATGAAAGTGCTAGCATCTGGCTTGGATTTCCTGCAACTAAGTCCATAAAAGCTACAACTGTTAAAACACCGTGTATTCCAAACATAACAAATACCTGCCATAATCCACCAATTATTATTCCTGCTATTAATGGAGAGAATTCACATATAGAAGTAAGTGTTACGTTTAATCCTGTACCTATTAAATTAGCTACTGGCCCTATTATTATGAAAGTTAGTGGGAAACTTATTAATAATGTTAATAAAGGAGTCATAAATCCTTTTATCATTTTAGGCATATATCTGTCTATAAACTTATATAATGGTGCTGCAAATAATAAACCAAATAATATTGGCATAAATGTTGAAGCATAAGTAGTGTTTATATTATGTCCAAAGAAATCTAAATCTACATTCTGTATAGTTGGATAACACATAGCAGCTGCTAGTATTAATCCAAAGAATGGATCTATTTCGAATTTTTTAGCTAAGTTGTATCCTAACATTAATGGTAGGAAGTAGAAGAAACAATCTCCCGCTGCATTTAATAACATATATGGTCCAGATTCTGGACTAATTCCTAATATAGTTAGTACAACTGTTAAACCTTTTATAATCCCGCAAGCGCATAGAAGATTTAGTACTGGTCCAATCCCTCCAGATATAACATTTAGAGCTCTATTTAATAAACTCTGTTTCTTTTTATCTGACTTGCTATTATCAACAATAGCATCTGCGCTCATTCCAAGCTGTTTTAGAACTTCGTTGTATACATCTGTTACATGTTCGCCTATTACAACCATATACTGGTCTATAGATTTTGATTTTACAACTGTAACAACTCCATCCATATTTTTTAGTACTTCATCATTCGCTTTTGATTCATCTTTTAATTTGAATCTTAGACGAGTAACACAATGTGTTAAACTCTCAATGTTTTCTTTTCCGCCGACATTTTCTATTATGTCTGCTGCTAGTTTTGTGTAGTTTTCCATTTTTTCTCCTCCGTCTTAAGTATAAAAACTTATCTGAAGGTTTAGCCAACTTAATGTTACCATCCTTTGTCAAAATAAAGTTACCTGTTTAATTTGATTTTATTTTTTACTCTTCATTTTGACTTTTATATATAACACGCTCTATATGAATTGTCAGGTATAACTGTTCTTCCTTTGATAATTCATATTTATATTTGCGTGATATAAACTCTGTAATTCTTTCAACACAAGCGTATGAAGATGCATATTTAACTTTTACAATATCTAATAGATCATCCTCATCTGTGTCTTTTATAATTTTGTCTGAAAGCAATCTCTGTGCAAAGAATTTTAAATGTGTTATAAATCTATAATAATATACAGAATCTGTATCAAATTCTACTGAAAAATGATATTTCACTATATTTGATATTTCCTGCATTATCTTTGTTATTTCAATAGTTTGATGCATATCGTCATTTTCCATACCTGCATTCACTATATGTAGTGTTATAAAACCTGCCTCATCTTCTGGTAGAGATACATGCAGTTTTTCATTGATTATATTCAGTGCTTTTAATGCAAGCTGAAACTCTTCTGGATAAAATCTCTTGATATCCCAAATCATATAATTTTTTATTGTAATACCATCTAAAAATCTATTTACAGCCATATGAATATGGTCACTTAAAGAAATATATATTGTGTCACTTATTTTTTTACCAGATTCAAGTTTAATCATATCTATTATCTCATCAGCTACTTCTAAATATGGAAGAGGTATATCTGATACTATTTCCTGGAATCTTTTATTCTTAACTTTATCCTTTAAAATAAATACTTTATTTACTTCTTTTTCATCTACAAAATCTCCACTTTTTTTCTTAAAAGCTATTCCCTTGCCACATACAACTTGTTCTATTCCATTTTCATCTTTTATAATAACTACATTGTTATTTAAAACTCTATCTATAATCATTTAAATCTCTCCTTTCGATAAGATTTGCTTTTTTTTTAACAAAAAAGACCTACTTACATATGTAGAAAAATTAGCATTTCTTTTTTATTAAAAGAATATTATTTTCTATATATGTAAATAGGTCTAGCTTGAATTAACAATTACCATCCTATTGAATCCTTTTTTATTGTAATATAAGTTTTTTATTTTGTCAATCGTTTTCATTTTATTATTATATAATTCTTTTATTCCTATAATTTATTACTTTCGATAGAAAATAAAAAAAGAGATGTATACAGTAATTTTCTGCAACATCTCTTTGTCTTCTTCACTTTATTATTCAGTTATTTCCCAGTTGTGGTAGATATCCTGAACATCGTCATCATCTTCAAGCATATCTATTAATTTTTCCATAGCATTACGCTGACCATCTTCTGTTAATTCAGTAGTTGTCTGAGGTATCATTTTAACGTCAGCTGATATAAATTCGTATCCAGCTTCTTTTAATGCATCTCTAACTGCTGCAAAGTCGTTAGGTTCAGTTATTACTTCGAATCCATCTTCTTCAACTATGAAATCTTCTGCTCCAGCTTCTAAAGCTGCATCCATTAATTCTTCTTCGCTTACACCATCTTCAGCTGCAACTAATATCTGTCCTTTTCTATCGAACATGAAAGATACGCATCCTGAAGTACCTAAGTTACCACCATTTTTATCGAAGTAGTATCTTATGTTACCAGCTGTTCTGTTTTTGTTGTCAGTAAGTGCGTTAACTATTACTGCAACCCCACCTGGTCCATATCCTTCGTATACTATTGTTTCGTAGCTTTCAGAGTTTCCAGCACCTGTACCTTTTGCTATAGCTCTATCTATATTATCATTAGGCATGTTGTCAGCTTTAGCTTTTTCTATAGCTGTTTTTAAAGCTGCATTGTATTCTGGATCTCCTCCACCATCTTTAGCAGCAACTGCTATTGCTCTAGCATGTTTTGTAAATACTTTTGCTCTCTGAGCATCCTGTTTTCCTTTTCTATTTATTATGTTTCCTATACGTCCCATAATTCCACTCCTTCTGTTATTTACTCACCTTAAAATTCTATCATAAATTTTTGCAATAGTAAATTAGAATTTAGGTGGTTTTGCAGCAGTATGTCTTTTGTGTTCACTATTTCTGTGTAATCTGTCTATTATTTCAAGATGTTCTGCTGGAACTTCATCTCTTCTGCCTTCTAAAACAGCATCTATATATTTGTATGTAGTTCCCATTTCGTTTTCGTCAGTCTGCCCTTCCCATAGTCCAGCTGATGGAGCTTTATTTATTAGATCTTCGTGTATTCCTAATTCTTTAGCCCATTCAAATACTTCACCTTTTGTAAGATTTGCAAGTGGAAGTATATCAACACCACCATCTCCATGTTTAGTAAAGTATCCAGTATGAAGTTCTGCTGCATTGTCTGTTCCTACAACTAGATATCCTAAATCATTTGCTACTGTATATATTGTACTCATTCTTATTCTAGCTCTAAGATTAGCATCAGTCATTCTTAGATATTCTTCTTTAAATAATCCTTTTTCTTTTAGATTATCTGTCACTGTATCTAATATTAATTTGTGTGGTTCTGCTAATTCAAGATCCATGTATTCTATTCCACATCCATCTATAACTTTCATAGCATCTACTCTATCTGCTGGATTTGATTTTATACTCATTATTACACCCATAGAATCATTTGGGCATGCTTTTTTAATAAGATATGCCACAACTGCAGAGTCTATACCACCAGATACACCAACTATTAATCCTCTAGCATGTGCTTCTTTTACTTTATCCTGTAACCATTCTACTGTTTTTTCAATCTGTTCTGCTCTAGTACTCATTTTTTCCCCCATTAATCAAGTATTATTTCTCCATTATTTTCACTTAAATAGAATTCCTCACCAAATGAAATATTTGCTGTACCATTTGTTATATCAGTTATTCTATCTGTAAGCTTTTGTGTATCTTCAGGTTTAGAATATATTATAAATTCTACATCTTCAAGATATATAGTATCTTTTGCAAAATATCCTAAGTTCATTATTTCATTCTGAACTCTACCTATCTGATTGTAGTCTACTTTTATTTTAACTTCTTGATACCATATTCTATCAATTATTTTTCCTGCTTCTAAACCAATTTTTGCTCCTCTTGTATATGCTCTTACAAGCCCACCTGCACCAAGCTTTATGCCACCAAAATATCTAGTTATTACAACTACAACATCTCTTAAATCTTCTTTTTTAATAACCTCAAGTGCTGGTATTCCAGCTGTTCCCTGTGGTTCTCCGTCATCGCTGTATCTCTGAATATTCATAGTAGGTCCTACTGTATAAGCCCATACATTGTGAGTAGCATCTTTATGCTTTTTCTTTATTTCATCGACAAATTCAACAGCTTCTTCCTCACTATTTATAGGCTTTGCATATCCTATAAATCTCGATCTCTCTTCTGTGAATTCATCACATCCATATTCGTAGATAGTTCTATACGAATTCATAGAAATCCCCTTTCAAATTCTTATTTTTCAAAGTCAAAAATATTTATTCCTGTTTTTTCATCAAGTTTACGACCTATTTTTTCATCAAATACAGTTACAAATATTTCACTTGTAGCACCTATAACCGCTTTATTTAAGTGTCCACTATGTACCTCATTTTTTTCTGGATCACCTATAGTTATATGCATATGTAAATATGGTTCTCCATCTTTCTGAGTTATATTACCCATAAATGAACCAACTTCATAAAGTCCAGTATAAGAAGTTACTTTATACTCTTTTGTTTCTATATTATATAATCCTAATTCTGCTAATTTTGTAGCACCTATTCCAGAAACTGCTGCTGAAGCAATATTTTCTTTTTTACAAAGCTCTGTTAACTTTTCAATTACCTCTTCATCATAGTCTATGCGAACTGCTATTGTGTTTCCTGATTTTATATATTCCATTTTGAAACATCTCCTCTTTTTGTATTTAACTACTATATTTTATTATATATTAGTTTTAAGAATATGTGAATGTAAAAAAAGCATAAAAAAACTACCACGCAACTGCGTGGTAGTTTTCCGCTTCAAAGTTGATATCAGCCTTTCGGTTAGATATGATTAGTCTACTATTTTCTTTACTTCTTTATATTTTTTGTATGAGATTTCAACTAAAGATTTTTCTTTGTTATGATTTAACATTTCAAGAGCATCTTTAACTTTGTAGAATCCGCCTTCTAAAAATTCAGAACTTATTTTGCATTCTGTGTTAGGAGCGTCCATTATAAACCAGTTTATGGCATTACAAACTCTCTGCTGTCTACTTCTTGAGAAGAACTCATATATAGTATCTCCAGCTATATCTAGTAATTTTGCATCTATACCAGTTTCATCTTTTACTCTTGCTATAGCGCTCTCCTGAGCCATGTACATTCCAGATATTTTTCCTTTTGGAAGAGTCCATTCACCTCTGTCATTTTTCACTAATAACACCTGATTTGCGTGGAATACCACACCACCTGCACAACGTCTTACTATCATATTGAATCCCTCCTATAAATATACGCACCTGCGTATGATTTGAAAAATATAATTGTCAGAACTTAAACTGACTTTTCTAACTCGATTATCGCTTCTCTATATGCACGAAGTACATAATCTTTTTCGACACCTTGTCTTGCTCTATATAGATTTCTCAATATATTTAGACTATGTCCATTACCAACTTTTAAAAGAGCCTTAGCACAGTACTGTCTAGTCTGTGGATTTGAATCAAGAAGTCCTAATTCTAAAACCTCTCGACTCTTAGGTGAACCAATCTTTCTGATTGCAGAATATGTAATTCTTCTGACATCGGAATTTCTATGTTCAGTGAGATTATGCAAAATTGATAAAAACTTATCATCCTTTAATTCTCCAGTTGTCCAAATCAGAACAATTAAATCTTCTGTGTTATATTCTGTAAGAATACGTTTGTACACCTTTCTCTTAAAGTATATCATTTTTTCCGGTTTTAATCTATCTAAAAAATCAAGTCTTTTATTTTTATCTAAACCTAAAAAACTTTGTAATACATCCTTATTTTCATTATTGTTATCAAATTTTTTTTCATTTAGATTAATCGGTTTATTTTCTTCAAGCTTTTTATCTTTTTCACTTTTATTGGATTCTTTTGATTTATTTTTTATTTTTTTAATAGCTGTATTTGCTACTTTTTTCATATCTCCATTTTCATGGTTAGATAGACCTTCTAAAAAATCTAAAAACTCCGCATCTCCTATCTCTCCAACAGTCCATGCTAAAATCATAAGATTTCGTATATCTTTTTCGATAGGGATAAGTCTGAGTATTTTTCGCTTAAAATACGTTAACTCATCTGAGTCTAGCTGCTCCAAATACTCTAACCTTTCCTCTTTATTTAATGTTAGATATAATTCAAGGGTATCCTTTTTTCTATCTTCTTCTCTTTTTTCAACCTGAATTTTTATTAAATGATCAGCTATATCTTGAGGAGATAGATTTCTAACCTTTGCAATCTGATTTACGTTTAAAGATTCTTTATACAAAAGATAGGTTATCTGATAATCCTCAAGCTCATCAATATTTTCCCAGCTTATCTCCATATAATCATCCCAATCTCAAGTAAATTTATTTTTCTACAATATATTCTTTGTATTTTCCAAAGTCCTCTTCATCAAGAGCAACTCTAAACTTAGTTCCCTCTCCAAGATATTCAAATTCATCTATGTTGTACTTGTCCTTACATTTGCTGAATATATCTCCTCTATCATAAGGAATTAAAAGCTCTACGTCGTAAGTATTTTCCATAACCGCTTTTTCTATCATATTAAGCAGTTTGTCCATATTTATTCCCTGTTTTGCAGATATGTATACAACATCATCTTGATTCTTTGGATATATATCAAGTTCTAGTTTATCTACTTTATTGTACACAAGTATAGTCTTTTTATCGTCAGCTCCAAGTTCTTTTAATACTTTTTCTGTAGTCTTTTTCTGGATTTCGTAGCTGTCATTTGTTGCATCTATTACATGTAGTATTAAATCTGCATAATTAACTTCTTCTAGTGTAGATTTAAATGCATCTACTAAGTCATGTGGTAGCTTACTTACAAACCCAACTGTATCTACTACTAAGAAATCTCTCTTATTTGGAAGTACTGCTTTTCTTAAAGTTACATCTAGTGTAGCGAAAAGCATATCTTTTACAAATACCTCTTTTTCACATTCGTAGTCTTTATGAGTTTTTATAAGTTCGTTTAGTAGTGTTGATTTACCAGCATTTGTATATCCTACTAATGCCACTATAGGTATATTAGATTTCTTTCTCTGATTTCTCTGAGTTTCCCTATTTTTCTTAACTAGTTTTAGTTCTGCTCTTATATCCGCAGCTCTATTTAATATGTGTCTTTTGTCTATTTCAAGCTTCTGTTCCCCTGGTCCTCTTGTACCTATACCTGCACCAGTTCTACTCATAGATCCACCCATTCCATAAAGTCTAGGTAGTCTGTATTTTAACTGGGCTAATTCTACCTGAAGTTTACCTTCTTTACTCTTAGCTCTCTGTGCAAATATATCAAGGATTAGAGTTGTTCTATCTATAGTTTTTATTCCTGTAAGATCTTCTATATTTCTAGTCTGAGCACCTGATAACTCGTCGTTAAATATTATTAAAGTTGCATCAAGTCCTTCGCAGTAACCTTTTATTTCTTCAACCTTACCTTTTCCTATGTAATATGCTGCATCTACAGCAGGTCTATTCTGTATTACAGATCCAACTACCTCCGCACCTGCTGCCTTTGCTAGTTCTTTTAATTCCTCCATAGAATCATTTATGTCTATATCGTCCATTCTTTTTGATACAGTAGTTATGTTCATTCCAACAAGAAGTGCTCTCTCAACTACCTGTTCATGTAAATTTATATCTAATTCAGTCGTCATAATTTCCTCCTTAATTATCTTTGTTTATTCTTTTAGCAAATAATTAAATTTAATTATATTATATCCTAAAAAAATTATTACTACTATATTTATAATCTCCATATAAATATATATTAAGCTTTATATAATATATATTATAAACTTTTAAGAATATCTATATCGTGTATATCTTTTTCCCTCAATTCATATCCTGAATGAAAAATAAGTTGTCCTTTTAAAGATATACATGGGATTATTCTATTTTCAAAGTTTACACTACTAAAATAATCTTTTTCAAATTCATACCAACCACCTTCTAAATCAGCTTGTTTTGACGTTCCATCTTCATTTAAAATAAATGGATGTATGTCTAAATATCCATATTTTTCACTATATAACTCCATTCTAGCTGGAAGCCAATCTGTATCTATTTTGTATCCTTTACTTAAAAGAAATTCTATTAATTCATCTGTAAATTTTGCATCAAAATTAATATCTATATCTCTATGATCTCTTGTTTGTTTACCCAATAATAAATCAACTCCCCAACCACCATCAATCCAATACGTAATTTTAGTAGTTTCTAATAAATCAATAATATTTAATAAATCTTCTTTAGTTACAGTTTCTTTTTTAGCCATTATTTACCTCCTCTTTTAGTCTAATTTTTAAATTAGCTATGTAAATTTTATCCTTTATTTTTATTGTAATTTTTAACAACAAAAAAGCAGGTAAATGCTCCACAAAGGGTATTTACCTGCATCATAAAAGACACGCTAAAAAATATGATACTCTTGTATACTAAATTATCTAATATAGTACTACAAAATCAATAATCATATAATATCTGACTTACGTGTAGCATATGTACGCACGACAAAAAATCCCTACAGAGTAGAGCGGTAAACCGACTTTTGTTGTTTATTAGCGTACAAAAATGAACATTCGTAAGCCTCCTTCCATTTTCAAAATTAAGATAAGTATATATTATGATAGTATAAAATGTCAACAAATTTATAAAATAGCGTTGTAAATTATCAAACTTTAAATCTATAATAATTATTATCTTATAAATTAATTAGGAGGATATTATGAGCAAAAATTATAAGTTTTTCTGCCACAAAAGCTGTGAATTTTTCCCATGTCATAAGACAGACAAGCCAGATGAGTTCAACTGCTTATTCTGCTACTGTCCACTTTATGCACTTGGAGAAAACTGCGGTGGAAATTTTAAATACACAGAAAAAGGAATAAAAGACTGTAGCAACTGTATGTTGCCACATAATAAAAAGAACTTTGATTATATAATGAAAAAATTTAGCGAAATATCTGAACTTGCTAGAAAGAAATAAATTTTTATTTTTGTAAATACATAATAAAAGGACTGTTGTAGTTTATACAACAGTCCCATTTTTTATCAACAATTTTTATATTTTTACTAAATTTAGCTCTGTTTTTCCACTCTATCTGAAAAAATTCTATATGCTATAAGCAATGCTATCCACATAATCACAGTTAGACTGACGATAAGTAATGCCTCGTGATAGAAAAATTCTTCTGGAAGTATATTTATTACTGGATCAAGTACTGGGTCAAATATCCAGTAGTCATTTCTAAACATTATCTTATGGAAAAGTACAAATACCTTGTCAAAAGCCACCATCATCGGTATTGCAACAATAACTGGAAGAATTATTAACATCTTTAGTACATTTTTAAGAGGTTTTGTTCTTCCCTTAAATGCTTCATAAATAATAGCTATAAATGCTAACAACCCGATTCCCATTATGTAGTATAATAAGTGAAATATATTTCTAACTTCTTCAAAATGTATCTTACCTTCTCTCGAGAATTTCATACTTGGCAATTTAAATTCTTTATCATCAAAACTAGTATTATAGTCTATTAAATAATTGTAGTTTTCAATTATTTCTTGTTCAGTATATCCAGACATTTCCGGAATATCTAGTCTATATACATCAATATAATATATTTCTCTAAAATTCAATGCAGTTACAGCAGCCGTAGAAATTATAGCTATAGTAACTAAAAAAGAGCATATATTCATAAATACCTTTTTCATATTATCACCCAGGTTTTAGTTAGTTTTTAATCTCTATTTTTTTATTAAACTATTTTTGTAGTGAAGTCCTCTATATTCCATACATCATCTACAAAGTCCATGTAGAATTCTGGTTCATGAGATACTAAAAGTACTGTTCCCTTGAATTCTTTTATTGCTTTTTTAAGCTCTTCCTTAGCATCCACATCAAGGTGGTTAGTAGGTTCGTCAAGTACTAGGAAGTTTATGTCTTTTAACATTATCTTACATAATCTAACTTTTGCTGCTTCTCCCCCACTAAGTACTCTTACTAAGCTAGTTATATGCTCATTAGTTAATCCACATTTTGCAAGAGCCTGTCTTACTTCATAGTTTGTAAGACCTGGATATTCCTGCCATATTTCGTCCATAGCAGTATTGTTATTTTCTGTTGAACTTTCCTGTTCAAAGTATCCTACTTCTAAATAATCCCCTAGTTTAACTTCCCCATCATAAGGTTTTATCATACCTAAAAGAGTTTTTAATAGTGTAGATTTACCTATACCATTCATACCCTTTAGAGCTATTTTTTTACCTCTTTCAAGCTGGAAGTTAAGTGGTTTTGTAAGAGGTTCATTGTACCCTAATACAAGATCCTTGGTTTCAAATATTATTTTTCCTGCTGCTCTAGCATTTCTAAAGTTGAATGTAGGTTTTATTTTTTCTTTTGGTCTTTCAAGTATTTCCATTTTATCAAGCTGTTTCTGTCTTGAATTTGCCATACCTCTTGTTGCAACTCTAGCTTTGTTTCTTGCTATGAAATCTTCAAGTTTTTCTCTTTCTTTAACCTGTTTTTCATAAGCCTGTTCTTCCTGTCTTTTCTTGATTTCGTTTAATCTTTCAAATTCATCGTAGTTTCCTTTGTATCTGTTTAATTCACCATTTTCAAGGTGGTAAACAACGTTACAAGTATCATTTATGAAGCTTATGTCGTGAGAAACTAGTACGAATGCATTTTCGTATTCCTGTAGATATCTAGTAAGCCATACTATGTGCTCTTCATCTAAGTAGTTTGTAGGCTCGTCTAATATTAATATTGTTGGGTTTTCAAGAAGTAACTTAGTTAAAAGTACTTTTGTTCTCTGCCCACCACTAAGGTCAGTTACATCTCTGTCTAGTCCTATTTCTCCAAGTCCTAGTCCATTTGCAACCTCCTGTATTTTTGCATCTATTGTATAGAATCCACTATGTTCAAGTATTGTCTGTATTTCAGCAGTATCTTCCATAAGTGCAGCCATTTCTTCATCAGATGCATCTCCCATTTTTTCGTACATCTGTAGCATTTCCTGCTCTAAATCGAACATATGCTGGAATGCCTCTCTTAAAACCTCTCTTATTGTTTTTCCTTTTCCAAGTACTGTGTGCTGATCTAAATAACCAACTGTAACCCTTGACGACCATTTTATATTACCTGCATCTGGCATTAATTTTTTAGTTATTATATTAAGGAAGCTCGACTTTCCTTCACCATTAGCACCTACTAGTGCTATATGCTCACCTTTTCTTATTCTGAATGATACGTTCTCAAGTATTACCCTAGCGCCAAATCCATGGCTAACATTTTCAACTACTAACATTTTTCCTCCTCTAAATACTTTTTTTATTTTTTATATCAATTTTTATATTCACATATAATTGTAAGCAATAATTGCCGACTTACATTATAATATATTTTTTTTCGCTTTATTTCAAGACTTCCACACACTTTATTTGTTTTTCTGTAAGAATACCCAACATTTTAGATTTGTGTTATAATAATGTCTTAGAATAAGGAGGTACACTACTTATGAAAAACGACAATAATAGTGATAATAAAATAAGAAGGAGAAAGACCTCTTCTTCAAAGACGTCTGTTAGAAATTCTTCTGCTACTAGAGCTAGCAGTAGTAGCTCTTCTTCAAATAGTAGTAGAGGTTCTAGCAGTTCATCTAGAAGTGTTAGGAATTCATCTTCTTCAAATGTAAAAAGAAAAAGAAGAGTTCCATCTGGTAAGAAAAAAAGAAAACTTTCTAAGGTGAAAGTATTTGGTATGACATGCCTAGTTCTATTTGTTGTATTAGGTGCAGCTGCCGGTGGTTTAGTGTTTTCATCACTTAGAGATGTTAAACCTGTTACACTTGCTGATTTAAACAAAAGAACTTATGTAACTACTACACTTTTATACTCAAATGGAGAAAAAATGTCTACTGCACCTAGTTTAAATAAGAAGACCCCTGTTCCACTATCACAGATGTCTCCTTATCTTAAAAAAGCTATAGTATCTATAGAAGATGAGCGTTTCTACCAACATGGAGGTGTCGATCCTAAAGGTCTGGCAAGATCTGTTGTTATGAGACTTTTTGGTAAAAGACAGGGTGGTTCTACTATAACTATGCAGGTATCTAAGATGCTTTTAACTAGTACTGAGCAAACAATGTCTCGTAAAATAAAAGATATGTATTACGCTATTGAGATGGATAAAAAGCTTAAAAAAGACGATATACTTGAATTATATTTAAACAACTTCTTCGTTGGTAAAGGTTTAGCTGGTGCCGAGGCCGGAGCTAGAGGATATTTTGATAAATCTGCAAAAGATCTTACTTTAGCTGAATCTGCGCTTCTTGCTGGTTCAACTAAAAACCCTTCAAAATACTCAGCTTATAAGAGTGCTAAGTTAGATGGAACTGAAACAAAAGAAGATTTAGACCATCGTATACTTACTTTTGTAAATACTGAAGATGATGACTTCGATGAACCTACTGAAGCTGAGTTAAAAATGGTAGATAAATTATACGAATGGGGACTTATAAACGAAGGAACTTACAAACAGGCTAAAACAGCATCTATCGTTATAAGAAAAGCTGTAAATAACCCAGACGCTAAAGAAAGACAGGAAACTGTTCTTGCTAAAATGAAAGAATTAGGGTACATTACTCAGAAGGAATATACTGAAGCTTTAGCTGAAGAAATAGTTATAAAATTACCTGAAGAATCTAATAAGGTTTCTAACTCTGTAGAAGATTTAATAGAAAGTAAAGTTATTTCTGCACTTATAGATCAGGGTAATACTAGAGAAGAAGCTGAAAATATGTACTACAACGGCGGTCTTATAATAAATACTACAATAGACCCTAAAATACAGGAAGCTATTGAATCTGAATACAAAAATACAAATAACTTTCCTGGAAATATTGTAGGTCCTGATGGCGTTCTTCAGCCACAGTCAGCTACAGTAATAATAGATTACAGAAATGGTCAGATAAAAGGGCTTGTTGGTGGTAGAAATATATCTGGTAGAAAAACTCTAAACAGAGCTACTACTCCTAGACAGCCTGGTTCTACTATAAAACCTCTTGCAATATACACTCCTGCAATAGATACTATGTCTATTACACAGGCAACTGCTTTTAGTGATGCCAGAGGTGGATATAGATTTGAAGAAAATAGAAAATGGAATCCAAAAACTACTACTGCTGGTGGTGGTTCTATGAGTTTAAGATTAGGTTTAGCTAAATCTTCTAATACAGTTGCAGTTAAAGTTGCTGAGCTTCTTGGTGATTCATATGACGACTGTGTTGATGTTATGATAGATTACCTTAAAAACTTTGGTATAACATCACTTGCAGATAATAAGGCTACTACAGATTCTAATAATACAGATAGACGTTTCCCTGCACTTACACTTGGAGGTTTAACTTATGGTATATCTCCACTTGAAATGGCGACTGCTTATGGTGCATTAGCTAATGGAGGTCAGTATATAGAGCCTACAATATTTACTAGTATAGAATCATTTGACCATCAGTCAATTGTAGATAGCAATCCAGAAAAGAAAAGAGTTGTCGATCCTCAGGTTGCATATGTTATGACAGACATGTTAAAAGCTGTTGTAAATGAAGGTACTGCTAAAAAAGCAGCTCTTCCAAATGGAATGCCTACAGCTGGTAAAACAGGTACAACAAACAGCTCTAAAGAAGCTTGGTTTGTTGGATATACACCATACTATGTTGGTGCTACATATATAGCTGACGATGCAGGTGTAAGAGATGCTGAAGGTAAAATAGTTAAAACTAGAAATATAGGTGGAGGAAGTACTTCTTCTGTTCTACTTTGGCAGAAAATAATGACTAAAATTCACCGGAATTTAGAGAAAAAAGACTTTGATAAACCAGAGGGAATATACTTCACTAAAATAAATCTTCAGGATGGAGGAGCATCATCTTCTGGTTCTAATGCCGCGTTTATAGATGGTACTAGCGCTACTAGAGTAACTACAGCTCCTTCTACAGAAAAGAAAGAAGATACTGCTGCAGAAAATCAGAATAATACAACTGGTAATGCTGGTGGTAATGCTGGTGGTAACTCTGGTGGTAACTCTGGCGGAGGAAATAACGGAAACTCTGAAAATAATGATAATAACAATAATAGTAACAACAATAATAATCCTTCTGATAACAACGCTGGAGATAATAATACCAATAATAACAATGGAGGAAATAATACTCCTGATAATGGTGGTAATACCGGCGATAATACTGGAGAAGGTAACTAATTTTAAAAAAAACAAATAAAAAAATAAAAAGCTGTTGCACGATTTGCAACAGCTTTTTTAATGTTAATATTTTGATATAAGTTTTTTTATTTTTCTTTTTTATTATTGTAATTTTTTAATTGCTAATTATTTTTTCTTTTTATTAGCTTTTTCTATGTTTAATTTGTTTCCTTTTATTTTTTTATTTTTCATTTTTTCTATTACTGTTTTTGCTTTTTTCTTAGGAACTTCAACAAATGTAAATTTGTCATATATATCTATAGTACCTATTGTTTTTCCTGGTATTCCAGCTTCCCCAGCTATTGCGCCAAGTATATCCTTAGCCTGTACTCTCTGTTTTTTACCAACATTTATGAATAATCTTACCATACCATCTTTGGCACCTGAAGATTCTTCTCTTCTTCTGTTTTTCTTAGGTTTTTCTTCTACTATTTCTTCTTTTTCTTCTTCACCCATAGCTAATTTAAGAAGTGCTGCAGCTATATCAACCATTGAATAGTCTACATCTTCATTTTCACAGAAGTTTTCTAACCACTGTATCTGTTTAGCAAGTTTTCCTTCGTTGGCAACTCTCTTAACTTCTTCAAAGAATGCTCCAACCTTTTTCTCTTCAACATCGCCTACTGTAGGTATTGGATGTTTTTCAAGTTTTGATTTAGTGTATCTTTCTATATCTTTCATTTTTCTCATATCTCTTCCGTATACGAATGAGAATGAAAGACCTTCTCTACCAGCTCTACCAGTTCTACCTATTCTATGAACGTAGTACTCTTCGTCCTGTGGTAAATCGAAGTTGAATACGCATTCAACATCATCAACGTCTATACCTCTAGCTGCAACGTCTGTAGCAACTAGTATATCTATAGTACCATTTCTGAATTTATCCATTACGATATCTCTCTGTACCTGTTTTAAATCTCCATGTAATGCATCTGCAAAGTATCCTCTACCCTGTAATTCACCTACAAGTTCGTCCGCACCTTTTTTTGTATTACAGAAAACTACAGAAAGCTTTGGATTATAAACATCTATTAATCTTGATAAAACTTCTATTTTATTAGAAGATCTTGTTTCTATGTAGTACTGTTTTATATTTTCAACAGTTAATTCTTTTCTAACAACTTTTATATGTTCTGGTTCGTTCTGATATTTTTTAGTAAGCTCAAGTATTGCTTTTGGCATAGTAGCTGAGAAGAATGTAGTCTGTCTTTCTTCTGGAACATTTTCTAGAATAGTTTCTATATCTTCTCTGAATCCCATGTCTAGCATTTCATCTGCTTCATCAAGTACGACCATCTTAACATTTCCTGGTTTTATTGTTTTTCTTTTTATATGGTCTATAGTACGTCCTGGAGTACCGATTATAACCTGTACACCGCCTTTTAAAGCCTTTATCTGTCTATCTATAGGCTGTCCTCCATATATTGGAAGAGTTTTTATTCCCTGCATGTATTTTGCAAGTTTTCTTATTTCCTGAGATACCTGTATAGCAAGCTCTCTTGTAGGACAAAGTACTATAGCCTGAAGTGATCTATCATTTGGATCTATCTTTTCAAGTATAGGAATTGAGAAGGCTGCAGTTTTACCTGTACCTGTCTGAGCCTGTCCTATTACATCTTTACCTTCTAATATTACTGGTATTGACTTTGCCTGTATTGGAGATGGCTCTTCAAACCCCATTTCAGCTATTGCTTTCTTTATATTCTGATTTATGTCTAAATCTTCAAATCTTTTTATTTCCATAAATAATTCCTTTCCGTCTCTAATCTAAATACTAACTTTTCTATTATATACCCTTACAGAACTTATGTAAACCTAAAACGTCAAAATAAACTTTCGTATAACACTCTCAAGCATCTAGAAAAAATGTTTTCCACATAGTTCGAAATGTATCGAATATTATTTTTTTATTATTTTTTAGGTCTTATTTTTGTTTTTTTAATCAGATATAACATATTATTATTTGATATCTTTTATCATTTTTATTTATTTCTGTTTGAGTCTTTTTTAAAAGGGGTATATCATAATCAATGTTATTATTACTAAATAAAAATCATATTTTATGCAGATAATTTTATTTTTATACTTATATATTTTTTTATAATCAAAATCAGAGTTTTTTGAAATTATATATGTTTTTACTATATATATCACTTTTTTCTATATATAATGTAAACATTTTTCAAAAAATATATAAAAATATTTGTATTTTCGTGTATACAATATGTAAAATTTATGGTAATATAACAATTGCAGATTATTTTATTTTTTATATAATTTTTTTATTATGGAGGTAACCAAATGACTACAGCTTGGAATGGTTTTAAAACTGGAAACTGGAATAAAGAAATAGACGTTAGAGATTTTATCCAGTTAAACTACACTCCTTATGAAGGAGATGCTTCTTTCTTAGCAGGAGAATCAGAAAGAACTAAAAAATTATGGGATGAAGTTGCTGATCTTTGTAAAAAAGAAATAGCTAATGGTGGAACTCTTGATGTTGACACTACAACTATAACAGCAATAGATGCTTACAAACCAGGATACATAGACAAAGAGTTAGAACAGATAGTAGGGCTTCAGACAGATGCTCCTTTAAAAAGAGCTATAATGCCTTACGGTGGTATAAGAATGGTAGAAAATTCTTGTAAAGCTTATGGATATGAATTAGATCCAGAAGTATCTAAAATATTCACTAAATATAGAAAAACTCACAACCAGGGTGTTTTCGATGCTTATACTAAAGAAATGAGAGCATGCAGAAAATCTGGTATAATAACTGGTCTTCCAGATGCTTACGGAAGAGGTAGAATAATAGGAGACTACAGAAGAGTTGCTCTTTACGGTGTAGACAAATTAATAGAAGACAAAATGGCTCAGAAAGATTCTTTAGAGCTATCAACAATAGATGAAGATACAATAAGATTAAGAGAAGAAATATCTGAACAGATAAACGCTTTAGAAGCATTAAAAAGAATGGGTGAAAGCTACGGATTTGATATATCTAGACCAGCTGAAAACTCAAAAGAAGCTGTTCAGTGGTTATACTTCGGATATCTTGCAGCAGTTAAAGATCAGAATGGTGCTGCAATGTCATTAGGTAGAACTTCTACTTTCCTTGACATATACTTTGAAAGAGATTTAAAAGCTGGAACAATAACAGAAGAAGAAATACAGGAATTAATGGACCACTTTGTTATGAAATTAAGAATGGTTAGATTCCTTAGAACTCCAGAATACAATGAATTATTCTCAGGAGACCCAACTTGGGTAACTGAATCAATAGGTGGTATGGGAATAGATGGTAGAACATTAGTAACTAAAAACTCATTCAGAGTTCTTAACACTCTTTACACTCTTGGACCATCACCAGAACCAAACTTAACAGTACTTTGGTCTACTAGACTTCCTCAGGGATTCAAAGATTTCTGCTCAAAAGTATCTATAGACACTAGTTCAATACAGTACGAAAATGATGACTTAATGAGAGAATACTGGGGAGATGACTACGGTATAGCTTGCTGTGTATCTGCAATGAGAATAGGTAAACAGATGCAGTTCTTCGGAGCAAGAGTTAACGTAGCTAAAACTCTACTTTACTCTATAAATGGTGGGGTTGATGAAAAATCAGGTGCTCAGGTAGGACCTAAATTCGAACCAATAACTTCTGAATACTTAGATTACGATGAAGTAATGTCAAAATTCGACTTATTCACTGATTGGTTAGCAAAATTATATGTAAATACATTAAATGTTATACATTACATGCATGATAAATACTCTTATGAAGCATTAGAAATGGCTCTTCATGATAGAGATGTATTTAGAACTATGGCTTGTGGTATGGCTGGTTTATCAGTTTGTGTTGACTCATTATCAGCTATAAAATACGCTAAAGTTAAAACTATAAGAAATGAAGAAGGAATAGCTGTTGACTTCGAAGTTGAAGGAGATTATCCAAAATACGGAAACAACGATGATAGAGCTGATGAAATAGCTGTATTCATAGTTAAAGACGTAATGGAAAAAATAAAGAAAAACAAAACTTACAGAAACTCTTACCCAACTCAGTCAATATTAACAATAACTTCAAACGTTGTTTACGGTAAGAAAACTGGTAACACTCCAGATGGAAGAAGAGCTGGTGAACCATTTGCTCCAGGTGCTAACCCAATGCACGGAAGAGATAACAGCGGTGCTTTAGCTTCTCTAGCTTCAGTTGCTAAACTTCCATACGAATACTCTCAGGATGGTATATCAAATACATTCTCAATAGTACCAAAATCTTTAGGTAAGGACATGGATGAAAGAGTAACTAACCTTTCAGCTATGTTAGATGGATACTTTGCTCAGAAAGCTCATCACCTAAATGTTAACGTATTTGATAGAGCTACTCTTGAAGATGCTATGGAACACCCAGAAAAATACCCACAGTTAACAGTTAGGGTTTCTGGATATGCAGTTAACTTCATAAAATTAACTAGAGAACAGCAGTTAGACGTTATAAACAGAACATTCCACAACAAAATGGCTTAATCAGAAGTAACTTATCCTTTCTGATTGGCAGAAAGGCTTGGTTTAAATGGTAAAAGGAAGAATACATTCAATAGAAACTTTCGGGACCGTAGACGGTCCCGGAATAAGATATATAGTATTTTTACAGGGCTGCCCTTTAAGATGTAAATACTGCCACAATAGAGATACATGGAATAAAAATGGCGGTACTGAAAAGACAGCCGAAGAAGTTGTTCAAGATGCTTTAAAATATAAAACATATATGGAGTTTTCTGGTGGTGGACTTACTGCCTCTGGTGGTGAAGCTACTGCACAGCCTGAATTCCTATATGAGCTCTTTAAAGAAGCAAAGAAAAATGGATTAAATACTTGTTTAGATACATCAGGATGCACTAAAGCAACTGATATAGCACATATACTAGAACTAACTGACACAGTTCTTTTAGATCTAAAACATATGATTCCTGAAGATGCAAAATCACTTGCTGGAATCGATATAAATTCAGCTATAGAATTTGCTAGATATCTTGATGAAAAAAACATCCCTGTTTGGATAAGACACGTTCTTGTTCCTGGGGTTACAGATTCAGAAGAAAACCTAAACAAAATGGGTGAATTTGTATCTACTCTACACAATGTAGACCGTTTTGAAATCCTTCCTTATCACACTTTAGGTGTTCACAAATGGGAAGAACTTGGACTAAAATATCCTCTTGAGGGAGTTCCTCAGGCTGAGGATGAAGATGTAAAAAGAGCTAAAGATATCATAGAAAAATATGGTGTCGAAGTATACAACAAATTTGATTAATTTTAATCCCCAATCTACTTTTGGTTGGGGATTTTTTATATCTATAATAATAGTTTTTATCCAAAAATTATAATATAATTATAGTTAGAAATAAATAATTTTGTATTTAAAATAGAGAGGGGATATTTATATGAACTTTGAAAACTGTGTAAAAGAAAGAAGAAGCGTTAGAAAATTTACTGAAGAAAAGATTTCTCATGAAACTTTTGAAAAAATAATTGAATTAGCTAGATTTGCTCCATCATGGAAAAATTCTCAGACTGCAAGATATCATATAATAGAAGATACTGATATAAAAACTAAGGTAGCTGAAGAAGCTGTTATGAACTTTGTATTTAACGAAAAAACAATAAAAAGAGCTCCAGCTCTAGTAGTACTTACTGCTGTAGGTAAAAAAAGTGGTTACGAAGAAGACGGTAGCTTCTCTACTTCTAAAGAAGACCGTTGGGAAGTATTTGATGCAGGTATAGCTTGTCAGACATTCTGCTTATCTGCTTATAATGAAGGTGTTGGAAGTGTTGTTCTTGGAATATTTGACGATAAAAAAGTTAAAGAAATATGCGAAATTCCAGAAGAAGAAAATGTAATGGCACTTATAGCTGTTGGATACAGAGATGGTGAATCTAAAGCTGCTCCAGAAAGATTAGAAGTTAAAGATTTAGTTTCTTTTAAATAATTACAAAAAGACTCATCAGTCCAATTAATTTTGGACGATGAGTCTTTTATTTTTATATTATTCTACTTCACAAACTATTGTTTCAATAGTTGCCATAGCACCTTCTATAAGTGCTTCTATATCTAATTTTTCTTCTGATTTTTCTATTCTTTCTAATTTAGGTTTTGTTATAGGTTTCTTAGGAGCAAATACACTACAGCAATCCTCTTCTGGAACTATAGAGATATCATAAGTGCCTATTTCCTGAGCTATATCTATTATATCAGATTTATCCATAGCTATAAGCGGTCTAAATACTGGTAAACTACAAACTGCATTAGTACAAGTTAATCCGTATATAGTCTGAGATGCAACCTGTCCTATACTTTCTCCAGTAACTATAGCCTGGCAATGTCTCTGCTCAGCTAATCTCTGAGTTATCATCATCATAAATCTTCTTGAATGTATAGTAGTTTCTTCTCTATTTAATTTTTCAGTTATTTCTTTTTCTATCTCAAGTATATTACAGCAATGTACTTTTATTGGTCCACAGTATCTTGAAAGAGTTCTAGCTAAGTCTAAAACTTTTTCTCTAGATCTTTCACTAGTGAATGGATATGTGTGGAAGTGGATACATTCTATATCCATACCTCTCTTAGCAACCATCCAAGTAGCTACTGGGCTGTCTATACCACCTGAAAGAAGTGACATAGCTTTACCAGCAGTTCCCATTGGTAATCCACCATAACCTGGTACAGAGTCTGTATAAACCATAGTATTTAACTCTCTGTACTCACATCTAACTTTAACTTCTGGATTTCTAACATCAACTTTTATTCTGTCTTTAACATTAGAAAGTATATATCCACCAATATCTATACTCATTTCCTGAGATGTAAGTGGAAGAGATTTATCTCCTCTTCTTGATTCAACTTTGAAAGTTTTAGCACCTTCTTCTATTTTCTTTTCGATTAATTTTAAAGCTGTAGCTTTTAGTACATCGTAGTCTTTTTCAGCTTTTACTCCTGGACAAACTCCTACTATACCAAAAACTTTTCTAACTTCTTCCATTACTTCTTCATAATCGTCGTCGTTTACATCAACGTATATTCTTCCGTATTCTTTGTAAACATTGTATTCACCTAGTGGTTTAAGCATATTTTTTATATTTTTTATAAGTTTATTTTCGAAAAGGTATCTATTTTTTCCTTTTACTCCTATTTCTCCGTATTTAACTATTAATATATTGTACAAATCGGCACCTCTTTTCAATTATTTTTTTATATTTTCTCTATCCTTTGTATTTTAATTATTTTCTTATTTTGATTATCTTTCTTAAATCCTCAACAGAATCCTTTAATATCTCTACAGCCTTAACTATTTCTTCTTCTGTATTCATATCAGATAAACTAAATCTTATTGCTCCTTCTATCTCATCTGGTGTAAGTCCCATAGCATTTAGCACATGACTTCCTTTTTTCTTTGATGAACAAGCAGAACCTGTAGATACATATACTTCCTTCTGTTCAAGATAATGTAAAAGCACTTCTCCCCTTACATCTTCAAAAGATACATTTAATATATGACAAACTCCATCTTCCGGAGAATTTATCTTAACACCCTCTATATCTTTTAATATCTCTTCTTTTAAAAGATTCTTCAACGAATTCATTTTTTCTATAGATCCATTTAAATCAGAGAATAATTTTGATACTGCAGCTCCCATGCCGTATATTCCAGGCACATTTTCTGTTCCAGATCTTAAATTACTTTCCTGACCTCCACCAGTTACAAGTGGCTTAAAATTATTTCCATCCTTCATATACATAAATCCTATTCCCTTTGGACCATGTATTTTATGGGCACTGACGCTCATAAAATCTATATTGTATCTAGATGGTCTAAATTCTACCTTTCCATATCCCTGAACAGCATCTACATGGAAAAATACTTTATTCTTTCTATTTTTTAGTAAGTTGCCTATTTCCTTTATCGGCTGAATACTTCCAACCTCGTTATTTACAAACATAATGCTCACTAAAATAGTATCTTCTCTTAAACTCTTCTCTACATCCTCTATACTTATCTTTCCTTCAGAATTTACAGGAAGATATGTAACTTCAAATCCGTCTTTTTCTAAGTCCTCTAAGGTATTTAAAACAGATGGATGCTCTATAGAAGTAGATATTATATGTCTTCCTCTCTGCTTATTGAGATTTGCACAACTTCTGATAATCATATTGTTGCATTCTGTTCCACCAGAAGTAAACACAATCTCTTTTTCCTTAGCTCCAAGAGTCTTAGCGATATTTCTTCTTATATCTTTTATATTCTTTTCTATTTTCATACCCATTCTGTGCGCTGCAGATGGGTTTTCATAGTCTTCTGTAAGTGCTTTAACCATACTATCAACTACTTCCTGATATGGTTTTGTAGTCGCACTATTATCTAAATATATTCCCATTGATAACACCTTTCCTCGCTTAAAAAGTATTTAAACATATCATTTAATTATATCATATTTTCACTTTTAAAAATATATGATTATAATATTTGTCACTTTCTTATTTGAATTTTATTTTTTCAATGCAATTAAATTTCTTCTTATTAAATTCATTTTTAAAGTTATTTTTTTAACATAATTACAGGTATTTTTATATCTTTTAAAGCGTATATAATAATATTTTATTATAGATAATTTTGTTATTACATGCTATACCTTTTAAATTTTTTCATACTAAATTTGTTTAAATTTCAACATTTAGATATAAATTTTAAATTCTTTACAAGAAAACGTTAATCTTGTATACATTATTATACAAATATACTATTTGTATTTTATCATCTATAGATAAATACAATATTAAATTTTTCTTACTCTAATTGACAAATTTATATTTATTTAACTTTATAATAAATATTCATTGATTTTTTAATGATTTTTTGTTAAAATTTAATTAAGGTTATCCCCCTGGTAACCCCAGTTAGTTAATATATCTATTCCCAGTACCCTTTCAAAGGGATATATTTTATGTTTATTGAATTTAGTGTGAAAATTACGGAAGTTTTCACACAAGAAAAAAGGAACTTACCCCGAGTTCCTTTTTTCATGCCTATTTTTAAATTTTTAATTATATTAATTCATCTCTATTTTTTAATACATTTAAGAATTTTTTAGTTCTTTCATTCTGATATATACAAAAAGGAGGACAGTATCTTTGATACTGTCCTCCTAGCTGATTTTATATAATTAACTCAAGAGAGTAATTAACTGATCATTAAGATAATACTTTTGCAAAGAACTCTTTTGTTCTTTCATGTGTTGGGTTGTTAAATACCTCTTCTGGAGTATTATCTTCTATTATTTTTCCTTCATCTACAAATATAACTCTATCCGCTACTTCTTTAGCAAATCCCATTTCGTGAGTTACTATTGCCATTGTCATACCATCCTGTGCTAGTTCTTTTATAACTTCAAGAACTTCTTTAACCATTTCTGGGTCAAGTGCTGATGTAGGTTCGTCAAATAACATCATATCTGGTTCCATAGCAAGTGCTCTTGCTATAGCAATTCTCTGTTTCTGACCACCTGATAACTGTGCTGGATAAGTATCTTTTTTGTCATAAAGTCCAACTCTTTTTAAAAGAGTTTCAGCTTTCTTTTCAGCCTCTTCTTTACTCATCTTTTTAAGAGTTATAGGAGCTAAAGTTACATTTTCTAGTATTGTTTTATGTGGGAAAAGATTGAAGTGCTGGAACACCATTCCTATGTTCTGTCTTACTTCATCTATATTTGTATTTTTATCTACTAAGCTTTTTCCTTCAAATATTATATCCCCTGATGTAGGAGTTTCTAAAAGGTTCATACATCTTAATATTGTACTTTTACCAGATCCTGATGGACCTATTATAACTAGTATTTCACCTTTTTCAATTTCTAAATCTATACCTTTTAGTACCTCGTGGTCACCAAAAGATTTATGTAAATCTTTTATCGTAATCATAATTCTCACTTTCCTTTATCTATAATTAATTTGATGCAGCCATCTTCTTTTCAAGAAGACCAACTAGTTTTGATAGAGTAAATGTTAATACGAAGTAGATTGCCGCTGCGAAAAGATATGGGCCAAAACTATCGTATGTAGCATTTTTAACTGTATTAGCAGTAAACATTATGTCTATTACTCCTATGAATGATAGTATTGCTGATTCTTTTACTAATGAAACAAATTCATTCGCTAATGATGGAAGTATGTTTTTAACTGCCTGAGGAACTATTACATGTCTCATAGTTGCCCAGTAGCTAAGTCCTAAAGATCTACTTGCTTCCATCTGACCTTTATCTACTGACTGTATTCCAGATCTCATTATCTCTGCTACGTATGCACCAGAGTTTATAGATAATGCAAAAGCACCTGCTATAAAGTCACTTGGTATTCCAAATAAACTTGGGAAATTAATTCCTATCTGTGGAAGTCCGTAATATATGATTGATAACTGTACTAAAAGTGGTGTATCACGAATTACTTCTATATATATTGTTGATAATGCTTTAAATATGCCATTTTTTGACATTTTAGCTAAGCAAAGTATAAGCCCTATTATAAAACCGAAGAATAATGCTATAAATGATATTTCTATAGTTGTTAGTGTCGATTTCATAAAGGTTGGTAAATATGGTCCTACAAAATCAAAACTCATGTTATATCTCTCCTATCCCCTTACAAAAGAATTCTTATTCTTTATCGTATTTATTTCTTATTATTCCTGAGCAGCTAAAGCTGAATTGTCTTCTAATGATTTCTGAAGATCGTTAGCTACGAAATCTTTTACTGCTTTGTTTATTGCTTCTAAGTATGCTGTGTTGTTTCCTTTTTTAACTGCTATAGCCATACTTTCTTCTGCGTCACCTTCTGGTAAGTTGAAGCTAGATAATGCTATACCATCTATCTGATTTACGTTTATTAAACCAACTGTATCATTAACTATTACTGCATCTACATTTCCATTTTTAAGTTCCATCATTAAATCTGGCACTGATTCAAGAGATTTTAATCCAGTACATCCTATTTTTTTAGCGTATGTTTCCTGTATTGAACCTTTCTGAGCTGCAACTTTCATTGATTTAACCTGATCTTCAGAAGTTATTTTATCTTCTTCACCTTCTCTTACTATAAGTACGTTTTTACCAGTGTAGTATACATCTGAGAAGTCAACATTTTCTTTTCTTTCTGGAGATGGTGACATTCCTGATATAACCATATCAACTTTGTCTGCTTTTAATGCTCCTACTAATCCATCAAATGTCATTTCTTTTACTTCTACATCTACACCTATTTCTTTTGCTACTGCATTTGCTAAGTCAACATCAACACCTGCAACTTTGTCTGCTCCGTCTTTTGTTGAATGGAATTCAAATGGTGGATAGTCAGCTGACATAGCCACTACTAATTTACCACTTTCTTTTACTGCATCTAGTTTGTCTGCTGCTTCAGAAGATTCTTTTTCTCCTCCACCACAAGCTACTAAACCTAAAGATAATACCATTGCCATTCCTAAACTTACTAATTTTTTCATTTTCATAATAATTACTCTCCTTCACGTTATAAATTTTTTTATTATTTTTTTATTTTAGTTATTATTTAAAATCAGCTTTTATATGTTACTATTTATTTTCTTTTGTTGCTAAATCTGTATTTTCTTTTAATGATTTTTCAAACTCATTAGTTTTGAAGTTGTTTACTGCTTTGTTTACTGCTTCTAAGAAAGCTTTGTTGTTGTCGTCCTGTTTTACAGCTGCTGCCATACCTTCTTCAGAATCTCCTGCTGGAAGTTCTAAGTTAGCCTGAACAAGTCCACCCATTTCCTGCATGTTTAGTATACCAACTGTGTCGTTTACTACTACTGCATCTACATTTCCGTTTTTAAGTTCTGTCATAACATCTGGTATAGCTTCAAGAGATTTTATAGAAGTACATCCAAGTTTTGTTACATATGCTTCCTGTATTGAACCTTTCTGAACTGCTATTTTAAGATTTTTTAATTCATCTACTGATTTTATTTTATCTTCTTCTCCTTCTTTAACTGCTACTATGTTTTTACCAGTGTAGTATAAATCTGTGAAGTCTACGCTTTTTTCTCTTTCTGGAGTTGGAGACATTCCTGAAAGTACGATATCTATTTTATCTGCTTTTAATGCTCCTATAAGTCCATCAAATGTTATTTCTTTGAATTCTGCCTCTACACCTAATTCTTTAGCGATTGCTTCTCCTAGATCTTTATCAACTCCTGCTATTTCATCTGAGCCATTAGCTGTTGAGTGGAACTCAAATGGTGGGTAGTCTGGATATATACCTACAACTAATTTTCCACTTTCTTTTACCTGTTCTAATTTGTCTGATGTCGATGAAGTTGAAGCTTCTTTATCTTCTCCTCCACTGCAAGCTACTAAGCCTAAAGATAATACCATTGCCATTCCTAAGCTGATTAATTTTTTCATTTTCATATGAAACCACTCCTTTTTTTAATTTTTCCTTTTTTTGTTTTTTAGTTTTTTGGTATTTTGGTAGTTTGTCGCCAATCTGAATTGGTAGTTCAGATACAACTGTCCAGTTTTAAGTAATAAAAAAAATCCCCTAGCTAATTTTACTTAGCTAAGAGACGAATTAACCGCGTTACCACTCTTATTGATAGGTTTAAATACTATGTAGTAATTAGTGAATTCTTTTTAGTCTTTCGAATTTGGAAATAAAAAAATCTCTTAGTCCGAAGACTAAGAGACGAATTAACCGCGTTACCACTCTTATTGATAAGTATTTCTACCTACCCTCTCAAACCCTTAAGGCGGGCGACCTAATTCCATACTATTATTTCTGGAATTCTCCTCAAAAGTTCTCTTCACTCTATACTTCATTATCGGACTCACACCAAACTCCGACTCGCTGGAAATCCATTATAGGCTACTCTCTTTGTCACTGGATTTATATGTCTTTCAGTTGTTGATTATTATTATACTTTTACTATTTTATTTTGTCAACAATTTTTTGAAAATTTTTTTACTTCTTTATTTTTACTCTTTTATTTGTATCTTCCATCTCTTTTACAAATCTAGATACCTGTATTTTTTTTGAGTATCTATTTTTAGGAGAACTTATACAAACATTATTTTTCGCTCTTGTAACCGCTACATACATGAGTCTTCTTTCTTCCTCTATCTGAGATTCTTTTTTATCATCATCTTCAATATCATATGTCTTTTCATGTGGAGAAATTCCTTCACTTGCTCCGATAACATATACATTTTCAAACTCAAGCCCTTTTGCGCTGTGCATTGTAGTAAATATTACTCCATCTTGCTGCGAATTTAAAGTGTTTTCTTCTGCCTTTTTCTTTATCATTTCAATATGCTCTAAAAATTCTTTTATCGTTTTGAAATTTACAGCAGAGCTTTCAAATTCATTCATTATCTCTATAATTCCAGCTGGCTTAATTTTTCTATTTTGACAGTAATCCAGAATATATCTATCATAATCCAAAGTGGACCTTATATATGATATCGCGTACTTAGGCTGCAAAGTTTTTATATATCCCATATCTATATCTAGTTCTTCTAAAGTCCTAATCTGTATCTTTTTTAAATCACATTCAGACATAAGGCATCCGATAAAGTTTTTAGACGCCTTTGCCTTTGATATAGCTACTTTTGGAATATATCTAAGAGGTCTATTGATTATTCTCTCCCAATCTATATTCCTATTAGGATCTAATGCCAATTTTAAATATGATATAATGTCACAAATAGCCCAATGACTGTATATAGTCACTACAGAATCTTTTACACTAAAAGGAATTCTCATATTCATAAATACATCTACAAGAGCTCTCGACTGTATATTTGTCCTGTATATGACTGCATATTCGCTGTATTCATCGTCATTTTCTTGTACTTTTTTCTGAATTTCCTTAGCTATAAATGTAGCTTCTTCTTCTGGATCGTATGGCTCTATATATCTAACAGAAGCCCCTTCCCCAGACGCACATTTTATAGTCTTCTCAAATCTATTTAAGTTGTTTTTAATTAAGCTATTTGATATATCTATTATCTCTTTTTTAGAACGATAATTTACATCAAGAAAAATTTTCTCAGTCCCTTCAAAGTACTTTTCAAATTCTAAAAGAAAATCTGGTCTAGCTCCTCTAAATCCATAAATACTCTGGTCCTCATCTCCCACAGCAAATATATTATTTAAAGGATTTGCAATCATTCTTATAATCTCAAACTGTACTCTATTTATATCCTGAAACTCATCTATAAGTATGTATTTATATACATTTCTAACAAATTCCAATCTATTTGGATATTCTTTAAGCATATAATATGTTCTAATGAGCATATCGTCAAAGTCTATCTTTCTCACATTTTCTTTATATGCCTCATACATAGAATATACTCTTGTAAAATCATCTTTTGTAAGTACATCCGAATTGAAATCAGAAGGACTCATTAGCTCATTTTTTATATATGAAATCTCTGTCATTATCTGAGTAATTGTTTCATCGTCATCTGTATTTTCTATTTTTAAATTTTTTATTATATTTTTTATAGCGTATCTTTTCTCTTTATCATCAACTATACTTTTTAGCTGCAGATTTTCAAAATATCTCAACATCCTAAAAAATACAGAGTGGAAAGTACCACATGTAACTTTAGCTAATCTCACATCATTTGATATTGCCATCAATCTATTTTTCATTTCCATAGATGAAGCCTTTGTAAAACTTATCGCCAATATCCTAGCTCCTGGAATATTTTTGTTGATAACCATATTTGCAATTCTATATGTTATAACTCTAGTCTTTCCAGAACCTGGACCTGCAAGAACCATACATGGACCTTCTATATGTTCTACAGCCTTTAATTGATTTTTATTTAAGCTATCTAAATTCATACACCTCTCCTCCTTTCTTAAAATTCTTATCTATTATAATTATCTACATCTATTCTTATTTTTATATCTATTCATTTACAGTCGTAAGCGTCGATATTGTTTTTAATTCCTCTAGTACGTATGGAGAGTTATCCTGTGAGGTCATTACGGTTATTAAATCGCCATGTATAAGCGTTAAATCACCTTTTGGAATTATTTCCTTTTCTCCCCTATTTACAGCAACTATTAAAGATGTTTCTGGCCATTTTATATCTTTTATCTTTTTACCATCAGCCATACAATCCATATCGATTGAAACCTCAAGTAATGTTTTCTGTTTAGACGCACCTTTATATTCGTTTGCACTGTGTTCCCTAGCAAGAAGTCTATCAAGTAGGCTTTCATATATAGGTTCTCCTTTTAATACATCTGCTGTCAACTGCGCAACTACACTGACTATTGCAAGTGGTAGTAAATGAGCAAGAGATCCCGTCATTTCAGAAATTAGTATTATACCTGTTATTGGTGCCTTTACTATTGCTGCAAAATGTCCTGCCATTGCAAGTACAACAAAGTTCATTATATATATAGTAGGAATTCCAAGGTATCTTATTGATATAAGTCCAACTATATTTCCTACAAGCGCACCAAGTACTAAAAGTGGGAAGAATATACCTCCTGGCACTCCTGAACCAAAACATACAAATGTAAAAATAAATTTAACCACTAAAAATACAACTAATGTCATAAGCATAAAATCTGTGCTCTGAAGCTCCATTATTAGCTCATGTCCCCCACCTGTAAGTATTGGAGAAATCATACCTATAATACCTGTAACAAAAAATGGTATCATTATTTTTACATATCTATTTAATTTACTTTCTTTAAACATCTTTTGAGTTTTTAATATTCCACTATTGAATATAACACCACTAATTCCTACTGCTATTCCTAATATTATTAGTACCCAATAATATTTTATCGGCATTATATTTAACTGATTGAATTTTAAAGATGGGATTATCCCAAAGAATTGCTTTGCAACACAGTCCGCAGTAAGTGATGCAATCATAGCAGATAATAAAATCATTGGAGAAAAGTTTTTATGTGCTTCTTCAAGTGCAAACATAACTCCTGACATAGGAGCATTAAATGCTGCTGAAAGACCTGCACTTGCACCACAGGTAGTTAGATACACTTCTTCATAGTCTGGCTTCTTCCCTCTTTTAGAGAATTCTTCACCTATACATCCACCCATCTGAACAGAAGGACCCTCTCTACCTACAGAAAGACCTGCTCCTAAGCAGATTACTCCCCCTACAAACTTATAAAATAATACCTTCATCCGGTTTATGCTTAATTTTCTTGAAAGTATTCCCTCTAACTGTGGTATACCACTTCCCGAAATCATAGGCTCTTTCTTTACAAATTCTGCAACTACAAAAGCCGATGCCGCAAGTAATATAAACACCGCTGGTATCATAAGTATATTTTTATCCGCATATCCATAAAGATAATTAAAAAATACAGCTAATTTTGACGCTAATATTCTATAAACAACTATAACAACACCTGTTATTATTCCGACCATAAGTGAATCCAAAATAAGCCTATTTTTTATAGTTCTAGTCCTCTGAAATATATCAGAAATCTTTAATCCTTTTCCGTCCATAAGTCACCTCTCGTATCATTATCTTTTAATTTATGTTTAATTTTTTCTTTACTTAGAATTTACACACTCTATTAGTATATCATAAATTTTCTTAAAAAAAGATTTTGTCATTATTCCAAAAGTTTTTATTTATAACATCTCTATAAATATAATAAAAAAGTGAGTAGATTACCAAAATTCTACTCACTTTTTTATTATTACTAATTTTTACAATAAAAAAAGACCTTTTTAAAAGGTCTTCACACTGGCGGAGAAGGAGGGATTCGAACCCTCGCACCGGTGTTACCCAGCCTAAACCCTTAGCAGGGGCTCCTCTTATAGCCTCTTGAGTACTTCTCCAAATACTCTCTATATTCTACATTATTAAACTAACTTAGTCAATATCTTTTAATATAGAAACGGCTATAATCTATTTATTTTCTTAATATTATTTAATTACTTAGTAAATTTTTCATATTCTTCTCTACTCACTATTGTTTCAGCTGTATGTGAATCAGATCCTAAAACAGTTTTTATATCGTATTTATCAGCTAATTCTTTTAAATATCCTGAAACATATATCTCACCACAGTATGGATTTCTAATTCCAGATACATTTAAATCAAGCTCAAATTCATTTTCTTTTAATGCTTTCATTATATCTTCTAAAATATCTTGTTCACTATAATCATACTCAAACACCTTGCAGAACTTTCTTATTAGATTTAAATGCCCAAATCTCTTTGGCTTATGCTCTCCTAAATCAGATTCTACAGCTTTTTTAACTGTTTCATAGTATTTTCTATAAAGCTTGTCAACTCCTCCTGCTAAATCTGAAATTCTTTTAAATTCCTCTGTGCTATAATCAATACATACAAATTCACCACAAATTTTCATATTATGAACAGACAGTAAAGCATCATCCAATCTCTTTCCGTATTTTTCTAAATTATTTTTTATCTGTTCTTCATAACCTTCAAGATAATCTACTTCAGTACCGACATTTATCTTTATCTTATCCCGATATTTCTTTTTCATTTCCTCAGCCTCATCTAAATACCGTTCAAAAGCTTCAACAGAAGGTGTGCTATCCTGCTCTGGAGAAGGATCTACAAATCCATCAGGTAATGGAAAATGCTCGGTAAAACTTATCTCATCATATCCGTTTTTTATAGCATTTTCTATGTACATTTCAAAAGAATCACTTGTCCCATGAGGACAATAATGTGAATGTATATGACCATCTTTCATAAAAATCACCTCTATAAAAATATTTCGCTCTGTTAACTTATTTAGTATTGAATCTCGACCCCGGTAGGGTTTACAATGATTTCACCCAAAAACACATTCCCCCTACGGAAAGGAG
>UQCY01000005.1 GCA_900539645.1 uncultured Clostridium sp. | reverse complement strand
GCATGGTGGGGCCACCGTGGTGATGGAATAGCATGACATCTAATCCTTCGCGCTGAATCTCGTTCAAGTATAATGGTTTCATCGGATAGCGCATGTTAAAATCATAGAACTTCACTGTATTACCCGATTTGAATATTTGCGGCAATTGCTCACGTAAGGCTATTTGCTCACCGCTCCATGCCAAAGGATCTTCAGAATTGTAACCATGGCCACGGGCCATAGTCAGTTGGTCAAATGCATTTTGCTTTGCTTTTTCGGCAACTGCCTTTTTTAAGTAATCGCGTAGCATCTGATAACGGTTCTCACCTTCTAAATGTAATGGACGGATACGGGCCGAATAAATATCCGGTGAAATATACTGTTTAGAATCAGCACGCAATGTCATATAATGATAGTCAGGTATCAAACTGTCTTGTTTAATATAATCAAATTTTAATCCGAAGTCATCATAATAACGGTCGGAAGGAACGCTTGATTTCTGCCAATTGGCTTTGGGAGACCTTTTGAAAGCCGAAGATAGATGATGTGCATCACGAATCATTGGAATAGGGATGTCACCTATAAATACGCAACCCTCCAAAGGCGTTTTCTCATTCTCATGCAATTTGACAAGTTGCTCACGAATAGGTTCGGGCCTTTTCCAATCATCAATTAGCAAGTAAGTACCTAAACCTTCTTTTTCTATACTGGTACGATAAGCATCAATTTCACTTTTCGCTTCATCATAACTTTTCTGATCGACTACAATTGCAAAAGTAGTCTTTGTTTTTATACTAGGATGTACAACTGTTTGCGCCTACATATCCTGTAAGCACAAAGCGGTAATTGCCAAAAGGATGTATTTATTCATATTTATAAACTTAATCTTTTGATTGTCTGTTCAAGCTCTGCTTTTAAATCTTCCGGAAGATTGGCTGTTTGTTGCATCTTCTTTATTTCTTCAAGAATGTGTGGCCGTTGTACAGAATTAGTAAACCAACCTAATGCTTCGGCCATTACTACACGTACTTCCTGTGGATTACCGGCATCACGAATTACATTCAAATAATCATCCACGTGGAAATGGAATGTATAGTTACGCACATTGCGGATTGCACTGATACGTTTTGCTTCCGGTGCAGCTACATCCATCAAGGTCTGATGGACTTTTGCCTCTTGTACAAACATTCTTTCCAGGCTTCTTAGTAATCGTTTTTTCTCTTCGTTTTCATTCAAACGGTCAACTTTTGCATAAAAGTCTTCTATTGTCTTTTCTACTTTCTCTTTCGGATAAAGGCTTAAAGCCTTGTTGGCACTCATTTGTACGCGTAAGCGTTCATTATGTTCGACCAATGCTTCCACAATAGCGGGCAATAAGGAATCGTCACCTACAAATCCAGCATAAATGGCACTTTGGCGAGCTACCATTTCATAAGTATCGTTCAAACCTTCGCGTAATGCTTCGATGAAGTTGTCGTCCTGATAACGGCTCAACAACTTGATAGCCTCCATACGGACTGTATTGAAACCGCCTTCCCGGTATTTTTTCAGGAGCAACGGAGACAATTCCTTTTGGGTATCGATGTCAGCCAGCATACGCATGGCCAAACTTTGTACATCAGCGTATGGGCTGTTTAACAAATTCTTCCAATAGGCTTTGTCATCTTTGTGTATTGTTATATCGGTACTTAAAGTATTGGCTTCGATAGGAGCAAAACGGAAAGTGGGATCACCAAACAAATGACCTTCAAGTGATACGATTAGCTTATTGTATTGCCCGGCTCGTACACCATGGGACAACAAACCAATCATTTCAATAGTCCAGCGGTCTTGCAATACGTTACGGGTATTTCCTTGTGCTACTAATGTCTGACCGTCATTAAAGATATATTGTCCTGCTATATAGTCGTTTTCGTGAAAAGAACCGTTGTAGCACGCATCAAACATTATCATCTTCGGATTGGTGGAAAGATTTCTCTTCATTAAATCTTCCGTTACGATACGTTCATCAGCGTAGTGAAGAGAGTCTGCTTCCCAGAACTTAGGATTGTCCAGGTCTTTAAAAAACACCTCATTCACTTGTCGTTTTTCCTGCATCTGAATACGTAAGGTGTCTTTGTCACGTTTTCCAACATGGGACATGACTGCATTATAAAGTGTACTCTTCAACATTTTATAACGATTATTGAAATCAGTGCATGCCAATTCATCATTAATAAGCTGCCCTGTTGGCATTCCATGTTCATGAAACATATGAATCATCAGATGAGATAATAAATAAGCTATGCAATGAGCTTGTTGAGAAAGATTTAGCTGATGAGAGATATACAGAAGATGTATTTAAAAGAGAGAGTATGTCTGCCACATCGTTCTCTTATGGGTTTGCGGTGCCTCATTCAATGGAAGTATCAACAAAAGAATCTTGTCTTTCTGTTATGGTGTTAGATAAGCCTGTAAAATGGGGGGATTTCGATGTTAGATTGATAATCCTTCTTGGAATAAGAGATACAGACAATAGTTTATTGAAGATATTCTTTGAATGGTTATCAAATACGGTAACTGATTCAAAGAAATTGGCTAGACTTCTGGCTGTAAACAACTACGACGACTTTATGAAAGAAGTGTTAGAGTAGGGATAAAAAAGGAAGCATTAGAATAAGCATATTATAAATGTAGAAAATTAATAGGAGGAAATATGAGTAAGAAAAATAAAAAGAGCAATTTAGTTAAAAAAATAGATAAAAGTACTAAAAAAAGATACGAAGATGTGCCTTTAACAAGAAGATTTTTAAGTTATTTAATAGATTGGTATTTAGGTGGTCTTGTTACAGCTTTTCCAATAGCTATGATATCTCAGAAGCTTTTTGGAAGTGTGCTTAAGCAGAATATACTAGAATTTCCTAAAAATTATGGTCTAATAGCGGGATGTTTAGGTTTTGTGTTTGCTTTATTTTACTTTGTAGCTGTTCCGACATGGATTACAAAGGGACAGACTTTAGGTAAGAAAATTTGTAAAATCCAAATAGTAAAAGATGATGAAGAAGAAATTACATTTAAGAATATGTTCCTAAGACAGTTAGTAGGAATAATAGTGGTGGAAGGTTCTTTAGTGACAGCGAGTGCAATATGGCATCAGGTATTTACATTATTAACAGGTATAGAAATAGTATCTGGATTAATGTATGTTGGTCTAGCAGTATGTGTTGTAAGTGCTGGTATGGTTATATTTACTAAAGATCATAAGGCAATTCACGACTACATAGGAAGTACTAGAGTAGTTATGTGTAAATAATTTCCTAAGTTTAGGAAATGTGAGTACAGTCATAGGAAATCAATTGCCTAGTATAATAGCATTATAGAAAGTGGAGGTAAAGTTAATGAATGAATTAGAATTAATAAGTTTTCAGATTATATCAGCAGTAGGGACTGCTAAATCAAATTATATAGAAGCAATGAGATTAGCAGAAAAAGGTGAATTTGAAAAAGCTGAAGAAATTATAAAAGAAGGACAGAAAGTGTTCTTAGAAGGACATAAAGCTCATGCAGGTTTAATACAGAAAGAAGCTGCAGGAGAATCAGTAAATATAAATATATTATTAATGCATGCCGAAGATCAGTTAATGGCAGCAGAAACAGCTAAACTTATGGCTGAAGAAATAATCAAGTTAAATAAACGTATAGCAGCGTTAGAAAAATAGGAGGATATATAAAATGAAAAAAGTTTATTTATTTTGCAGTAACGGAATGTCAACTAGTATGTTAGCTAGTAAAATGCAGGGAGTAGCAGATAGCCACAATTTACCAATAAAAGTTGCAGCTTTCCCTTATCCACAGATGGGAGATATATTAAAAAATGATTGTCCAGATTGTATACTACTTGGGCCTCAGATAAAATTCATGTACGAAGAAATAGTTGCACAGTATAGCTCATTAAATGTACCAATAGCTCTTATAGATCAGGGAGATTACGGTATGATGAACGGAGAAAAAGTTCTAAAAACAGCTATAAAATTAATAAAATCAAACAAATAATTAGTAAAAGTTTACAGAGCAATAAAACACAAAAATAAAACACAAAAGTTAAAAAAGTAAAATGAAGTAGCAAAAGGTAAGAAATTAAAAACAATATCAAAATACAAAACAACAAAACACAAAAATCAAAACACAAAAATTAAAAAGGAGAGATAGGCTTATGATGAAAAAACTTGAAAAAGTTTTAATGCCCTTAGCAGAAGCTATAGGACGTAACAAATACTTAATGTCAATTCGTGATGGGTTCTTACTATCAACACCACTATTAATAGGTGGATCTATATTCCTATTAATAGCAAACTTCCCTATCCCAGCATGGATAGAATTTCTTGAAGGAACAGTTGTAAATCAGGCAACTGGACGGACTTTAGCAAGTTATATAGCAAAACCAGCAGATGCTACATTCACAATAATGGCGGTATTTGCAGTTATGGGTATTGCGTATTCTTTTGCAGAAAAATTAGGTACGAATAAATTATTCGGTGCTGCAACAGCATTAGTTTCTTGGTTCTTAATAATGCCATATACAGTAACTGGTGAAGTTGATGTAAATGGTGTTGCTCAGGCAGTTAGTTTAACTGGTGTGCCTCTAGGATGGCTAGGAGCTAAAGGTATTTTCGTTGGTATATTCTGTGCATTCATATCAGTACATATATATACATTTGTTGAAAAAAGAGGTTGGACAATAAAAATGCCAGCAGGTGTACCTCCAACAGTTGAGGAATCATTTGCAGCTTTAATACCAGCAGCAGTAGTTATGATAATATTCTTTGCTGTTAACTTAATATTCGGATACATGGGAACAGATGTATTCCAGATAATATTCGAATTCTTACAGACTCCACTTCTAAACCTTGGAGATACTTTAGGAGCAATGGTAATAGCTTACATATTCTTACATATATTCTGGTTCTTCGGAGTAAATGGTGGATCTGTTGTTGGTGCAGTATTCAACCCAATACTTCAGACTTTATCTGCAGGAAACGTAGCTGGAGAACATCATATAATATGCCAGCAGTTCCAGGATTTATTTGCAACATTTGGTGGTGCAGGTTCAACATTATCACTAGTAATAGCAATGTTATTATTCTGTAAATCAAAACGTATAAAAAATCTTGGTAAAATGTCATTAGTACCAGGTATATTCGGAATAAATGAACCAATATTATTCGGTTTACCAATAGTTTTAAACCCTGCTATGTTAGTACCATTCATATTAGTACCAACTATAAACATAGTAATATCATACTTTGCAATGGCGATGAACTTTGTTCCAATATGTTCAGGTGTTAATATACCATGGACAACACCACTTGTAATATCAGGATTCCTTGCTACAAACTGGGTAGGAGCAATACTTCAGGCATTACTTCTAGTATTAGGTGTATTTATATACATGCCATTCATAAAAATACTAGACAAACAGTACTTACAGGAAGAAATGAGCAACGTTGAAGAAGACGATGAAGATATATCATTAGATGACCTATCATTCGACGATCTATAAGATTTAGGAGATGAATTAATATGAGAATTATAATGATTTACGATCAGATACAGTCAGGTGCAGGTATAAAAGATGACCATGATGTGCCACTAGGAGCTAAAAAAGAAGTAATAGGTCCTGCTGTAATGATGGAACAGTCTTTAAAGAAAATAGGCGGAAAGGTAATAGCTTGTCTTTACTGCGGTGACGGTACTTATGCTGCTAATCCAGATGAAGTAAGTAGAAAACTTTGCGCAATGGTAAATAAATTAAAAGCAGATGTTGTAATGTGTGGACCATGTTTAAACTACTTAGGATATGGAAAAATGGCTGCTAGAGTAGCTAACGACATAAACAATACAACAGAAGCAAAAGCATTTGCAGCTATGTCAGTAGAAAATGAAGAAACAATAGCTGAGTACAAAGACAAAGTGCATATAATAAAAACACCTAAAAAAGGTGGATTTGGATTAAATGAATCATTAGACGCTATGTGTGAATTAGCAAAAGCTATGCACGAAGGCGATGATTGTTCAGAAATAGTATCAAAATATTGTTTTTAAATTAAAAAATGGGGGAGGATGCTTTTTTAGGCATCCTTTCTGTATAATATAGGAGGTAAGAGCATGTGGGGAATAATAGCAACATGGCGTATGGCAGTAGAAGGAATAACAGAAGCAGATAAAATGCTAAAAGAAGGTGCTGATGCAGGGGATGCAATAGAAACAGCAATAAAAGAAGTAGAAGACTTCCCATTCTACAAATCAGTAGGATACGGTGGACTTCCAAATGAAGAAATGGAAGTAGAACTAGATGCAGCATACATGGATGGAGATACATTAGATATAGGTGCAGTAGCAGCAATAAAAGACTACGCAAATCCAATATCAATAGCTAGAAGATTATCTCATGAAAAAGTAAACTGTATGTTAGTTGGAGAAGGAGCAGAAAAATTTGCTCATAAAGAAGGATTCGAAAGAAAAAATATGCTAACAGATAGAGCAAAAATACACTACAAAAATAGAGTTAAAGAAGTTAAACAGCAGGAAATAAGCCCATATTCAGGACATGATACAGTAGGTATGGTTTGTCTAGATACTCATGGTAAAATGACTGCAGCTACTTCTACAAGTGGATTATTCATGAAGAGAAAAGGTAGAGTAGGGGATTCTCCAATATCTGGATCAGGATTCTATGTTGATTCAAAAATAGGTGGAGCAAGTGCAACAGGATTAGGTGAAGACCTTATGAAAGGATGTATATCTTATGAAATAGTAAGACTTATGAAAGAAGGAAAACATCCTCAGGAAGCTTGTGAAATAGCAGTAAACGATTTAAATAAAGAATTAATAGAAAGAAGAGGAAAAGCTGGAGATTTATCTCTAATAGCTATGAACAACAAAGGTGAATGGGGAGTTGCTACAAATATAGAAGGCTTCTCATTTGCAGTAGCTACAGAAGGACAGGAACCAATAGTATACTTAACTAAAAATGTAGATGGTAAATGTGTACATGAAGTAGCTAGCCAGGAATGGTTAGACAACTACATGAAAACAAGAACTGCACCATTGGAGGAAAAATAAATGGAAAAAAAGATAATTCGGCAGATTGAAAAAAATTCATCAGAAATGATTAAAGGAATTAAAAAGATTGTCAAGATGCCGAGTGTCGAAACAAAAGCCGAAGAAAATGCTCCATTTGGTAAGGATATAGCCTTAACTTTAGATGAAACATTGAAATTAGCAGAGAGCTTAGGTTTTGAAACTAGAAATCTTGATAATTACATTGGATGGGCACAGTATGGAGAAGGTGACGATTATATAGGTATAATAGGTCATTTAGATGTTGTTCCAGTTGGAGAAGGCTGGAAACACGATCCATTTAGTGCGCATGAAGAAGAAGCATATATTTACGCAAGAGGAATATTAGACAATAAAGGACCGATACTATCTTGTTTATACGCTTTATATGCAATAAAGCAGTTAAATGTAGAATTAAAAAGACCGGTCAGAATAATCTTTGGATGCGATGAAGAAACAGGATTTGAAGATTTAAAATACTACTTAGAAAAAGAAAAACCACCTGTAATGGGATGGACACCAGACTGCAAATACCCAGTTGTATATGCAGAAAGAGGTAGAGCTGTTGTAGAAATTTCAACAGAAGAAAAAAATATAGCTGAATTTTTTGCGTTTGTAAATACATACTTTATGAACGCTAAGCCAAATGCGGAAAGCTTAGGTCTTGATTATAAGAGCGAAGAATTTGGTGTAAATGAAATGAGAAATTATAAATTAAGATACGAGGACGGCAAAGTTATTTTCTCTGTAACATTCTCATATCCTGTGGGACTTACTGTAGAGACGATAATAAGCACTATAGAGGAAAAATCAAATGGAATGGAAGTAAAATGCGTGAGCCATTATACTCCAGTTAGATTTGAAAAAGACAGCGATATGGTTAGAAGTCTTCAGAATGCATATGAGTTGGTTACAGGACTTGACGGAACTCCTGTGACAACAACTGGCGGAACATATGCAAAACTAATGCCTAATATTGTTCCATTTGGGCCAAGTTTCCCTGGACAGAAGGGAATAGGACATCTTCCAAATGAATGGATGAAGGTAGAAGACTTAATATCAAATGCTAAGATATACGGACTAGGTATATATTACTTAGCCAATATATAGGATTGTTTAGTTATTAAAATTATTTAGAGGATTATTTTAAAAGTATATAAAAGATTATTTAAAGGTTGATTGTAAAAAAGATTTGATTTAAAGGTTACCAGAAACACGCAAGTTAAAAACGACGGATTACGTCAAAATAAGGATTATTATTTAATAGATAGGATTTGATAAAATGGAAAAAATAGTTGAAATATGCTGCGGAAGTTATGAAGATGCATACAATGCAGATAGAGCAGGTGCAAAGAGAATAGAGTTAAACAGTGCGTTACATCTAGGAGGACTTACACCTTCTTTAGCTACACTAGTATTAACTAAAAAGAATACAAATCTTTCAGTTATATCAATGCTTAGACCAAGAGGTGCGGGCTTCCACTACAGCGATGTAGATTATGAAGTGATGAAGATGGATGCAGAGCTTCTTATGAAAAATGGTTCAGATGGTTTAGCGTTTGGATTTTTAACTGAAGATGGAGAAGTAGATAAAGAAAAAACTGCTGAGATTGTAAAAATAATAAAAGAATACAACGGAGAAGCTGTATTCCACAGAGCTTTTGACTGTGTAGCAGATCCATACAAAACTATGGAAACTTTAATCGAGCTTGGAATAGATAGAGTTCTTACAAGTGGATTAGAGCCAAAAGCTATAGAAGGAAAAGAAGTAATAAAAAATCTTCAAGAAAAATACGGCGACAAAATAGAAATACTTGCAGGTAGTGGAGTTAATGTAGGAAATATGGATGAAATAATGGATTATACAGGAATAAACCAGGTTCATAGTTCTTGTAAGGCTTGGGTTGAAGATCCAACAACTCATAAGAATAATGTAAGCTACTCTTATGCAAGTGCACCAAATGAAATGAATTACGATGTAGTGTCATACGAACTAGTTAAAAATATGATAGAAAATTTATAACCTATAAACGAGGACTTGTTGCAAGTTTTGCAATAGGTCCTTTTTTGGTATGACGGGCATGTTATTAATCTGTAGTAAAATTATTTAGATTATCATATGAAATTAAACTGTGGACTACAGAACACTAAGTTTTAGTATTAGCCTATAAGTTAGTTTCAAGATAACAGTATACAAGTATTTGTTTTATCAATATAAATACAGTAAAATATAGTTATTTTGTATAATACACAAAAAATAATGCTTTAGTATGATTTTTGATGTATAATATTGACGCATGCATGTAAAAATTGTAATAAAAAAGGGAGAAAGAATAATGGGGGAAAAAATAAACAATAATTCTTCGATTCATAAGTCAGCAACTTTTGGACTTTCAGTAGCGATACTATTGATGATAATTTCTATTATGTTTGTTGGGGTAATGTGGTTAAAAACTATTTCTATCCCTGCGTGTTTAATACTTATTATTACTTTAGTTTGTTTAATAAGTTGTTTAAAGCTTAAATATAAATTTAATGAACTTATAGATATAATGGCTGAAAGTATTAAAAATGGTACATTTGGTTTATTATTTTTCATAGCTATAGGTGGTATAATTGCATCATGGATGATGTCGGGTACAGTTCCAGCTATTATATATTATGGACTTAATATAATAAGTCCTAAGATATTTCTACCAGCAGGATTGCTTTTATGTAGTATAACAGCACTTTGCACAGGAACATCTTGGGGTACAGTTGGTACTGTTGGTATAGCTTTAATTGCTCTTGGTCAAGGAATGGGAATACCACTTCCTATTACAGCAGCTATGATTGTTTCTGGTGCTGCATTTGGTGATAAGATGTCACCTGTATCTGATACACCTAACTTAGTATCTATGTCATGTGGAGCAGATTTATACGATACAATCAAGGCTATGATTACTACTATGCTTCCAGCATATATTATTTCATTTGTACTTTTTGCTGTTCTTGGATTTAAGTTTGCAGGATCAAATATAAATTATGAAATAATAAAAGAAACACAGTCTGTTCTAGCACAGAACTTTAATTTAAATCCTATAGTTTTATTACCTATGCTAATACTTCTATTTTTATCATTTAAGAAATATCCATCTTTACCAAGTATGGCGATTGCAATATTTGCGGGAATGATTATATCTGTAATTTTCCAAGGTGAAACTATTTCTAGTTGTATAGAAGCTTTAAACTCTGGGTTTGTAATTGAAACTGGTTCAGAATATGTTGATCCTATTTTAAATAGAGGCGGACTTCAAAGTATGCTAAATACATTTTCAATAGCATTTTTAGCTATATGTATGGGAGGTCTTTTAGATAAATGTGGTTATCTAAATGCATTGGTTTCAGGTCTATTGAAAAAAATTAACACAGTAGGTTCTCTTTCTTTTGTAGTTTTAATGAGTTCATTTATTTCAACAGCTAGTCTTGGAGAGGCTTATTTATCATTTATACTTAATGGTTCTGTTTATAAAAATGAATTTGATAAAAGAGGGCTTAATCGTTCAATGCTAGCTAGATTGGTAAGTGAAGGTGGATTAATGTTAGCACCATTGATGCCTTGGACTACATTTGGTGCGTTTTGTTTTTCTACATTAGGGGTTTCTGGATTAGAATTTGCACCATATGCATTTTTAAATTATCTTTCTCCTTTAGTTTCATTAATAATGGCATATATGGGAATTGGTGTTGTTTGGAATAATAAAATTAATAAAGGAAAAAGAAAATTTGATGATATAATTGTTGATTAATATTTTTTAGAAAGAAGGATTTTATATGATAGATAAAAATAATGCTTTTAAATATTTGCATTTAATATTAAATTTAGAAAGAAATGTAGCAGCGGCTCGTTTTATAGAATTTAAAAGTGAATATGATAAATTAGATGTCCCAGAAATGAAAGGAAGTATATGTCTTTTATGTAGAAGAGGACTTGAGGGGAAACATTTAAAAGCTGATGAAAAACATATACTTTGTTCATATGGTGGATTTGCTCTTGGTATAACAAAACCAGATATAACAATTTCTTCAGGTCAAAGTTATGCAGCTTGTGGTTTATATAATAGCAAATCAGTTTCCCGTTCGATAGTTGAAAGTGTACATTATTTAGAACAAGATGTATATGGCATAGAGATAGCTCCATTAACAGAGTTAGACAACGCAGATTTGGTATTTATTGTTTGTAATACTAGACAGGCTATGAGAATAATGCAGGGATATGCTTATTATTATGGAGCACCTAAAAATATAAGTTTTATAGGAAATCAGGCTATGTGTGGAGATATTATTTCAAAACCATTCTACAATAATGATATAAATCTTACATTATTCTGTAAAGGGGCTAGAAAATATGGTGCTTTTACTGAAGGAGAAATTGGTATTTCAATGCCTAGAGAAATGTTTAATAATGTAGCTCATGGTGTATTTATGACAATAAATCCAGTAGAATTCCCTAAAGAAAAAGTTGCTATATCAGAAAGATTAAAAGAAGTAGGAATAGAATGTGAATTTGATATGAAAGATAGTTATGGTGAAAGACTTGATAACTATGATAATATGGTAAAAGAAATGAGAAAGTAATAAACTAATAATAGGCTGACTAAAAAAGAGAGAGAATAAATCTCTCTTTTTTTGTGGGATAAATCGTAAAACAATTGCAATAACATTATAAAATATCTTGAATATTATTTTTAATTCTAGATATTTTAATCTAAGAACTTCTGTATATAATTTTTATAAATATTTTGAGTTTATAAATTTTAATAAGGGTTAAATAAAAGACATTAGTAAAACAAGAATTGTATTAATATTTTACGATTGATAAGTAAAAGTTATTAGCCAGAATTGTCTGAATAGTATAAAAGATATTTTTAGAAAGAGAATTTTATATAGGCTTAAGAAATGAAAGTTAAAAAAATATCTAAGAGGGGCTAAAGTGATTTGTATCTATGCTGTAAAATCTATAGATACAGTTAAAAACAATCTAAATTGTATACAAAAGAATAAGAATTATGGTTTAAATTAATAGAAAAAGCATTGATTGATAAAAAAATAGCTAAAAAAATAAAAGAAGTAATATTCAGATAATAGAATTTTTAAGCATAAACAACTTGCAAAAAGTGACAAGTTGTATATATTTATAAAAACTGTAATACTTCAAATTGTTTCAAAAAAAATCAAAGTTAAAATTAAGTTTTTTCAAAATTATGACAAATGAAAAAGAATAGGTATTGTAAATAAGAATTGATATTTCAATGAATACAGATAAAAACTATATAAAAATTCTATGCATAATAAAAATTTTATGGGAAAAATTATTATCTGACTTAAAAATGAAAAACGTATTCAAATTAATTTCAAAACGATAGAAATGAAAAATGATTATGCAAAATAAATTAGAAAATTGAAAAATAAACTAAAAAACAATGCAAAAAGTTAAATTTATGAAATTGACAAAATCGTAAAATAAAAATATAATAAATATAATCTAAGAATATTATAAAAAGTTTGGCCAATTTCAAAAAGACAGGTGGTGAAGAGATGTCATCTATTGAATTAATAAAAGTTATCAATGAAGCAGAAGAACAGGCCGATAAAATTAAAAAAGATGGAGTTCAGGAAGCAAAACAAATCGTAGCTGATGCAAATAAAAGAGCATCACAGATAGTGCTTGAAGCAGAAGACAAGGCAGATGCTGAATACAATTTAGCAATAAGCAATGCTGAAGTTGAAGCTGGCAAGGTATATGATGATACTATTGAACAAACATCAGAAAAAAGCAGAGTGATTTTATCAGAAGCTGAAAAAAACATTCAAGCTGGAGTAAAGGTTGTTCTAGAAAGGATTGTGAAGTCTAATGTCAATTGTTAAGATGAAAAAACTTTCTGTCATAGGACTGAGCAACAATAAAGAAGAGCTTATAAAACATTTAATGGATCTTGGGGTAGTTGAATTAAGTGCACAGGATCAAAAACTTCTTGATGAAGAATGGGCTAATATAGTTGTAAAAGACGGCAATGAAGATGAAGTAAGTAGAATTGATTCAGAGCTTCAGAAGATTTCTACAGTACTAGATACACTTAATCAGTACGACAAATCTAAAGGGCCTCTTATAAAGACTAGAAGAGCTATTACAAAGAGAGAATTTAAAAAGGTTATGGAGGATAGAGAATCTATCCAAGATACAGTAGAAAAGGTTTATAAGCTTTATAATAGTCTTGTGAATCTGAAAGGACAAGAAAATAAAATAGAAACTAATATGGTTTCATTAAAGCCATGGCTTTCTTATGATATACCTGTTGAATTGAGGGAAACAGAAAGTACTGAAATTCTAATGGGGGTTGTTCCTAGCGTAACAGAGATAGAAGCTATGAGAGCTGCTGTAGAGGAAGCTACAGATAGAACAGTATTTAGACTTATCGGAAGCGATGCAGATCAACATTACTTATCTATAATAGCTCTAAAAGATGATATCGAACTTGTTTTAGATTGTGTTAGACAGTTTGGATTTAACAAAGTTACATTCTCAAACATGTACGGAACACCAGCTGAAATAACAGGAAGCTATGAAAAAGAGCTTGCTGAAATAGCAAAAGAAAAAGAAGCAGTAGAGGCAAATATAACTTCTATGACTGGAGAAATCAAGAAAGTAGAATGTTTATACGACGATACTGTTATAGAAAAAGATAGAAATCAGATAAGAAATAGGCTTTTAAAAACAGAAGCTTCTTTCTATTTTGACGGATATATGCCGGCAGCGGCAGAAAAAAGCGTTCAGAGAGTGCTAGAAGAAAATGAATGTTATTACGAATTTAATGAAATTCCAGAAGGAGAAGAAGCACCAGTATTACTACACAATACAGGAGCTATATATCCATTCGAAGCAATAACAAATCTTTACGCATTACCTGAATACAATGAAATAGACCCTACAAAATGGTTAGCACCATTCTACTTTATATTCTTCGGTATGATGCTAAGTGATGCAGCATACGGAATAATAATGGCAGTTGGATGCTTTATAATATCTAAGAAATTCAGACTAGAGGGAATGATGAAAAAACTTATAAATATGTTCTTCTGGTGTGGTATTTCAACAGCAATTTGGGGAGCACTATTTGGTGGTTGGTTTGGAGATTTACCAACAGTTGCAGCTAAGACATTCTTTGGAATAGACAACTTTGTAATCAAGCCACTATGGTTTAACCCAGTAAATGACCCTATGAAATTATTAATATTCTCATTCATACTAGGTGGTATACATTTATTCCTAGGTATGGGAATACAGGCATATATGCTAATAAGAGACGGTAAACCTCTAGATGCATTATTTGATATAGGTTTATGGTATGTACTTTTAGTAGGTTTAGTTCTATTTGGTGTAGGTGGAAATATAGGACCAGCATTTGCTACAGCAGGTAAATATATGTCAATCATAGGTGTTGTAGGTATCCTTCTAACAGGAGGAAGACAGAAAAAAGGAATATTCGGAAAGATTACAGGCGGTTTAGGAAGCTTATACGATATAACTTCTTATTTAGCTGATATTCTTTCATACTCAAGACTTCTTGCCTTAGGTCTTGCTACTGGAGTTATAGCTCAGGTTATAAATACAATGGGTAGCTTAGCAGGCGGAGGAATAAAAGGATCTATATTATTAATAGTAGTTGCGGTATTTGGACATTTATTCAACTTAGCAATAAATGCATTAGGAAGTTTCGTTCACGCCAGCAGACTACAGTACGTTGAATTCTTCGGAAAATTCTACAAAGGCGGAGGAACAGCGTTTGAACCATTTGATAAAAAGACAAAATATGTCGACATAGTTAAGGAGGAAGATTAATATGTCAATCGGTACAATGTTAGCAATTTTAGGAGCATCATTAGCAGCAATAGCAGGTATAGGAAGTGCGATAGGTGTAGGTATAGCTGGGGAAGCAGCAGCAGGAGTAGTAGCAGAAGACCCTAAAAAATTCGGTCAGACACTAATCATGCAGGCTCTACCAGGTACTCAGGGTATATATGGATTATTAATAGCTTTCATCATAATGCTTAAAATAGGTCTTATGGGTGGAAGTGGAATAGCAGATTTAACAGTTGCACAGGGTGCAGCAATATTAGCAGCAGCAGCACCTATAGGAATAGTTGGTGTATTCTCAGCTATAGCTCAGGGTAAAGCAGCAGCAGCTGGTATAATGCTTATAGCTAGAAAACCAGAAGAATTAGCAAAAGGTATGATATATGCAGCAATGGTTGAAACATATGCCGTATTAGCATTACTAGTATCTTTCTTAATGTTAAACGCAATAGCTTTATAATAACAACAGTAACAGTTTAAGGATGTGGATATAATGAGTATTGAAAAAATAACAGAAAAAATACTTTCTGAAGCTCAGGGATATGCAGATAATGCTGTTGCTGAAGCAAGAAAACAGGAAGCAGAAATAATAGCTAAGGCACAGGCCGATGCAGATAAAATACTTTTAAATGTCCAGAACAAGATAAAAGCTGAATCAGAAAAAGTATTCAGCAGAAGAAATTCGCTTGCTCAGCTTGAAACAAGAAAAATGCTTCTAAAAGCTAAACAGGATGCAGTTAATGAATGTTTCGAGAGAGCAGTTGCAGAAGTCCACAATATGGACGAAGAAAAATACATAGAGTTTCTAGCAGATACTTTATCTGACATAGGTGTTAAATGTGGAGAAGTTCTTTTCAATGCTAAAGACGCTGAAGCTGTTGGAGAAAAAGTAGTTGTTCTGGCAAATGAAAAAGGAAATAACTTTTGTTTATCAAGTAAAACAATAAATGCTAGTGGAGGATTCAAAGTTGTAGCTGGTAAAGTTGAAATAACTGCTACTATAGAATCTATAATTGAAGATATAAAAGAAGAAATAACACCTGATGTGGTAAAGGCATTGTTCGAATAATACAAGGCTTATCCACTTTAAAGAAAGGGGATTGATTGATTTGGCAAAGATTAACGATAGAGATTACGTATTTGCCACTGCCTGTGTAAGAAGCGGAGAAAAAAATATGCTTAGCCACGACAAAATCGAAAAAATGGTTGAAAGTAAAAATCCGGAAGAAGCACTAAAAGTACTTACAGAAATGGAATACGGTGGAGCTATTCCGGATGTAAAACCACAGGATTTCGAAGTGCTCTTAACACGGGAACACAAAAGAACTTACGAATTTGTTAAATCAATAGTTCACGATCCTGAGTACTTTAACATATTTTTATATCAGTCAGACTACCATAATATAAAGGTTATATTAAAAGCAGAATTTTTAGGAACAGATCCTGAACCATTCTTTATGGGAAGTGGAAGTATAGATACTAAAGATCTTGTTAATATGGTAAGAGAAAGAGACTTCGTTGGAATGTCTACAGAAATGAAGGATGCTATAGAAGAAGTTCTTGATGTATTCGGAAGAACTAAGGATCCTCAGCAAGTAGATATAATTCTTGATAAAGCATGCTATAAAGATATGATAAGACTTGCGGAAAAATCAGAAAATGCATATTTAAAAGGATATGTAAAACTTCTAATAGATACTATTAATTTAAGAATATTTGTTAGAATGAGAAGAATGAATAAGTCTTGGGACTTCTTCTCTAAAGTGTTTATAGAAGGTGGAAATATAACAGAAAAATTCTTTATAGCTGGATACGATGAACAGCTTGAAACATTTGCTGAAAAGCTAGTTTCTTATGGACTATCAGATGTCCTAGCTGAAAGTATTCCAATGCTTAAAGAAAGTGGCAGTTTCACAATGCTTGAAAAATTATGTGATAATCGTTTGATGGAATATGTAAAAGATTCAAGATATAAATCTTTTGGAATAGAAGCAATAGTTGGCTATATATTAGCTAAAGAAAACGAAATAAAAGCAGCTAGAATAATAATGGCTGGTAAGTTAGCTGGACTTCCATCAGATAGAATAAGAGAAAGGCTGAGAGTAAGTTATGTATAGAATAGGAGTAATAGGTGACAGAGATAGTGTTGTAGGATTCAAAGCTGTTGGACTTGATACATACCCTTGTATGAACTCAGACGAAGCTAAAAAAATTCTACATCAGCTTGTAACTGAAGAGAATTTCGCTATTATCTACATAACAGAAGGTCTATGCAAAGATATGATAGAAGAAATAGACAGCTATAAATCACTAATAACACCAGCTATAATCCCAATACCAGGAGTTGACGGAAGCTTAGGTATAGGAATAGCAGGAGTTAAAAAGAATGTAGAAAAAGCAGTTGGAGCTGATATTCTTTTCGGAGATAAGTAAGAAAACAAATTATTAATTTTAATTAATATAGAAAGAAACGGTGATAAAATGAGCCAAGGAAAAGTAGTTAAAGTATCTGGACCACTTGTTGTTGCTGAAGGTATGCAAGAAGCCAACATGTTTGACGTGGTTCGTGTCTCAGATGAGGGACTTATAGGTGAAATAATCGAGATGCGTGGAGATAAAGCATCTATTCAGGTATATGAAGAAACAGCAGGTCTTGGACCAGGAACAAAAGTTGTATCAACTCACGCTCCTCTAAGTGTTGAACTTGGACCAGGACTTATAGAAAATATGTACGACGGTATCCAGCGTCCACTAGAAAAAATGGTGGAAGTTGCAGGATCTAATATATCAAGAGGTATAGACGTTTCAGCAATAGACAGAGATAAAAAATGGGAATTTGTTCCTAAAGTATCTGTTGGTGACGCTGTACAGACTGGAGATATAATAGGTACAGTTCAGGAAACTGTTGTTGTAGAACATAGAATAATGGTTCCTGTAGGAGTAAAAGGTACTGTTAAAGAAATAAAATCTGGTGAATTCACTGTAGAAGAAACAGTTTGTGTTCTTACTCTTGAAGATGGATCAGAAAAAGAATTAACAATGATGCAGAAATGGCCAGTTAGGGTTGCAAGACCTTACAAAGAAAAACTAGTTCCAGATATGCCTCTAGTTACTGGTCAGAGAGTTATAGATACAATGTTCCCTATAGCAAAAGGTGGGGTTGCAGCTGTACCGGGACCTTTCGGAAGTGGTAAAACAGTTGTTCAGCATCAGCTTGCTAAATGGGCAGACGCAGAAATAGTTGTTTATATAGGTTGTGGTGAACGTGGAAATGAAATGACAGACGTTCTTCGTGAGTTCCCAGAACTTCAGGACCCTAAAACTGGTGAATCACTAATGAAGAGAACTATACTTATAGCTAATACTTCAGATATGCCGGTTGCAGCTCGTGAAGCATCTATATATACAGGTATAACAATAGCAGAATACTTCAGAGATATGGGATACTCAGTAGCACTTATGGCAGACTCTACATCAAGATGGGCCGAAGCTCTTCGTGAAATGTCAGGACGTCTTGAAGAAATGCCAGGTGAAGAAGGTTACCCAGCATACCTAGGATCTCGTCTAGCTCAGTTCTATGAAAGAGCTGGTAGAGTAGTAAGCTTAGGAACAGAAGGAAGAGAAGGTGCACTATCTGCAATAGGTGCTGTTTCACCTCCAGGTGGGGATACTTCTGAACCAGTTTCTCAGGCTACTCTTCGTATAGTAAAAGTATTCTGGGGACTAGATAGTGACCTTGCTTACAAACGTCACTTCCCAGCTATAAACTGGTTATCAAGTTATTCTCTATATGTAGACAGATTAAACAAATGGTTTGACAAAAACGTTAATAAATACTGGTCAACAAATAGAGCAGACGCTATGAAGTTACTTCAGGAAGAAGCAGAACTTCAGGAAATAGTACAGCTAGTTGGTGTGGATGCACTTTCATACTCAGATAGATTAAAACTTGAAATAGCAAGAACAATACGTGAAGACTACTTACATCAGAATGCTTTCCACGATGTAGATACATACTCTTCACTAAACAAACAGTTCCTATTATTAAGATTAATAATGTTATTCTACAGCAGAAGTGCAGAAGCAATAGCAAACGGAGCTGATTTTGATAAATTAGTAGAACTTCCAGTAAGAGAAAAAATAGGAAGATTTAAATACGTAGAAGAAAAAGACGTAAATGAAGTTTACGCATCAATAGATGAAGAAATGGTAAGTTGCTTAGCAGACTTAACAGCTAAGGAGGTGGAGTAATTGATAAAAGAGTATAAGACTATTGCAGAAGTGGCTGGACCACTGATGCTTGTTAAAGACGTAGAAGGCGTAACATATGACGAACTTGGAGAAATAGAACTTCCTTCTGGTGAAAAAAGAAGATGTAAAGTACTAGAAGTTAATGGAAATAATGCTCTTGTTCAGTTATTCGAAAACTCAGCAGGTATAAACCTAGCTGACAGTAAAGTAAGATTCCTTGGACATGGTATGGAACTTGCTGTATCAGAAGAAATGTTAGGTAGAGTATTTGATGGTATGGGTAGACCAAAAGATGGTGGACCAGACATAATACCAGAAATGAAATTAGATATAAATGGGTTACCTATGAACCCTGCAGCTCGTGACTATCCGTCTGAATTCATACAGACTGGTGTATCTGCAATAGATGGACTAAATACATTAGTTAGAGGACAGAAACTTCCTATATTCTCAGGATCAGGTCTTCCTCATGCAGAACTAGCATCTCAGATAGCTAGACAGGCTCAGGTTCTTAACAGTGAATCTAACTTCGCAGTTGTATTCGCTGCAATGGGTATAACATACGAAGAAGCAGATTACTTCGTATCTGACTTCAAAAGAACTGGTGCTATAGATAGAACAGTTCTATTCATGAACTTAGCAAATGACCCTGCTGTTGAACGTATATCTACTCCACGTATGGCGTTAACAGCTGCTGAATATCTTGCATTTGAAAAACATATGCACGTACTAGTAATATTAACAGATATAACAAACTATGCAGAAGCTCTTCGTGAAGTATCTGCAGCAAGAAAAGAAGTTCCAGGTAGAAGAGGATATCCAGGATACCTATATACTGACCTTGCTACAATGTATGAAAGAGCTGGTAGAAAAATGGGTTGTGAAGGTTCAATAACAATGATACCTATATTAACAATGCCAGAAGATGATAAAACTCATCCAATACCAGACTTAACTGGATACATCACAGAAGGACAGATAATACTTTCTCGTGAACTTTATCGTAAAGGTGTTACACCACCAATAAACGTACTTCCTTCACTATCTCGTCTAAAAGACAAAGGTATAGGTAAAGGAAAAACTAGAGAAGACCATGCAGATACAATGAACCAGTTATTCGCTGCATATGCTCGTGGTAAAGAAGCTAAAGAGCTTATGTCAATACTTGGTGAAGCTGCACTTACAAACATAGATAAAAAGTATGCAAAATTTGCCGATGCTTTTGAAATGGAATATGTAAATCAGGGATATGAAACTAATAGATCTATAGAAGAAACTCTTGAAATAGGATGGAAATTATTAACTATACTTCCTAAGAGTGAGTTAAAACGTATAAAAGATGCTAACATAGAAAAATACTACCCTGAAGAAACATATGATCCAGATGCTAAATAAAAGAAGGGGGAGTAGGCTATGGCAAGACTAAATGTAAATCCTACCAGAATGGTACTTGCTTCTTTAAAAAAGCGTCTGAGTGTTGCCAGTAGAGGACATAAACTTCTAAAAGACAAACGTGATGAGCTAATGAAAACTTTCTTAGATTTAGCAAGAGAAAATAAGGTTTTACGTGAAGAAGTTGAAATAATGATAAGCGGTGTTTATCAGAACTTCAGTATAGCAAATGCTGTAATGTCATCACAAGCCGTTGAAGAAGCACTTATGTATCCAAAACAGGGTGTAATAGTTAATGTTGACAAAAAGAACGTAATGAGTGTTGATGTACCAGTATTTGACTTTGAAACAACTACAAATGACGTTACAGATATATACTCATATGGATTTGCAACAACTTCAGGAGAACTAGATGCAGCTATAAGTGAATTATCTAGGGTGTTCCCAGTAATGCTAAAGCTAGCAGCTATGGAAAAAGAAGCAAATCTACTTGCTGATGAAATCGAAAAAACAAGACGTCGTGTTAATGCACTTGAATATGTAATGATACCTCAGCTTCAGGAAACTATCAAATACATAACAATGAAACTTGACGAAAATGAAAGAGGAAATCAGACAAGACTAATGAAAGTTAAGGATATGGTGCTTAACGAAGCTATTGAAGAAAAAAGAGCTCAAGATGAAGCTATGTATAATGAGTATAAAGAAACACATCAATAGAATTAATCAGGCTGTTGCAATTTTGCAACAGCCTTTTTTTGTGAGAATAAAAAGGCTTTGTTGTAAAATTTGCCAACAGCCTGATTAATTCTATTATTTGTTTTTTAAGAGTGAGGAAGATGTATAGTTAAATGTTTAGAAGAATAGAAAGATATATATATTTGTGTGCCATTATAATGAAGATAAAAACTCGATATGGTATAATTAAAAAGAAGCGAAATATAATGAAAAAGAGGAAAAAGTTAAACTTTATAGAGAATAAAAAGATAAATAGTAAGTCCAAAAGAAGAAAGAAGGAAAATTATGCTTCCTAAGAGAGTAAGACAGTTTGTAATGAATTTAACTGATAGAATTAATGAAGATGATTACGAATACGTAAAGTCAAAGTTAGATGATAGAGAGTATGAAGTTTTTAATACTATTTCAAAGTCTGAGCAGAAACACAGTGTGAGAGTTGCTCGTGAGATAGAGTGTATAATAGATGAAGTTGAAAAAGGAAATGACTTTGAGAGCGGTTATACACTCACAAATGGGGAAATATTAGATAGAGATATAATATTGCCCGTATGTGATGAACTTGTGGAAAATAAAGCAATGCTTGTAAAGGCTGGCTTGCTTCACGATGTGGGAAAGAGCAGACAGAGAATCAATATAATAGATAAATCTATAATAGTTATACTGAATAAATTGACTAGTGGAAAGCTTAGAAATATAAATTTAAAGAAGATCCAATGTTACTATAATCATTCAGAGTATAGCTACGAGATATTAAAAGAAATAAACGAGGATAATGTTTTCTTAGAGATTGTGAGAAATCATCATAATGAAAATTATTCAAGTGATACGTGTGTAGATAAAAAATATTACCTGGGAAATATAATTAGGTTTTTCCAGGGAGTAGATGATGGCAATTAAGTAACTACTAGATAAATTAACTGATAGTAATAGCATTAAATACTATAGTAGTTAAAATGTATAGTAAATAAAATATATAGAAATCGAGGTGTTAATATGTCGAATACAAAATTAAATATGGATAGCATAAAAAACAAATTAAACTCACAGGAATTTAAAGCTCAGATTGAAAAAATATCAACTGTAAATTCTTTAGTGGAATACCTAAAATCTGAAAATATGGAGTACAAGACATATGAATGCTTCAAAATGATTTCAGACATACCTAGAAATTCTGGTAAAGAAAAGGAAATAAGAGATTTTATTAAAAAATTTGCAGAAGATAGAGGATACAAAACTTATCGGGATGAATTTAATAATCTTATCGTGTATGTGCCAGCATCTGAGGGGATGGAAGACAGAAATTCTATAATGATACAGGGACATACTGACATGGTTTGTGTAAAAGAAGGTGGAAATGTGCATAACTTTGACACAGATCCACTAGAATTATACACAGAAAATGGAATGTTAAGAGCAAGGGGAACAACTCTTGGCGGTGACGATGGAATTGCAGTCGCATATATGATGAGCATAATGGATAACAAAGACATAAAACATCCAGCATTGGAATGTGTATTCACATCAGATGAAGAGGGAAGTTTTATCGGTGCTGAGAATTTAGACATGAGTAAACTAAAATCTAAAACGCTATTAAACATAGACTCAGAAGACGAAAATGTGATGATTGTAAGCTGTGCTGGTGGAATGGCATTTGAAAACAGAATAAAATTTGAAAGAGTAAATTCAAAACTAGAAAATCCAGTAGCTTGCAAAATAAAAATATTTGGATTAAAAGGTGGGCATTCTGGTTCTGACATACACTTAGGTAGAGCAAATGCGATAAAATTGGTAGCTAAAGTATTAGAATATCTTGAAGGAGATAAAATAAAATTTGAACTTGTATCTATAAAATCAGGAGAAGCTCCAAACGTAATCCCTTCAAAATCTGAAACTATAGTGCTTGTAGAAGAAAAAAACATAGAAAAAGCTATGTCTACTGTTCAAAAAGCACAAGAAAATATAATAAAAGAATACGTAAAATCAGAAACTAGAATAAAAATAGAATTAGAAAAAATAGAAGCAGAAAAAGTAGATTGCCTAGAACAGAAAGTAATAGAAAAAAATGCCAAAGAAAGAGTAATATCTTGGATTGAAAAATTCAAAAATGGCGCACTAACTATGAGTGAAGACATAGAAGGATTGGTGGAAGCCTCTGACAATGTTGGAACAATAAATACTTTAGAAGACGAAATAATAATAGTCAACGAGTGCAGAAGTTGTGAAGAAAAAAGAATAGAAGAAATAAAAGCGGATATGGAAGAACTTTCAAAATCTCTAAAAATAGAGCTAGAAATAAAATACTCATATCCTGGATGGAAATTCAATCCAAAATCAGAAGTTAGAAAATCATTCAACGAAAGCATAGAAAAAATATTCGGAAGAAAATCTCAAGAATTAGCAGTACACTCTGGACTAGAAGTTGGATTTTTTGTAGATGGCGTAGAAGGTGTGGATGCAATATCAATAGGTCCAAACATGCTAGACATACACACGCCAGAAGAAAAACTAGACATAATATCAGCTTTAAAAATCTGGTATGCATTAGTAGATTTTCTTGAAAAATAGAGGATTACAAAAAAACAAAAAGGAGAAATAATTGTGGAAGAATTAAAAAATGCTATAAGAGAAATATCAAACTCAAAGCCGTATAAAATAGTTATAAGCAATAGAAAAAATAAAGATGTGGAATATAAAAAAATAAACATAAACCTAAAAGAAGCTAAGGGAAGAGAATTCTATCAGGTGGAAAAATTTACAGAGAAGCAGGTATTCCATGAAAATATAGAAATAGCTAACTTAGAAGCTAAAATATTTGAATTTATGTAAGAGGACTTCAAACAGCTAGATGCTTGGTCAGAAGATGAAAACTTCAACATCAAAATATCTAAAAAAGGAAAAGTATTCTTTGGAAAAAAAGGCGGAAACAACGCGTCTAAAGCTAAACGGTCAAAATCACACAACAAAGAAAAAGAATACATAATCAAAGAAGGTATGGATGTACCTGCACTAGTTGACCTTGGAGTATTCACAAAAGATGGGAAAGTAGTCAAATCTAAGTACGATAAATACAAACAAATAAACAAATTCATAGAATTAATAGACCATGAAATAAGAAAAAATGACTACAAAGAACTAACCATACTAGACTTTGGATGTGGAAAATCTTACCTAACATTTGTACTTTACTACTACTTTGTAGAAATAAAGAAAATAAACGTAAAAATGATAGGTCTTGATTTAAAAGAAGATGTCATAAAAAAATGTAACGAAATAGCAAAAAGATATAACTACGAAAATCTTCACTTCGAGCTTGGAGATATAAATGGATATAAATACAACAACAAAGTAGATATGGTAATCACACTTCACGCTTGTGACACAGCAACAGATTACGCACTTTACAATGCTATAAAATGGAACACTAAGATGATATTCTCAGTGCCATGTTGTCAGCATGAATTAAATGCACAGATGAATTCAGAAGATTTATCAATCCTTACAAACTATGGGATAATACAGGAAAGAGTGGCAGCACTTATGACAGACGCCATAAGAGCCAACCTACTTGAAAGCTTGGGATACAAAACTCAGCTACTTGAATTTATAGACATAGCTCACTCTCCTAAAAATATCTTAGTAAGAGCAGTAAAATCAAACATATCAAAAGAAAAAAGAGAAAAAGCGCTAAAAGAAGTAGATAATCTAGTTAAAGAATTTAACTTTGATCAGACACTATACAGACTTCTAAAAGAGGATGGTTTAATATAGTTTAAAAATCAGAAAATCATAATTAAAAATTCTAAAAAAAGGAAAAGGGTGGAAAAAATGATAACAATAATATCTCCAGCCAAAAATATGAGAAAATCTGAAGACTGGAAAGAATTAATTGACGAAGGGGAGCTAAGCTGCCCAAGACTTTACGAAAAATCAAACGAGGTACTTGCTCATATGAAGGAGTACATAACTGAGGAAATACGGGCAATAATGAAAATAAAAGAAAACCTAGCCCAGTTAAACTACTGTAGATTTCAGAGAATGAAACCTATATCTTGCTGTAAAAATGCTAAAGATGGCAAAGAAAATCCTAAATTCACAGGAAAAACACCAGCTATATTTGCCTACGATGGAATACAGTACAAAAGTATAGCTCCAGAAAGTATATCAAAAGATGGGATAGAATTTTTAAACGATCATCTAAGAATAATAAGTGGACTTTATGGAGTACTTAGACCATTTGACATGATTGATGAGTACAGACTTGAAATGCAGACTAAAATAAAAGTTAATGACAAGGCAAATCTATACTCATTCTGGGATGGAAGTATCGCAGGAAATATAGCAGAAGACTTAGGTGGAGAAGGTGTGGTGCTAAATTTGGCATCAAAAGAATACAGCAAAACTGTTGAAAAATACTTCAATGACAAGAAAGCTAAATCAAAAATAGACCTGATTACATGCACATTTAAGGTGGAAAAAGCAGGAAAATTAAAAGTTGAGTCTACAGCATCTAAAAAAGCTAGAGGACATATGGTTAAATATATCGCCGAAAACAAAATCGACGACATAGATGGTGTGAAAGCTTTTGATATAGATGGATTTACCTACTCTGAAAATGAATCTACAGAAAAAGAGATTGTATTTGTAAAGAAGGTTGATTAAATGAAACTAAAAATAAAAGTTAAACTAGAATTGAGTACAGATAAACTAAAAAAAAGAAAAAATAAAAAAGTTAGAGGAAAAAGAGGAAAACTATGGAAAAAATAGCGGTAATAGCCGGAACTCCTATAGACACACTTATGGGTGCGGAGTTTTTGCAAAAAAAAGGACTAGAAACTGAGGAATTTCCAGTATCTGAAAACCCTGTTGAGCAGACAAAATTCCAAGCAATGCCACAGGAAACAAAAGAATTGGAAATGAAAAAAATAATAAATAAAATAAAAGAATGTGGAATAAAAAAAATATTTGTATACTGCAACTCCCTAAGCTCAGCAGTTGACATGGAAAAACTATCAAAAGAAGAAAACATCGTAATAGTAACGCCAATGGATGCGTACAAAAAAATAGCTGTGGACTACAACTCAGTAGGTGTATTTGCAGCTAACAATCAGGGGCTTGCGGGAATAGAGAGAACAATAGTAGAAAAAAACAAAAATTGCAACGTCATAGGAATAGGAATACTTCCTGTCGTACTAGATGTAGAAGCTAAAAAACAAGCTCAAGACATAATAGCCGACAACCACCTAGACTTGGCAGTTGAATTCTTTGAAAAAAACAGGGTTGAAGCGATAATACTTGGATGCACGCACTTCCCTTACTTTGAAAAAGAACTAAAAAAATGCACTGAACTGGAAATAATAAACCCATCAGAAACAATGCATAAAATTTTAATTGAATATTAAAAAATAAAGAGCAAGGTTTGTAACTGCTACTCGGCTCCTGGCTTCGACGTGGTGTAATTAAAAAGCATTGTTGAAAAAATGCTGCACGTCTGCAGATAGTCGCATGATTAGCAGTTACAAAACCTTGCTCTCATCTTTTATACTCTTCAACCTAAAATTTTGAAGAAGAAAATTAAAACTGTTTGAAGTAAGTAAATATAGATAAGCAATAATAGTGAGGATAGAAGATAATATTAAAATAATTTTATTATATTTGATGAGAATAGTAGCATTTTAGTTGCGAGATTAATAAAAAGTTAGGTTGTTTAATTTTGTAATTAGCTTTTTTGAGAAATAATTTTTTATAAATTTACTATATTGTAAAGAGTGTGTTAAATCAAAATTTATAGGAATAATAACTAACTTGCTAGATTGAAGGTCATAGACAAAACGCACTCGACAATCTGCAGACGTGCATTTTAATTACAACAAAATACTTTACCTGCACGCACGTCGAAGCCTGGAGAGAAGTTTGTCTATGACTTCAATCCCCGAGAGATATTAACCTATAAATTTTGATTTAACCACTCTTAAACATATAGAAAATTTATAACTGATTATAAACAAAAAAGCTATTGCAAAATTGCAACAGCCTTCTTTTATTAATCTATCCAACCAAAATGCTTGCAAGCATATTCTATTCCGTCATCGTCAGCATTTTTAGTTACAAAGTCAGCTTTTTCTTTTAATTCGTCAATCGCATTTCCCATAGCGATTGAAGTCCATTCATCTCTGAACATTTTTAAGTCGTTTTTCTGATCGCCAAATACTACAACATCTTTGTATGGAGCGCCAAAGTAGTCCATAACTGCCTTTATTCCAACAGATTTATCATCTGGCTCAACAAATAAGTATGCATCGTGGAATCTTACAAAAGGAAGATTTTTAAGAGCGACAAGAGTATCGTCTTCCTCAGGTTTACAAGCTATGTAAAGCTTGTAGTATGTGTCTATCTTTTCTATATCTAAATCAGGATCGACAATAGTTTCCATATAAACGTCCTCTGTAACATTTACAAAATCGTCGTTTCTAGTGTATCTAGTCTTTGAATTGTCTATAGAAATACCCCAAGGGATGTTTCTACTATCGGCTTCTTTTAAAAGGGCAATACAATTCTCCTTATTAAGAGGCTCGATATGTAAAAGCTCTCTATTTATAGTTATACCATTTCCGCCGTCGCTGACCATATTGTCAAACCCAAGCTCGTCTAAAAGCTCAACTGCCTTTGCGTGACTTCTACCTGTTGCAATGGCTAAAAAATGACCATTTTCCTCTAATTTTTCTAATGTTCTTCTTGTAGACTCTGGAACATATGGTTCTGGGAAACCTGTAGAAAGAGTTCCGTCTATGTCAAAGAAGAAATACTTCTTAACAAATTTTTCATTAGTACTAATAATAATCACCACCTTAAAATAATTTTTGCTATAAAGAAATGGTACCACAAAATTCAAAAAAATAATATCCATTAAATGTAAAAAATTGATTAATACAAATCTCAAAAGCTAGAAAATTGCAGAGAATTTGAATAAAGAAAATTGTAGAAGTCATTTTTTTTGTAGAAGTATTTATTTTATTTCTTTTTTGTTCTATTATATTAATTAAAGGGAAATGAAAACTAAGAAATATTTAAAAATTAGAGAAAGGATGGCTATATGAACGTATTAAATATAGATAGAATAATAAATCTAAGAAAAGAATATCAGTCAGTAAAAGAGGATTTTGCAGAAGCTGTCCTTGATAGAGCGGAAAATGTAATAAAAAAAGAGGTACTTATAAAATCTACATACCAGTCACACTTTGGAATGTACGAGTTAGCAATACTTAAAACAGAGGTAGAGAGAAGAATGCTTCTGAGAAAGCTTGAGCTGGCAAATGAATATATGAAAGCAAATAAGGACATAGACGAGGATAAAATAAGGGAAATTGCTGAGTCTGAGCAACTTGGACTTTTAGAGATAATAGAAAATAAAAAATCTCGGATACAGAAGGCAAATGACTTTTTAAAAAGAGATAGATTAAACACTAGGGAAAAGGAAAGAATGAAAGACAGCATGAAGCTACTTACATTGAAACTTCATCCGGTATTAAACAAAAAATCAGATGAAAAATCTATTATGATACTTGAAAGAGCGTTGGATGCATTTATAGATGACAACTACGGAAAAATGAGGATGTTAGAAAATATTTTAGATGCGTCATGTGAAAAAGAAGAAAATCTAGACGAAAAAACAATGGTAAAAGAAATTGAAAGAATAAGAAGAGCCATTGCAGACGAGGTAATGCAAGCGGCACTTGAAAGAAGAGAAAAGGTCTTTGAAATGGAAGATTTAGTATTCAATTTGAAAAAAGTTGAAGAGCAAAAAGAAGCTTTAAAGAATGAATTAAAGATAGAGCAGCAAGCTAGGGATGATTTAAAATACAAACTAGACTTACTTGAAAAAATATACAACTTCAATGTAGAATAAATAGGGAAATTTAGAGAAAAGAAAAAGGAGGAGCTATGGCAGGGAGACTTGACTTAACTGAGGGAAGAATTGCCGACAAGCTTATAAGGTTGGCGCTTCCAATTATGGGAACATCTTTTATAAACATAGGCTACAATGTAGTCGACATGCTTTGGGTTGGTAGAGCAGGAAGTTCTGCAGTTGCAGCAGTTGGAACAGCAGGATTTTACACTTGGCTAGCACTAGCATTTATAGCGATATCGAGAGTTGGCGGAGAGGTAAAGGTTGCACAGAGTATGGGAGACCACAACCTAGACGAAACAAGAGCTTACATAAAGGCAGCGATAGAAATAAACATCGTGCTTGCGATATTATTTGGTGCAGTGCTTATAATTTTCAACCGACCACTTATTGAATTGTTCAGACTTGGTGATGAACACGTAACACAGCAGGGAAGTACATACCTTATAATAGTAGGACTTGGAATGGTATTTTACTTCATAAACCCAGTATTTACAGCAATTTTCAATGGGTTGGGAGATAGTAAGACACCATTTATAATCAACACAACTGGATTATTAGTCAATATATTCTTAGATCCAGTACTTATATTAGGGTTTGGACCAGTTCCTAGCATGGGTGTAGCTGGGGCTGCGATTGCCACAATAACTGCACAGGCTTGTGCAACACTCATATTTATATATAAAATTGCTAAAAAAGAAGGAATATACTTTAAAATAAGATATTTCAAAAATATAAAACTTAGCTACCACAAAGAATTATTCATATTAGGACTACCAGTCGCAATACAGAGTGGTATGTTTACAGGATTTTCTATGTGCATAGGGGTAATAGTTGCTAGATGGGGACCGGTAGCGATTGCAGTACAAAAGGTCGGAAACCAAATTGAATCTATTGCATACACAACTGCTGATGGTATGGCGTCATCTGTATCTGCATTTGTAGGTCAGAACTACGGAGCAGGAAAAGTTGATAGAATAGAAAAAGGAGCTAAAGTTGGAATAATGTTTGCAATATTCTGGGGGGCGCTAACAATGTGCCTACTAGTATTTGGAGCAGACTTTATCTTTAAATTCTTCATAGACGAGCCAGAAGCAAGAAGAATAGGTGCAAACTACCTGATGATACTAGGATTTGGGGAAATATTCCAATGCCTAGAAATAATCGTAACTGGTGTACTAAGAGGACTTGGAAGAACATACATAACATCTGCTGTAAGTATAATATTTACAGGTGCAAGAATACCAATGGCACTACTACTATCATCTGTATTAGGAATGGGACTAACAGGTGTATGGGTGAGTATCTCGCTTAGCATGGGAATAAAAGGAATAGTAATGCTATCAGTATACCTAACATACAAACGCAAAGGAAAACTAGTATAAAAATATTAATAAATAGGCTATTACACTTTTGTAATGGTCTATTTTTATGCTTTAAACAACAAAGAATCTCCTCTCCAGGCAATCAAGTTGCATTGTCGAGTTCGATTTCTTTGTTATTCAAAGCAAATAGAACCATATACAAAAGCCGTAATAGCCACATTTATTAAATTATAATTACTGCGTAAAACAGAAAAAACTTGGAACAAGAGAAATAACTGCTCTAAAGCGACAATTCCTCAACTGTATCAAAATAAAAAAGCTGTTGCAAGAATTTTGCAAGGAGTCCCTTTAAGACTTAAATACAAGTAGTTCGCAGCGACAATTCTGCAAGCGCCCAACATCATTGAAATGTGTTATATGAATGGGTTGGGCGCTGAAGCCTGGAGAGCGAACTACTTGTATTAAGTCTAGGGATCCTGCAAAATTTGCAACAGCTTTTTTATTCCTAAGTAACAACTTATATAAACTCTTGAAGTTTTATGACTTTATTATGTAAAGAATTTATACATCTGTAAAAAACGAACGATAATGATAGAATATACTCATAAAGTACTGAAATGATATAAATATTTTATAGACTAAAACATAATTATAGAAAAAAACTGAAAAAAATAAAATAAATAATAATAAGTTTATGAGCTTGTAAGCTTTGAAAAATATGGGTTATAAGCATATTGACCATTTCAGAAAATAAATAGTAAAAGAGATAAAGCTAAAAAAGTATGAATTTATAATTTTCTGATAAATATAGAAATACCCTTGCAATATTGCAAAATAGATAGTATAATTTGAAGAGTAATAGGAAAAGAAATATTAAAAAAGACTTAAATAATAAAAGTAACGACAAACAACATAGTAATCAACTAACTTAACCATATAAATTTTATGTAAATAAAAGACTGTATCACTTTCTGCTGCGTGAACAGTTTTTTATTTTTTTGTGGTAAAATATTAAATGTGAGAATTTTTTTGCTTGAAATTAAAATAAAAAATATCTATAATATTATATGAAATTTAATTAGGAATAGAAATATTTATGAAATCAAGTAATATCAATATTCTTATAAGAATTAATTGATGAAGATTATATCAAATGAGAATGAAAAACGGGGAGGGATAATTTTGATTTCAGAAGCAATTATTAAAAAATTTATAAAAAATAGCGAAAATGTGGAAAATGAAGAGGTAAGAAACAAATACGGAACTGTAGCAGGGATAGTTGGGATAGTATCAAACCTGCTTTTATTTATTTTAAAGTTTAGTATAGGGTTCTTGAGCGGAAGTATAGCGATCACAGCAGATGCATTCAACAACTTCACAGATATGGCATCTTCAGCGATAACTATGATAGGATTTAAACTTGCTAGTATGCCAGCTGACGAAGAGCATCCATTTGGGCATGGTAGACTTGAGTATTTATCAGCATTAGTGGTTGCATTTATGGTAATGTTTGTAGGTATAAAATTCGTACAGACATCATTTGAGAGAATAATGAATCCAGTAGCAGTGCAGTTTAGTTTAATACCATTTATATTACTTTTATGTTCTATGGCGGTTAAATTCTGGCTTGGAAGATTTAATAAGCATGTAGGGGAAAAGATAGACTCATCTGCATTAAAAGCAGTTGCAGTAGATGCGATGGGTGACGTATTTACATCAGGATGCGTTGTATTATCATATTTAATAGCTAAGTTTACAACATTCCCACTAGATGGATATGTAGGTATAGTTGTTTCATTAATAATACTATACGCAGGGTTCTCTTTAATAAAAGAAACTGTTAGCCCACTTTTAGGTGAAGCTCCAGATGCTGAGATGGTAGACGCAATAGTAAATGGGCTACTAGAGTACAACATAATATCAGGTGTGCACGATTTAATAATACACAACTACGGCGTTGGTAGATGTATAGCCTCTGTACACGCTGAGGTGCCTTGCAATATAGACATAATGGAAATCCACGAGGTAATAGACGACGCGGAAAAAGACTTATCTAAGAAATTAAACATACACCTTGTAATACACATGGATCCAATAGCGGTTGAGGATGAGGATTATATCCAGACTAGAACTGAGCTTACTAGAATAATAGCTAGAAACGAAAAAATAGAGTCTATGCACGATTTAAGAATAGTAGGTAAGGGAGATAAGAAAAATCTAGTATTCGACGTTGTTGTAGATGGAGATTTATCACATAGTGAAGAAGAAGAGCTAAAAAATTGGGTAAACGGAGAAGTTCAGAAGCTTCACCCTAACTACAATTGTGTAATATTAGTAGACAAAAACTACGTAAAAAGACATTTTTAAACTATTATAATAATACCCCCCTAGTTTTTACCAGGGGGGTAATTTTTATTTTGAAGAGAAAATTGATTTTACTATAGTAAGTATTTCAGAAAGTAATTCAAAATTTCCCTTAACACTTTCCTTTGTAACTATTATATCAGCAGCGACATCTGTAACAACCTCGCTTACATCTCTAACATTTTCTCCAACCTGTCCGAAATCATCTACAAGCTTAGGAAGCTTTGAGATTGAATTTGTAATATTTCCTGTGTTATCGTCAAGAACGACGTTTACCTTATCTAAAACAGAGTTTAGATTTTTAACAGTAGAAAGTAAATTTATTATTAGCTTTATTAAAAATACAAGCGCTACACAGCCTATAATTGCTAATATAAATAAGATTGTATGTAAATCAATTGTGATAGTCATAATCTAATCTCCAATTCTAAGCTTCTGGTTCTTCTTTTTCAAGAGTTTCAGCTGCTTCTTCAAGAGCCTCAACTACTTCTTCAGAATCAACACCACACTCTTCACAAGCTTCATCTACAGCTTTTTTAGCGTCAAGATATTCTTTTATCTTAGCTTTAGAATCGTTGAATTTTTCTTTCTGTGCGCCTATAACATCGCCAGCTTTAGCTTTTGCACCAGCTGCTTTATCAGAAACGGCATCTACAGCCTGTTTAGATGCGTTTTTTATGTCTTCTCTTGTTTCTTTACCTGATTTAGGTGCTAATAATATACCACCAACAGCACCTGCTGCTACACCGGCAGCAACACCTGCTGCAGCAGTTTTAGCTTTTTTAATTTTTTCTGCTTTGATTTTTGCCTGTCTTTTTGCCTGGATTTTTTTTGATAAACTCATTAAAAACATCCCCTTCCAAATGTATATTGAAAATTATTTTAAAATTTACGTTATAAACAATATATACCCATTGTAGATAAAAGTAAACAAAAAAATTGTGAATTTTCAAAAAAAACTATAAAAATAAGCTACAGCCATAAAATTGACTGTAGCAATATTTTTTAGAGTATATATTTTTCTATTTTTTATCTATATTTTCTTTGATTTCTTCAAGTATAGATCTATGTTTTAAAGATTTCATATTAGGGAAGGCTTTTATAACTCTTCTTCTTAATACGCCATGACCTTTAGTTTTTAATTCGTCTATTCTAGTACTTAAAGACTTAATTTCAAATTCAAGTTCGTTCATAATCTTGTGTTCTTCTTTTATAAAGTTGCCTTTAAAGTCTCCTGATAATATTTCTTCCATTTCAGCAGGAGAATACTTAGATAGACCAAGCTCTTCAATCTGATTGGCTAAACTAGCCTGTAAATGCCCTCTGACAACTTCCAGATGTTTCTTTCTTTTTTCAAGTAAATCTTCGTGAAGGGTATAAAGTTTTTCAAGTCTTTCGTTAAGATGAAGTATAGTAGCAGCTGTAATAATTGTATCGACTATGAAATAAGTTCCAAATAGTATTGATAAAATAAATGCTAGTTTTGTATTTATTCTTGCTACAAAATCATCGACAGCTGGATGTACAACAAGTATAACGAAAAGCGACATTACACCAAACATCAACGAGTTCTTTAAACAAACCCTACCATTTATATTGTATTTGTATGTTGAATAATCCCACCAAGACATATGGAAGATCTTTTCCAAAACATAACTTGTAATATACTCTAGTGTACTTGTAACAATAATACTTGCGATAAATAGCACTGGTATATTATTTACAAATGGAGAGAGTATAGAAATAACCAATAATGCACCAAATCCGTATATAGGGCAGAATGGTCCATTTAAAAACCCTCTATTGACCAATTTCTTTTGCCAAATAGAGCAGTAGGTACTCTCACACACCCAACCAAGGAAACTATATATCGTAAAATATAATACCTGGAGATATAAAATTTTCATGTAAAAAATCACCTCATTTAAATATTTAAAAGACAAGCAAAAAGCCTGCCCCAAAATACGCTACATACAAGTAAAATACTTGATTGTAGGCGCATATATTCCAAAAATTTATTCAATTTCTATCCTATATAATATCTAAATAAATTCTTTAGTCAATTATAACCCTTCCATATGAAGAATGTTTGAGATTGAAGAGAATATAATATATTTTTTATAATATACAAAACTTAAAAAACAGGAAATGTAACAAGTAGTAGAAGAAATAGGTCTAATTGTAACAATTAGATAGAATTGGTAGACAATTTGTAACAAATAGTTACAAACTATGTAACTATTTTGCAGCATTTGAAAAAAATATTTTTTGAAAAATTTACAACTCAGTAAACACTTGTTGTTACTTTTGGTATTGGCTTAGCCTTTGAAATAGCCAAAAAACAAGCAAATTGTTAGAAAAATTATAAAAAAACACAATACTTGTTGTTGTTTGTTGTTTGTAAAATTTTCAAAAAAAGTCTTTACAAAGCTGTAACCTTTATATTATTATATATACAAGGTCGAAAAAGTTACAAAAAAGTAACAGAAAGACATATTAAAAGTAACAAATTGTAAAAAATGAAAATTAGTGAGATTAAATAAAAAAATAATACGGAGGATTATATGTTCAATTTAAAGAAAAAACTAAGCGTTATAGCATTAACATCAATGATACTTTTATCAAGTACAGGATTTGTATTTGCAGATGAAGCAGTAAATGATATAGAAACAGTTCAGGTAGAAGAAAATGTAGAAAGAACTTCTATAAATGGAGCTGGATGGATACAGAGAGGAGACAACTTCTACTACAACAATGAAAGTGGAAAATCCATAACTGGATGGAAAGTTATAGATGGAAATAACTATTACTTCAATAAAGATGGAAAAATGGCTGATGGTTGGACTGAAATAAACAGAAAAACTTACTACTTCAACAAAGAAAAAGGTATGCACACAGGTATACAGACATTAGAAAATGGAAAAACTTACAACTTTGGTAAAAATGGTTTTGTTGGTGAAAGTATAGTTAGACAGAATGGTAAAATACTTTACTTCAACGAAAGAGGTAAATTAACTTCTACAGGAAAATCATATAAATCAAATGCCTCAGCGTATTCTGGACATTCAACAACATCAACTGGACAGAAACCAAAATGGGGAACAATAGCTGTAGATCCAAAAGTAATACCATACGGAACAAAAGTATATATACCATACTTCAACAAAACATTCATAGCTAATGACTGTGGTGGAGCAATAAAAGGAACTAAAATAGATATATTCATGAATTCAAGAAAAGAATGTTACAAATTTGGAAGAAGAAACATAGAAATAATCGTATTAAACGACATAAAATAGATAAAACAATTTCTTCAAACTCAATAAATAATACTCAGTAAAAGAGGGCTGTTGCATATATTGCAACAGCCCTCTTTTATTGTTGTAATCTGCTATGAATTTAGTATCTTCTAAAGAGTGTGGTAATCAAAATTTGCTAATCT
>UQCY01000004.1 GCA_900539645.1 uncultured Clostridium sp. | reverse complement strand
TTAATTTTTGTTGGCATGAATATTATACCAAGAAAATGATATGAGTTCTTTTTTTTGTTGCACTTAGATTATAAATTCAAGAGGCATAATCACGATTATTTGCTCTCCAGGCTTCAGCGCCTCGCCCATTTATATAACACATTTATATGTTGCGAGGCGCTTGCAGTATTGTCGATGCAAATTAATTCGTGATTAAATGCCTAACAGGCTCATTGCAAATATTGAACAGCCTTAATTTTTATAATTTCACAAATCACTACACAGCTGAAAGCTAAGTAAGTATTAAAATATTATATAATTTTTAGTCTAGTAAGTTTTTTAGTAGTATTTCCCTGTTGTTTATGAACATTTCCGTTATTTTGTAGCTTTCTGTTTCTTCATAGGTACATTTGTGTATTTTTCCATCATCAAAGTTGTATATTTCAGCATCTGGTATTCCGAGTAGTATAGGTGAGTGAGTTACTATTATGAATTGTGCTCCTTCTTTTGCATATTTGTGTATCTCCATCAACAATGTCAACTGTCTTTGTGGTGATAGTGCAGCCTCAGGTTCGTCAAATATGTATAATCCATTTGGTCTAAGGCTATTTTGAGCCAATGCTAAAAAGCTTTCTCCATGAGATCTTTCGTGATATTTTGCAGAAGGATGCAAATCATCTGCATATTCTTCTTCCATTGTTGCAACATTGTAAAAGCTCTCTGCCCTTAGAAAATATCCGTATTTTTCTTTTCTAAATCCTTTTACAATCCTTATCGCATCACATAATTCTGAATGAGTGTCATGGGTAGAAAATGAGTAATTCTTCGTTCCTCCCTCAGGATTAAATCCACAAGAAACAGCTATTGCTTCAAGCAGAGTTGATTTCCCTGTGCCATTTTCTCCTACAAAGAATGTGATTGGATTTGAAAATTCAAGACCTTCAATGTCTTTTAGAGCTTCAATTTTTCTAAGATAGCTATCTTCTGGTATATTGTCCCATTCAAACTTAATTCCTCTGATAAATTGATTATTCATATTTTCTCCTCTATTCATCATAAAAATCATCTAGTATATATGTCGTAACAGGTGTTATATATAGTTGATATCTTATAACTAATTCTACCAAGTCATTTCCATCAATCAAAGTTATTGGTGAACCCTCTCTAGATGCTATTCTTGCATTATTAGTAAATCTACTATTAGTTATAAATACACCATAATCTGCCTGAAATTTATTCATTGCTCCTAAAAATTGGTTAATATCTGGCTCTGTAACTGGTTCCGCATTATACCTTTTACACTGAATAACAACTCTAGTAGTTCTAAAATCGTCTATATCTCTATGGTATCCATATCCATCTATGCCACCATCATTACTAACTTGCATCCCTTTTTCAGTAAATTCAACTCCCATTTTTGTCAATAAAGCACGAGAAAAGGACTCAAATTTCTTAGGCGTCATATTGGCAATAGCTTTTAATAATTTTTCTTTAAAATCATTTAATATTTGATCTTCAGATATAGAGCTATCAATTTCAGTATTTATTGTTTCATTTATTTTATTAGAACCTTTTTTATTTTTTTTACTAGATTTATCCCAAAACTCTTTTGATTTAATCATAATATTTTCTACGTTTAGTGACTCAATATCTACATTTAATCCCTTTTCTGTTAATGTAATAGTTGGATTTCCTTTTTTATATCTAAGATATTCTAAAAAATATAAATTCTTAATGGCAAAATTGAATTTAAAATTAAATTCTTTATACGTATTTCCTGTTGACTTAGAAGTTTTAACTACTTCCGCAAACTCTGCAATTTGTTCATCTAAATCAGATATTCTATTTTTTATTTCTGATCTATCTAATACACCACCAGCTTCCTGCAATACTGTAAGTATTGGTTTTATCAGATATGCTATCTTCCCTTCTGAAGAGCAATTTTTTAATATTTTATCCATTTTATTTCTCCTCATAATTATCTTTATTTTTATTTATTAGTTTATCTTATACTCTAAAAATGCTAATTCTTCTTTTATCAATCCCTCTAACAGACTTTCATAATATCCAGCAATTCTAAATCCATTTTTCTTGTAAAGACTCTTTGCTGGCTCATTGTGTGCATAGGTATCTATTCTTATTGCTTTGCATCCTAATTTTCTGGCAAATTCTTTTGCATAATCGACCATCTTCTGACCGTATCCACTACTAGCTTTCTGTGGTGGTATGCAAAGAGTATGAATAACAAGAATTTCCTCCCCTTCTCCAAGATAAATCCAATCAATCTCTTTGTATTCCTCAGCTTGAAAATGATTTAAAATCATACTAGCACAGATTTCTCCCTCTTCTTCAAGCACATACATAGTTCCTGTAGGAATCTTCTCCTGGGGAACTTTTATTGTTGGGTATACTCCTAATTTCCAATTTGAATTGCTTCCATGTTTTTCCTCATAAGTTAAAAGTTCATTGTATGTATCTGCTATTGCGTTTATATCTGACTCAACTGCTTTTCTTATCATAACTTTTCCTCCAATATTGAAACTATATTTTATCAAGATTTAGATCGATTTTTTTATTATACTGATATTTAAACTGACATTTATACCGACAATTTTTTATTTTAATTTTTTTAATTCTTTGTATACATAATCTAGTTCTTTATAAAATTCCTTTTCTTTTATTTCAGGTGTCAATCCTGGCTCATCAATATAATAAATGCATGCATCAATCACAGTAGCAAGAAATTTATTTTTAAATATTTCATCATTACAGCAATTAGCGTACTTACTATAAAAAGGCTCTGCTATATCATAGTATTCTTCTTTTGTAATTTCTCCATTGAGATATCTTCTTATCTGGTTTAATATTTCTTTCTTAAATTTTATCCCATCCATTTTAAATTTTCCTTACTAATTCTTTCTTTAATAATAATTATAGATATGTAGCAGAATTTTCCTAATTCATCTCTTCTTTATTTTAATTTAATTTCTTCTAAAAAGAAAGACATGGCAAATTTTCTTAAAGATTTCTTTAAAAATTTGCCATGTCTTTCTCTTTTGAGATATAAATAAACTAAAAAAAGAGATGTACACAAGAAAACCTGCGACATCTCTATAATTCTTATATTAATCTTATTCCCATTCTATTGTTGCACTTGGTTTTGGACTTAAATCGTAGCAAACACGGTTAACGTTTTTAACTTCTTTAAGTATTCTATTAGTTATCTTGTCTAATATAGCCCAATCTATGTGCTCTATTGTAGCTGTCATAGCATCTACAGTGTTTACGGCACGGATTATTACTGGGTATTCAAAGCTTCTTGCGTTATCTCTTACACCAACTGATTTGAAATCAGGAACAGCTGTAAAGTACTGCCATACAGTTTTGTCTAATCCAGCATTTGCAAATTCTTCTCTAAGTATTGCATCTGATTCACGAACAGCTTCTAATCTGTCTTTTGTTATAGCTCCAAGGCATCTAACTCCAAGACCTGGTCCTGGGAATGGCTGTCTGTATACCATATCGTGAGGTAGTCCTAATTCTACACCACAAGCACGAACTTCATCTTTGAATAAGTAGTATAGTGGTTCAACTAATTCGAATCCTAAATCTTCTGGTAATCCACCAACGTTGTGATGAGATTTAACAACTTTAGCTGTTTTTGTTCCACTTTCTACTATGTCAGGGTATATAGTACCCTGTGCTAGGAAATCTATTCCTTCTAATTTACGAGCTTCTTCTTCAAATACTCTTATGAATTCAGCTCCTATTATTTTTCTCTTTTCTTCAGGATCTGCTACACCTTCAAGTTTTCCTAAGAATCTTTCTTCTGCATCTACATAGATAAGGTTCGCATCCATCTGGTTTTTAAATATTTCAACAACACTTTCAGATTCACCTTTACGCATTAAACCGTGGTTAACGTGAACACATACTAACTGTTTTCCTATTGCTTTTATTAAAAGTGCTGCAACAACAGAACTGTCAACACCACCTGATAAAGCAAGTAGTACTTTTTTATCTCCAACCTGGTTTCTTATTAATTCTACCTGGTCTTCTATAAAGTTTTTAACGTTCCAGTTAGCTTCTGCTTTACAAGTATCGAAAACAAATGCTTTTAAAGTTTCTTCATCTGGCATTTCATCGAATTTTGTTTCACATTTTGAAGTTGGGTGGTCTATTGAAACCATTGGGAATCCTAATGTGTATAATTCTTCATTGATTTCTACTGCTTCTCCATCTACTATTCTATTTTCCCCTCCAAATAGAACAATACCTTTTAAATTTTTTAATTCTTTTATTTCCTCAGCAGTTATATCGTGAGGGTATATTTCACTGTATACACCTAAATCACGTATAGCTCTAGCTAAGTTTGTGTTTTTTGTGCTACCTAAGTCTAAAATAGCGATCATATCTTGTTTCATAGCTCAACATCATCCTTTTCTTATTAATCTAATATAATTTTATAATTAAATTGTATCTCATTTTTTGTTGACATACAATAAAAATATGCATTTCTTACGATAAAATTATAAAATTTCACGAAAAAAAGTGTACTATATACCAAATTTCATTCGGCATTTAGCACACTTTTTATTGTCTAAAAGGTTTAAAGTTCAATTTTTATCTTATATCACTAGACAAGAACAATCAGTTTTTATAACTGCTCTCATCAGAAACAAGAGGCTCCACTTGTCAATTTATTCAAAATATTTAGCAACTCTCTTTAAATCTTCTCTAATTAATAATTGTTGCGGACACATCTTTTCACAAGCACCACATTCTTTACAATGGCTTGCTTTTGCATCATCAGACATCTTTGCATATTGCGCCTTAAAGCCATCTTTATCATCATAGATAGAAGCATTGTTCCAATATTTGAAATTTGCTGGGATATTTACACCAAATGGACAAGGCATACAATATTCACATCCTGTACAACCATTTTTTGTACGTGAATGTAAAGTATCTGCAACTTTATTTACAATAGTCAATTCTTCTTTAGATAAATTTTTATAATTATTAAATGTTTTTAGATTATCTTCCACTTGAGCAAGTGTAGACATACCACTTAAAATCACTTTTACACCAGGTAATGTTCCAACATAACGCAATGCCCAAGAAGCTAATGTTGCTTCAGCATTGTAGTCTTTAAATATTTTTGTAACATCTTCAGGTAATTTAGCCAATGAACCTCCTTTAATAGGCTCCATAACAACTAGCGGAATATCTAATTCATTAGCAAGATCAACACCTCTTTGTCCTGCTTGAATTTCCATATCCATATAGTTTAATTGTAACTGACAGAAATCCCAAGAGTGATATTTTATAATTTCTTCAAATACATTAAATTCATCATGAAAACTAAATCCTAAATATTTTATCTTCCCTTGTTTTCTTAGTTCCTCACACATTTCAATAATATGATATTCTTTTACTTTTTTCCATTTATCAGCATCTAGTGCATGTAATAGATAGAAATCAACATATTCAATATCTAATCGCTTTAATTGTGAATCAAATATTTCAATTGCTTCTTGTTGACTATTAATATTCCAGATTGGTAATTTTGTTGCAAGTTTAAAACTTTCACGAGGATATTTTTTTAAAACTCTTCCAACAAATGGTTCACTATCGCCATCATGATAAGGATAAGCTGTATCAATATAAGTAACTCCTGATTCAATCGCTAAATCAATCATCTTTTCAACTTCTTTTTCTTCAATATGTCCATCTTGATCTAATGGAAATCTCATACAGCCAAATCCTAATAATGAAGCTTCTACGTCTAATTTTTCAAATTTTCTATTTTCCATAACACTCTTCCCCCTTATATTATGAAGAACCTCTTCTTTTATTATACATAATTTATTAAAAAATTCCTTTTTTATTTTTAAGAGAGTTAAAAATACACTCCTCTTATAATTGTAAAATAAAAAAGTGTGCTAAATGTAAATATTGTCTAAATACATCTAACACACTTTTTATTATCTAAAGCATTTAAATTTCAATTTTATCTTATTCCCATTCTATTGTTCCTGGTGGTTTTGAAGTTATGTCATATACAACTCTGTTTGCACCTTCAACTTCATTTACTATTCTATTAGATATTTTTTCTAATACATCGTAAGGCATTTTGTACCAATCTGAAGTCATACCATCTGAAGAACTAACAGCTCTTATACCTACAAGATATGCATAAGTTCTTTCATCTCCCATAACACCAACAGTTTTAACATCTGGAAGTGTAGCAAATGCCTGCCATATTTCTTTGTATAATCCAGCTTTCTTTAATTCTTCCATGTATATAGCATCGGCTTCTCTTAATATGTCACATTTTTCTTTTGTAACTTCACCGATAACTCTTATTCCAAGACCTGGTCCTGGGAATGGATGTCTAAATATTAAATCTTCATCTATTCCTAGTTCTAAACCTATTTTTCTAACTTCATCTTTAAATAATTCTCTTAATGGTTCTATTATTTCCTGGAAATCAACATCTTCAGGAAGTCCACCAACGTTGTGGTGAGATTTTATAGTGGCTGCTCCGTTTCCGTGTCCACTTTCTATAACGTCTGGATATATTGTTCCCTGTACTAAGAAGTCCATTTTGCCTAATTTTTCAGATTCTTCTTCAAATACTCTTATAAATTCTTCACCTATTATTTTTCTTTTTCTTTCAGGTTCTGTAACACCTTTTAATTTAGATAAGAATCTATCTTCCGCATTAACTCTAACTAGATTCATATCAAATTTATCTCTGAATATTCTTTCTACATCGTCACCTTCATCTTTTCTAAGTAGACCATGGTCAACGAATACACAAGTTAGGTTATCACCTATAGCTCTGTGCATTAATACAGCTGCAACAGATGAGTCAACTCCACCACTTAATCCGCAAAGAGCTTTTCTATCTCCAACTTTTTCTTTTATTTCTTTTATTTTATCTTCTATGAAAGAATCTGTTGTCCAGTCACCTTTAACTTTACATATATTGTATAAGAAGTTTCTTAAAACTTTATCTCCGTCTAAACAATGTTCAACTTCTGGATGGAACTGTACTCCATATATATTTCTTTCAACATTCTGCATTGCAGCTATTGGACAATCAGCTGTGTATGCTATTACTTCAAATCCTGTTGGTAATTCAGATATGTAGTCAGTGTGACTCATCCATACTGAGTTAGTGTTTATTCCTTCGAATAAAGCAGATTCTTTGTAAGTTATTTCTGTTTTTCCGTATTCTTTCTGCTGTTTTCCACCTTTTTCAACTTTTCCGCCTAAAAGATGTGCTATTAACTGATCTCCGTAGCATATACCTAAAACTGGTACACCTAATTCAAATATTTCAGTAGATATAGTTGGTGAATCTGGTAAGTATGCACTGTTAGGTCCACCTGTGAATATTATCCCTATTGGGTTTTTAGCTTTTATTTTTTCGATATCAGTTGTGCATGGAAGTATTTCACAGTACACGTTGTTATCTCTTACTCTTCTAGCTATCAGCTGGTTGTACTGACCACCGAAGTCTATGACTAGCACTAATTCATGTTTCATCAATTTTCTCTCCTTCTTTATATAAATTTTTATTTTTTTGCATAGTTAACTATTATAATATATCTATTATACTTTAATTTACCAACAATTAAAAGATTTATCATTAAATTGTCAACCTATGTACTTATATCTTTTAACTTTATTTCATAAATAATTCATATTTTATTCATAAAAAAAGATATCAATCAAATTTTAAGTTGTTAAATATAAAATCGACCAATATCTTTTATAAACATTTTTAATTTTTACTATTTTGCATCTGCTGCTTTTCTAAGAATCATAAAGAAAAGTATTATTCCTATTGCCATAACTATATGAGCAAGTCCTGCGATTCCAGAAATAGATGCGTTCATCGCTGTAGTAAGAGCCATATACTTAACCTGTGTTATCCCTCTAACTAAAAGCATAATTACCATTCCTATTAAGCCCACGTTGTATATAATAAAGAATTTATTTATTCTTTTATCTTCTGAAATTTTATACTGTTTTTCTAAAAGTGCAACCACTAAGAAGAATATCATACCAAGCACAAATAAATGTACATGTACTTTTCCAAGCGTTGTTACACCAACAAATTGATTAAACTTTGCAAACTCTCTGTAGAATACTCCTCCTATCATAGCAAGTATTGCATATAAAAATGATGTGTTTATAAATTTCTTTTCCATAATAAAAATCCTCCATTCAAGCTATTTGATTAATTCGTACAATCAAATGCAATATACTCATACTAGTATATTACCCAGCTAAATGGAGGATAAACAGATTTTATTTTACACTATAATGTTTTTTATATTTAAATATTTTTACTACATCATTCCTGGCATTCCACCTGCCATAGAATCTGCTTCTTTTTCTGGTATATCTGCAACAGCTGCTTCTGTTGTTAAGAATACACCTGCTATTGATGCAGCGTTCTGTAAAGCTGTTCTACTAACTTTAGTAGGGTCAACTATACCAGCTTCTATCATATTTACATATTCTTCGTTTAATGCATCAAATCCTACATGAAGGTCTGCATCCATTACATTTTTAACTATAACTGCACCTTCAAGACCTGCATTTATAGCTATCTGTCTTAATGGTTCTTCAAGAGCTTTTCTTATTATGTTAGCACCTAGTTTTTCTTCACCATCTAATGAGTTAACAAGCTCTTCTACTGCTGGTATTACGCTTACAAGTGCTGTACCACCACCAGCTACTATACCTTCTTCAACAGCTGCTTTTGTAGCATTTAAAGCATCTTCTATTCTTAATTTCTTTTCTTTCATTTCAACTTCTGTAGCAGCACCAACTCTGACAACTGCTACACCACCGGCAAGTTTTGCTAATCTTTCCTGAAGTTTTTCTCTATCAAAATCAGAAGTTGTCTGGTCTATCTGGTGTCTTATCTGATTTATTCTTTCGTCTATTGCTTCTTTAAATCCAGCACCACCTACTATTGTAGTAGCTTCTTTTGTAACTTTAACTGATGCTGCATTACCAAGCATATAAAGTTCAGTATCTTTTAAATCGTATCCTAATTCATCAGATATTACCTGAGCACCTGTTAATGTAGCTATATCTCCTAGCATATCTTTTCTTCTATCGCCAAATCCTGGAGCTTTAACAGCTACAACATCAAATGTTCCTCTTAATTTATTAACTACTAATGTAGATAATGCTTCACCTTCTACATCGTCGGCTATTATTAATAATTTTCTTCCCTGCTGAACTATCTGTTCAAGTATAGGTAATATTTCCTGTATGTTAGATATTTTCTTATCTGTTATTAATATGTATGGATTGTCTAAAACAGCTTCCATTTTATCTACATCTGTTACCATGTAAGCTGATACAAATCCTCTATCAAATTGCATACCTTCAACAGCATCTAATTCAGTGTGCATAGTTTTTGATTCTTCAACAGTTATAACACCGTCTTTACCAACTATTTCCATAGCTTCAGCTAATAATTTACCAACTTCTTCATCTCCTGAAGAAACTGATGCAACCTGAGATATTTCTTCTTTAGTAGATATATCTTTTGAATGAGCTTTTAACTGTTCCACTGCTACTTCAACAGCTTTCTGTATACCTTTTCTTAAAAGAACTGGGTTAGATCCAGCTGTTACGTTTTTTAAACCTTCTCTTATTATTGCCTGAGCAAGTACTGTAGCTGTTGTAGTACCATCCCCTGCTATATCGTTAGTTTTTACTGCAACTTCTTTAACCAACTGTGCTCCCATATTTTCAAATCTATCTTCAAGTTCTATTTCTTTTGCTATTGTTACACCGTCATTAGTTATAAGTGGAGTACCAAATTTTTTATCAAGTATTACGTTTCTTCCTTTTGGTCCCATTGTAACCTTAACTGTATCAGCTAATTTATTTACTCCTGCTGCTAATGCTTTTCTTGTATCTTCTGAGAATTTTATTTCTTTTGCCATTTTAACTACCTCCCCAAACTAAAACAAAACTTATACTGAAATCTTTTGACTATACTTCTATTCTTTTTATTATTCTAATACTGCTAATATATCTGCTTCTTTTATTATTATGTATTCTTCGCCTTCAACTTTAACTTCTGTTCCAGCGTATTTAGAATATATAACCTTATCACCTTTTTTAAGCTCCATTTTTATTTCTTTACCATCTACTATTCCACCTGGTCCAACTTCTATTACTTCAGCTATCTGAGGCTGTTCTTTTGCTGCACCTGCAAGTATTATTCCGCTTGCAGTTTTTTCTTCTGCCTCTGCTCTTTTTATTACTACTCTGTCTGCTAATGGTCTTATTTTCATTACCTAGCGCCTCCTATTTATATATCAATTTATAAGTTTAATCGCTTATTTTTTGTTTAGCACTCTAAGACTATGAGTGCTAACAATTATTATAATATACCTTTTATTTTCATTTTTCAATACTTTCTACAGAAATTTTTGACTATGTTATATATCTATTAATAATTGTTTTTAATCCTATTTTCCTATGCCTAATTCTCTAGCATAATAGAATAAATACTGCTGTGCATATCCTGCTATATCGCCAAATTTTTCAAGGGCAAACTTTCTCATCTTAGGTAAACTCATATCTTCTTCAATGTAGAATTCCTGCATTACTCTCTTTACCCAAACATCGACTGGGAATGTGTCTATCTTCTGCATACCAAATAATGCTATGCAGTCGCAAACTTTTGGTCCAACCCCATTAAATTTTTTAAGTTCTTTGCAGCAATCTTCTGTGCTAAGTTTTCTAAAGTCTTTAACATCTAGTCCAAGTTTTACAACCGACTCGCATGTACTTTTTATGTATTTATCTCTAAATCCAGTTTTACATTCTCTTATTTCTTCTTGTGTAGCTTTATTTAATTCTTCTGGTGTAGGGAATGCATAGTATTTCTTACCTCTATACTCTCCTATCATTTTTCCATATCTTTCAGATAGGTTTTCTATTGCTCTCTGTATCATTGGTATTCTGTTGTTTGAAGATATTATAAATGAAATTAACATCTCCCAACTGTCTTGTCTAAGTATTCTTATTCCCCATCCAAAGTCTACTGCTTTGTCTAAGTATTCATCGAATTCTTTAAGAGTACTTTTTATTTTTCCATAGTCTGTGTCCATATCGAAGTAGTCACGCCATATGTTTTCGTAGTCTTCTTTTGTAGTGTTATCTATTATTACATTGTTTTCTTCTCTTTTTACATTTATTACTTTTCCCATAGCAACACCTGTGTATGATCCATCTTCTTCTGCTCTCCATCTAAAGCACTGGCCACATTCAAATATATGCTTTGGATCAAAGTCTGCTACGTCTTCTAATATTATTCCGTTTTCTTTTTCTATAATGTTCATTTTGCACCTCTTCAATAAATTTCATAATTATAATTTTATATCTAAAATTTGCATACTTAATAATATAATACCCTATCAAATTATTATTAAAAAGTTATATTTTTGTTTATCGTATTTTTATCTACCTTATATGCTATAATAAATTTACTATATATAAATATTATTATACATTTTTTGTAATTAGTAAATTAATTTCTATATTGCTTAATATGTTATAATATACTAGAATTTCTAATTTTAACTATTTAGAAGGGGGGCGAGAAATTTGTTAGAGGAATTAAAAACATTTATCGCTGTTGTTGAAATTAAGAATTTTACCAAAGCTGCAGAGTACCTAAGTCTTTCACAACCAAGTGTTAGTGTACACATCAAAAATTTAGAAAACTATTTTGGAGAAAAACTTATAGATAGGTCTGTTAGACAAAAATCTATAAAAATAACTGAACAGGGTTATTTACTTTACAAAAGAGCTAAAGAAGTAGTAAGTATAATTGAAGCTGCTAAGTTAGAAGTTAAAATTGATACGGAATATATTGTTGGAGATATTAAAATTTCAGCTGTTCCTTCAGCTGCTAATTATATTCTTCCAAAATATATAGCTGAGTTTTCAAAGAAATATCCAAATATAAATATAGAACTATCTATAAAAAGCTTTGATGATGTAAAAAAAGATTTAGTTAATTTAGATGCAGATATAGGTATTATAGACAGAAAGATTATGTCTGATGATTTTGAACAACAGGAATGCTTTAAAGAAAATATGAAGTTAATTTTCCCTTACGATTATAAAACTTATATTTCTAATATCCATTCTTATGAGAATCTAAGTGGACAGAATTGGATTTTAAGGGAAAAAGGATCTGGAACAAGATTTTTAACAGAGTATTTTCTAAACAAGAAACAGATAATCCCCAAATCTGTTTTCATTATGGGAAGTAGTTATTCAATAAAGGAAGCTGTAAAAAATGGAATGGGTATTTCTATACTATCTGGTTCCGCTTGTGAGCAGTTTGAAGATTCTAATGAAATATTCTGTATGGATATAGACAACGAATTTTCTAGAACTTTCTATTCTATTTCTCAGAAAAATTTCAAACCAAAGAGATCAGTTTCATTATTTTTAGATGAAATAAAAAATAGTGATGCTCAAATTTAATAATTCTAAATAGTTCTAATCTAGTTATACGACCATTTATTTGTCGAATTAATTCGATATACTGTTGCAATAAAAAAGGCCATCTCTTTTGAGATGACCTTTTTCTTTTAGTCTATTTTATCTTGTTTCTTATTATTTTCTTTTTGTTCCTGCTCATGTTCTTTTACTATTTTTGCATATTTTAGAGATGTAAACATCAATATTGCTATAATTAAAAACAATACTGGATGTATATTTATTCCTTTAAACTTGTAAAGATATAACATTATTAAGAGTATTACTCCCCAAAATGCAGCAGTTATTTGATGTCTGTACTCTAAAAATTTATCCATTTAGATTACACTCCTATTTTTTGAACACTATAATATAATTTTTTTAATCTATTATATTATACCTCTTATTTCATCAAGAGATTTTATTCCTTCTCTATCCATAAAATCATTAAGGTCTTTTATTATTTTTGTTCCTATTTCTGGGTCCATAAAGTTTGCAGTTCCAACCTGAACTACAGTAGCTCCAGCCATTATAAATTCTATAACATCTTCTGCAGTAGATATTCCACCTATTCCTATTACTGGTATGTTTACGGCTTTACTTACTTCATATACCATTCTAAGAGCTATAGGTTTTATAGCAGGTCCAGAAAGTCCAGCTGTTACATTTTCAAATACTGGTTTTCTTCTTCTTATGTCTATTGCAAGGGCTTTAAATGTATTTACTAAAGATACACCATCTGCTCCTTCTTCTTCACAAACTTTTGCCATTCCAACTATATCTTCTGCGTTTGGAGATAGTTTTACAACTAGAGGGTGCTTACAAACTTTTCTAACTTCTCTTACAACTTCTCTAGCTACTTCATTTTTTATTCCGAAAGCCATTCCCCCTGCTTTTACGTTAGGACAAGATATGTTAAGTTCTACCATATCTATATCCTGGTCATTTAAAAGTTCAACACCTTTTACGTAGTCTTCTAGGCATCCTCCACCAACGTTAGCTATTCTAACACAGTTTAGGTTTCCGAAGAAAGGCATTTCGTGATCTATGAATCCCTGTACTCCTGGGTTTTCAAGACCAACACTGTTCATTATTCCAGATGGAGTTTCGTGTATTCTTAAACCGTTGTTTCCTGGTTTTGCATTTAAAGTAAGACCTTTGCTGCTCACTCCACCTAGTTCATTTATATCGTAGTATTCATCGTATTCTTTACCAAATCCAAATGTTCCTGAGGCCATTACTATAGGATTTTTAAATTCTATTTTTCCAAATTTTACTCTTAAATCTGCCATTAGAAAATCACATCCTCTCCCCAGAACACTGGACCATCTTTACAAGTCTTTTTGTTTCCGAATTTTGTTTTACAAGTACATACTAGACATGCACCTACTCCACAAGCCATGTGGTTTTCAAGAGATATCATTATTCTTGTGTTTGTACCTTCGCACATTTTAACTAATTTTTCCATCATTGGTGTTGGACCACAAGATAGTATGTAGTCGTAATCTTCTACGTTTAATATATCTGTTATGAATGTATTTCCTGTAGTTGTTTTAACTTCATTACAGAATTCTTTGTATTCGTCTACTAATATCGCTTCTTCTCTAAATCCAAGATATGCATCACATCCAGGTATAGTTTTAGCTACTAAATAAAGAGGTGCTACACCTATTCCTCCACCAACTAAAGCTACTTTTCCTTCTACTTTTTCGTATCCATTTCCATATGGTCCCTGAAGTTTTATCTCATCTCCTGGAACAATTTTAGCAAATATTTCTGTTCCTTCTCCAACTACTTTATAAAGGAATGTTATTCCTTCTTCATCTATGTCGTGTATACTTATCGGTCTTGAAAGTACAGGGTATTTGTCCCAAGCTCTTAGCATATAGAACTGTCCCATTTTTCCTTCAAATTTTCCTGCGACTTTCATTCTGTACATATCTTCGCCGATATAACTGTTTTCTATTATTTTGTACATTTATATTCTCCTTCGCATTAGTTTTGATGGTTTATTCTGGGTCTTTTATTCCTAAAAGTTTCATTATTAGAGCCATTCTTACATACATTCCGAATTTTGCCTGTTCAAAGTAAACAGCTCTCTTATCATCGTCAACATCAGTTGATATTTCGTTCACTCTTGGTAGTGGGTGAAGTATTAGCATATCTTCTTTTGCATCAGTTAATTTTTCTTTGTTTAGTATATATGTATCTTTTAATCTTTCGTATTCTTCTATATCATCAAATCTTTCTCTCTGAACTCTAGTCATGTAAAGTATGTCAAGGCCAGGTATAGCTGATTCTAAATCGTTAGTTTCTACAAATTCGTGTCCTTTTATAGCTTCTTTAACACTATCTGGCATTTTTAATTCATCTGGAGCTATAAATACGAATTTTGTATCTGGATATCTAGACATTGCTTTTACTAAAGAATGTACTGTTCTTCCGTATTTTAAATCACCACAAAGTCCTACTGTGTGGCCGCTAAGATTTCCTTTTAAAGTTTTTATTGTTAGTAAGTCTGTAAGAGTCTGAGTTGGATGCTGGTTTCCACCGTCTCCAGCATTTATGAAAGGAACACTACATGCTTCTACTGCCTCAGCTGCTGCACCTGCTACAGGATGTCTCATAGCTATTATATCTACATAGTTAGATACTATTCTCATTGTATCCTGAAGAGTTTCCCCTTTAGCTGTAGATGACGCTTTAGGATCTGAGAATCCTACTATACGTCCGCCAAGTCTGTTCATAGCTGATTCAAAGCTTAGTCTTGTTCTTGTTGATGGTTCATAGAATAGAGTAGCCAAAAGTTTCCCATCACATACGTGTATGTATTTTTCTGGATTTTTCATTATTCTCTGTCCAAGAGCTAGAACCTCATCTATTTCTTCAACAGTAAAATCTTCTGGCTGTATTAGATTTCTTGATTTTAACATTTTTAAATTCCTCCTTCTCGGTCTCACTGAACCGAATTTAAAGCTATTAGTAGCTTATCACCTTTACCTATCTAATGTCAACTTATATTAATTATATTTTAGCATAATTACAAGAAAGATGATTGTATTATTTTCACTCCAGGTAATCGAGTCGCATTGTCGCTAAAAATAATACAATAAAAAAGAGCCATCCTGTAAATTTACAAGATGACTCGTTTATATCATTTAAATTTTATTATAATACTCTTCTTGCTGTTACAAAATGGCTTGCATAGTAGTCAGATGTTATGTCGCTTACTTTTACTACATCTCCACTGTGAGGAGAGTGTATCATACATCCATTACCTACATATATTCCAACGTGGCTTACCCCACCACTTCCATCTGTTGTGAAGAATACTAAATCACCTGGCTGAAGCTGATCTTTAGTTATTTCTGTTCCAACATTTGCCTGGTCAGAAGATACTCTTGGTAGAGATACCCCTACAGAATTACTGTATACATACTGTACAAATCCTGAACAGTCAAATTTATCTGGACCTGTTGCTCCCCAAAGATATGGACTTCCTTTTTTAGAGTATGCTAAGTTTAATACGGCCTGAGCACTGTAACTATCTACAGAAGGTACATCTATAAGATTTCCTTCTATGTCTACTGTTGGTATTACAGGAGCCTCATCTGTTACATAATCAGCGTGAACATATCCTTCTTTACCCTGATTTCTAACCTGTATCCAATCGCCTTCCTGTTTAACAACTACTAGCGCACTTCCTTTATCTAATTCTTCTAATACCTCTGATGATGTATTGTCAGCTGCTCTAAGGTTTAATGTCGATGCTGTAGTAAATGCAACACCTTCTGATATAGCTACATATTCTGAAGCTATCCATGCATCATCTTCTCCATCTTCAACGTTAACCCATTCTCCCTGAATTCCTTTAACTTTGAACTGTTCTCCTTCACCAGCTACTCTTTTTGTATTTCCGTCAACTCTTACGTTTACTGATTTTCCATCCTTTACAGTAGCCACTTTATATGGAGATTCTTTATATTCATCTATTGTTATACCCGTTTCTGTATCTGGTACAGCATTTATATCGTCTATTTCGTCTGCACTTGCTAATACAGTTCCTGTCGCAACCATAGCAAAAGATACAACTAATGAAAGTAATTTTTTCTTATCCAAATCTAACCCTCCTTAAAGTTTTATATATTTATATCGTTCTAACTATATTATCGTTAATTTTTTATATTTTAATACATGTCAAAATAATTTTGTATTAATTTCTATTTTTAGTACATATACAATATATTATACCTTCTCGGATTTATAATGTAAATAATTATGTTACCTTTCAATGGTAGTTATTTCAATGAAAAATAAAAAGGAGATACCATAATCAAATATGATATCTCCCATTGAATTCATTTAGTATTTACAACTGTACTGTTGAGTTAAATCTTAGTACCATCCTCTTAATTTCATAGCTTCAGCTACTTTTTTAACTGAGTGCATGTAAGCAGATTCTCTCATTGTTACGTTGTATTCTTCTTTTATTTTCCATAGAGATTCGAAAGCTTTAACCATAGCTTCTTCTTCTTTAGCTTCTACGTCAGCTTCTGACCAGTAGTATCCGTATAAGTTCTGTACCCATTCGAAGTAAGAAACTGTAACACCACCAGCATTAGTTAATATGTCTGGAGTTAAAGTTATTCCTTTTTCTGCTAATACTTCGTCAGCTTCTGGAGTAGTTGGTCCGTTAGCTGCTTCACATATTAATTTAGCGTTTATAGTTTTAGCAACGTCTGCAGTTATAGCATTTTCAAGAGCTGCTGGTACTATTATGTCAACGTTTAATGCCCAGAATTCTTCTAAAGATATAACTTTTGCACCTGGGAAGTCATATAAATCTCCGTTAGCTGCTCTGTGATCCCACATAGCCTGGAAATCTAAACCGTCTTCTTTGTATATTACATAAGTACCATGTTTAGGGCACCATTCAGCCATAGCTACAACAGTTCCGCCTAATTTCTGTATATTTTTAACAGTGAAAGCACCAACGTTACCGAATCCCTGAACTGCTATTTTAGCTGTTTCCATAGGTATTCCTAATTTTTTAGCTGCTTCTCTAACTGTTACTGCAACACCGAATCCAGTAGCTTCATTTCTTCCTAATGATCCACCGAATGCAACTGGTTTACCAGTTATAACACCTATGTTGCTTGATCCAGTTAATTTGTTGTATTCATCAACCATCCAAGACATTATCTGTCCGTTAGTGTTAACGTCTGGAGCTGGTACGTCTACTTTTTCACCTATTAATTTGTATATTCCGTCTATATATCCTCTTGATAATCTTTCAAGTTCTCCCTGAGATAACTGGCTAGGGTCAACTATTATTCCCCCTTTACCACCACCGTAAGGTATACCTGTTACTGAACATTTGAAAGTCATCCATATAGATAAAGCTTTAACTTCTTCTAATGAAACGTTTGGATGGAATCTAACTCCACCTTTTGTTGGTCCAACTGCATCATTGTGCTGAGATCTAAATCCTTTGAATACTTTTATAGATCCGTCGTCCATTTTTACTGGTATGTTTACTTCTATTACTCTCTGAGGTTCTTTTAATAATTCGTAAACATTAGGTTCCATTCCTAATTTATCGCATGCTTTTTTTACCTGTGCCTGTGCGTTTTCAAAAACATTTCCTGACATTGTGTAAGCCCCCTTAAATACTCTAATATAATAATTATTCATATAAACTTTCACGCTTGAAAAATCATTTTCCCGCGTCTACATTTTGATTATAACATACTTTTTATAAAATAGTACAACATTTTTACAATAATTTTCAAATTATTTTGATATATTACTACAACACTATTTATCTTTTATTTTATTAATATAAATATCAATTTTATTAACATTAATTAATGTCATATTCTCTACATTTCTTTTTATATTATGTTGTATGTTTTTTAGGGTTCCAAAAGCATCCAAATTTCTTATATTTACATTCAATTTTATTTCTATTTTTCCATCTGAATTGTCTACACTTATTCTATTTATTCTAGATATATGTGTATTTTTTGATACAGTATATTTTATAATTTGATTCAGCACTTCGGGAGCTATGTAGAACTTACCCATATAGCTAAATGCCGGTCTAATTACAGTTTTTTCAAGGATTTTAGTTTCTTTATCCGATGTCATAAAAAATCTCCTTAGAGGATTTATTCTAAGACCGTTTATCCTTTTTTTAATCTCTACAGTTGGAACTGGTATTATATGATTCCCCTTTTTCCTAGACTCTATTGCTTTTCTTATATCATCTTCTGTACTTATATCGTTTATATCTATAATCTCATCTATTTCACCTAATTCTAAAGCTGAGCAAATTTGCTTCACCATCTTTAAAGAAGTACCTAAAATTAGTATACTATCTATGTCTAAATCGTTAATCTTTTTCTTAACAGATTTTCTATGATTTATATCAGAAAAAATAGCTCTTCTTACTGCCTCCATCTTAGTCTGAGACTGCTTTGCAGACACTCCAGCAACGATTTGACCCTTATATATAAGTAGGCCGTCATCCACAATATAATCTATATTATTTTCACAAGCTAATTCTAAAGATTTATAGCTTTTTCCCGTTCCACTTTTTCCTATTAATACATATATTTTCAAAAGTATAGCCGCTTTATTTGATATCGTTTTCATATTGTATTCTATTTTTATAAATTAAGTTATAAATAACTCTATTTAAACACCATTAATATATACTATTTGATATATTTAGTACACATTATTTCAAAAGAAAATATTTTCCGACAAAAAATGCGACCTTTTCACCTCTTTTCTCTATTCTTTAAAATTAAAATTTTTTTAACATATTTTTTTAATAATGAAAATATAAAATTAAGATAAAATTTCATTATAATTTATACTGCAAAAAAGAATCATTATTCTCCAACAAATTTTTTCAACTTTCTAGAAGTGTTGAAGTTTCTATGTTTAAGTTATATGATACAAAAATATTTGCCTTTCATCAATTAATTTAATTGTTATAGCAGAACTTTTTTGTTATAATGTACTTAAATAAATTTTATAATATTAGGAGGAAACTAAAATGGCATACAAAATAACTGATGCTTGCGTTAGCTGTGGTGCTTGTGCAGCTGAATGTCCAGTTGGAGCAATATCTGAAGGAGATAGCATGTACGTAATAGATGCAGATGCATGTGTTGAATGTGGTGCATGTGCTGAAGCTTGTCCAGTAGGAGCTCCTCAGGCTGAATAATTTTTAGTAAACAAAAAGACTGATTTTTTCAAATCAGTCTTTTTTATTTCTCAATTTTTAATTTTTACAAATTTAATCAATTAAAATATAACAAATTTAATCCAAATAACTCAAAACATTAAGATTCTTTTTCTAAAATATAACTTATTTCTTTAATTCGTTGTTTTCTTTCATTAAGTAAGAAAGAGTGAATAGACTTTCAGTTAAGTTAACATTTTCGACAATTATTCCTTTTGGAACTTCTGGATCTATTGGAGCAAAGTTCCATATACCTTTTATTCCAGCTCCGACTATTCTGTTTATTAGTTCCTGAGCTCCATTTTTAGGTATACATACTATTGCTATATCTATTTCGTGTTCTTTTATGTAGTCTTCTATAACATCAGAGTCTAATATTTCAAGCTCTCTTATTTTTAGACCTATCATTCTTGGATTTGCATCAAATAAAGCTTTTATTTCAAATCCTGAATTTCTAAATCCTGAATAGTTTGTTATAGCCTGACCTAGATTCCCTACACCTATAAGAACAGCATTATATGGTCTATCAAGACCTAATATTTTTCCTATTTCTTTGTGTAGAGCCTCTACATTATATCCGTACCCCTGCTGTCCGAATCCTCCAAAGTTGTTTAAATCCTGTCTTATCTGAGAAGCTGTGAAACCTATTATTTCACTTAATTCTTTTGATGATATTCTCTGAACATCATTGTCTAGAAGCTCACCTAAGTATCTGTAGTATTTAGGTAGTCTTCTTATAACCGCCATAGAAATATTTTTATTTCCCATTTAAATTAGCACCCCCTAACTCTATTATAATCCATCATGGTTTATTATATAACATACTTTTTTCTAAAACCATACATATAGCCTTGAATATATTATATCAAAACATTATAATTTTAGGTAGCTTGAGGAGGTAGAAATTTATGATTATTTTATCATGTAATAACTTAACTAAGAGTTTTGGTGTCGAATCAATACTCGAAAACATAAGTTTTACTGTTAATGAGGGCGATAAAATCGGCGTTATAGGCGTAAATGGAACTGGAAAAACAACTCTTTTTAAGATAATTTCTGGAATTTACGGATATGACAGCGGAGAAATTTATACATCTAAAGATTGTGAAATCGGTTATTTAGAGCAGAATACGAACTTCTACTCAGACAATACTATTTTTACAGAGGTTTTAGAAGTTTTTAGCGACCTCATAAAAATGGAAGAGGATCTTAGAAAAATGGAATGTGAGATTTCTGACAAAAGTTCAGAAACTAACTCTCCAGATTTACAAAAACTTATGGATAATTATTCACATAAACTAGAACTTTTCCAAAACTCAAACGGCTACGGATATAAATCTGAGGCAAAAGGAGTTTTAAAAGGTCTAGGTTTTAACGATGATGAGCTAGAAAAACCAATCAAAATTCTTTCAGGAGGAGAAAAGACTAGAGTTCTTTTAGCTAAGCTGCTACTTAAAAAACCTACTCTTCTTCTACTGGACGAACCTACAAACCATCTTGATTCTGATGCTCTTGAATGGTTAGAACTGTTCCTTAAACAGTACAAAGGGACTGTAATCCTTATTTCCCACGACAGATATTTCTTAGATCAATCTGTAAACAGAATATTTGAGATACATAATAAGAAGTTAAAAGCTTATAATGGAAACTATTCTTATTATGTAGAAAAATCTGCTATCGACAAGGAAATAGAGAGAAAAACTTATGAAGATCAACAAAAAGAAATAAAAAAACAGGAAGAGTCTATTGAAAGACTAAAGGCTTACGGTAGAGAAAAACATTTAAAAAGAGCTAGAAGTAAAGAAAAAGCTCTTTCTAAAATAGAAGTGCTTGATAAGCCAGATGGAGAAAGAAAAAGAGCAAAAATTAAATTTATACCAGCAGTTGAAAGTGGAAACGACGTTTTAGCAGTAAGAGATGTGGAAATGAGCTTCCCAGATAAGGTTCTATTTAAAGATTTAAACCTTGATATATATAGAGGAGAAAAAGTCGCACTTATAGGACCAAATGGTGCCGGTAAATCTACATTATTCAAGATAATAATGAATGAATTAGAGCCTATGCAAGGTGAAGTTAAATTTGGTACAAATGTAAACACTGCGTATTTCCATCAGGAGCAGAAGACTTTAAACCTTGATAATACTGTAATTGACGAGATTTGGGATGCAAACCCTCATCTTACTCAGACAGAGGTTAGAAATATGCTTGGTGCTTTCCTATTTGAAAATGAGGACGTATTCAAAAGAATATCTTCTCTAAGTGGGGGCGAAAGAGCAAGGGTTGCAATTCTTAAACTTATATTATCTCAGTCTAACTTCCTACTTCTTGACGAACCTACAAACCACTTAGACATAGATTCAAAAGAAGTATTAGAGGAAGCTCTTGTAAACTACACAGGAACTATATTTACTATCTCACACGATAGATATTTCCTAAATAAAGTAGTGGATAAAATATTAGTGCTTGGCGAAAATGGTGTAACTGAATACCTTGGAAATTACGACTATTATATTGAAAAGAAAAGACAGCTAAGTGAGATGAACAAAGAGGAAAATACTGAGACTAAAACAAAAACTCAGTTAAAAGAGGAAAAAAGAAAAGAAAAAGAACAGAGGGAAATCGAAAGACGGAGCAAAAATAAAATTAAAAAATTAGAAGACGATATCGAACAGACTGAAAAGAAAATTGCAGGTCTTGATATGATGCTTTGCCAGGAAGAAATTTATTCAAATCCAGAAAAATCAAAAGAAGTAAACCTAGAAAAATCAGAATTAGAGGATAAATTAGCCTCTCTTTATGAAAAATGGGAACAGATAATGGAGTAAATTATTGAACAAACTATTTGCATTTGATGATTATAATAAGAGATTTTTCAGTATTCTTTTATCTTTATGCATACCTATAATAATACAAAACCTTATCTCATCTTCGGTAAATGTTATAGATACTGTTATGATTAGTAGCTTGGGTGAAGTTTCTGTAGCATCTGTAGGTGTTGCAAACCAGTTCTTCTTTATATTTAATATGTGTCTTGCTGGTGTTTTAGGAGGATCTGGACTGTTTATATCACAGTTTTTCGGAAAAAATGATATAACTAATATCAAAAAAGTCACTGCACTTAGTATACTGCTTGGTTTAGTTATGAGTCTTCCTTTTGTAATAATAGCTTTTGTTTCGCCAGAAAGCATAATACACATATTTTCATACGACCCTGAGGTTGTATCTTTATGTAGAAATTATTTTAAAATAGTAGTAATTAGCTACCCTTTAACCGCTATAAGTATGGGGTTTGGGGTATGCTCTCGTAGTATAAAAAATCCAAATATAGGTATGAAATGTAGTGCAATTGCAATTGTTGTAAATGTTTGTTTAAACTATGTACTTATCTTTGGTAAATTAGGATTCCCTAGAATGGGAGTTGAAGGTGCTGCTCTAGCTACTTTAATCGCTAGACTAATGGAATCAATTATAATGGTTTGGTATGTATATCTATACAAAAAAGATTATATGCTTAGATTTAATATTCATCATTTTGGAATGTTTGAAAAAGATTTTTTAGTTGCCTATGGTTCTAAAAGTTTTCCAATATTTTTAAATGAGTCTTTCTGGGCTGTAGCTACAGTTTGCTATTCTGTAGCCTATGCTATGGCAGGTACATCTGCAATAGCTGCAAGCCAGATAGCGACAACAACTAGCAACTTCTTTATTATTACTGCTATGTGTATCGCTACGGGATCATCTATAATGCTTGGAAATGAACTTGGTTCTGACCATATTGACAGAGCTTTAGATTATTCTAAAAAATTAGGAGTTATAGTTACTGTAACTGGCTTTTTAATGGGTATTCTTTTAATAATATCTATACCTATGCTTTTAAAGGTGTTTAGTGTATCTGAGACACTTGCACCGGATATAACTAAGATATTTATTATAATGGCTATTGTAATGGCTCTGAGAGCTTTTAATACGTTTATTATTATAGGTATTCTTAGAAGTGGTGGGGATACTAAAATGGCCCTTATCATCGAAATGGGCTCTATGTGGCTTGGTTCTGTACCACTTACATTCCTTGCTGCAAAATGGGGACTACCTATATATTTACTTGTACGGTGTACATCGGTTGAAGAAATAATAAAATTTATATTTGGAGTACCGAGAGCATTGAGTAAAAAGTGGGCAGTTAATATTGTAAAAGATTTATAAATTATACGGAAAAAGGGTATCATATATCACATTTGCTCCAGGCTTCAGCGACTCGCACTTTTATGTAACACATTTATAAGTTGCGAGTCGCTTGCAGAATTGTCGCTGCATCGTGATATACAGATACCCTTTTTATAATTTAAAATCTTTAACAGATACTTTTAAATACTACTCCATATTCGGTTTACAGTTTTTTAATCCTATTTATCTGTTATCTGTAGGTTAGGAACAGCATTTAAGTTCATGTCATCTACTCTTCCTTTTATGTAGTTATAATATCCCGCGCATCCTATCATTGCAGCATTGTCTGTGCAAAGTATTAGCGGTGGATATTTTACTTCTATTCCGTTTTCTTTTCCTAGCTTTTCTATTTTTTCTCTTAGTCCAGAGTTTGAAGCAACTCCACCAGATAAAGTCACTATACTGTATCCTTTTTCTTTAGCTGCTTTTATGGCTTTGTTTGCTAGTACATCTGTTACAGCGTCCTGGAAAGATGCAGCAACATCTGCTTCTACTATTTCTTCTTTTTTCATTTTTTTGGCATTTAAGTAGTTTAATACTGCTGATTTTATTCCACTGAAGCTAAAATCGTATCCTTCATCCATATACGCTCTTGGGAATTCTATTGCGTCTTTATTTCCTTCTTTTGCTAATTTATCTATTATTGGTCCACCTGGATATCCAAGTCCCATAGCTCTTGCTACTTTGTCAAATGCTTCTCCAGATGCATCATCTCTTGTTCTACCTAATATTTCATATTTTCCGTAGTCTTTAACCTCAACTAGATGAGTATGTCCTCCAGAAACTATAAGTGTTATAAACGGTGGTTTTAAGTCTTTATGTGCTATGTAGTTAGCACTTAAATGTCCTTCTATATGATTTACACCAACTAGAGGAATATCTAGCGCATAAGCCATAGCTTTTGCATAAGATAACCCAACTAAAAGCGCACCCACAAGTCCTGGACCGTAAGTAACTGCTATATGAGTTATATCATTCATAGTTATATTTGCTTCATCTAGTGCCTGCTGCACAACTATATCTATATTTTCTATATGTTTTCTTGAAGCAACTTCTGGAACTACTCCACCAAATTTTTTATGTATATCTATCTGTGTTGATATTATATTTGAAAGAACTTCTCTCCCGTTTTTAAGGACAGATGCAGCTGTTTCATCACAGCTACTTTCTATCGCTAAAGTTATTATATCGCTCATTTTTTACACCTCCGAAAGCTGATTCCACATTATTATCGCGTCTTCTCTGTTGTCGCTATAATATTCTTTTCTAACACCAGCCATTTTAAATCCGTATTTCTTGTACAGATTTTGTGCCACTAAATTGCTTCTTCTGACCTCTAAAGTCATAGCAACTATTTTATTTTCTTTGCAAAGTTTTACCATATCTTTTAGTAGCTCATTTCCTATTTTAAGTCCTCTATAATCGCTGTGAACTGCAACATTTGTTATATGTCCCTCGTCGATTATAAGCCAGATTCCTATATATCCAACTATTTTTGAATCCTTTTCTGCTACTAAATATCTAGCATTGCTGTTTTTAACCTCGTCTATAAATGACTGCTTAGACCAAAAATCTTCAAAGCAATTTTTTTCAACTTCGAAAACTCCATCCACATCGTCCATAGTCATTTCTCTAACTATTACATCAGAAAGTTTTTCTGTATTTTCCATTTTCCCTCTTTTGTTTGAATCCTTGTACAGAATTCAATTCCTTCTTTCCTTCAAATTTCTATTTATTTTCAGCTGTTTTCTGAGCCTCTAATTTTTTCATTTTTTCTTCGTACTGTACTTCTGCCTGAGATTTTCTTATATATATTGGATTTACATCGTAGCAGCTGTGAACTCCCTCACCTCTTTTGTACTTAGCTAAAGCAACTGCACAAACACTTGCTGCCTTAGTTACATTGTGAGAAACTGCTGGAATATGTATATTTTCTACTTCTGATAGCTTATCTTCGTATTTTGAAACAGCTTCTCCAAGAACTATACACTCTTCTCCAGAATTTTTTATAATCTCTATTAAATCATCTATCTCTTTTACATCCATTCCTTCAAGCTCTACAAGCTCGTCATTTTTGTACTCGTATTTAGCTGTATATACCTGTGTTCTCTGTGCATCTAGTATTGGATATATTTTCTTATCACAAAGGTCCATATTTCCAGCTAAGCTCTCTAGCGCATTAACAGCTAATATTGGAATATTATTTACATGAGATATAGCCTTTGCTGTAGCCATACTTATTCTAAGACCTGTAAAAGATCCTGGCCCTACAGAAACTGCTATTGCATCCATATCCTCTATACTTAAATCGCTCATATTAAGCATAGTTTCTATCATAGGCATTAATTTCTGTGAGTGAGTCTTTTTGTTATTTATAACAAATTCACATATAAGACAATCATCTTCTACAACAGCTACACTGCATGCTCTTGAAGATGTATCCATTCCTAAAATTTTCATCTATAAATTCATCTCCTCAATCATTTTTTCGTATTTTTCTCCAACAGGCTCGAATGTTACCTCTCTACCCATTTCTTTATACTTCATATCTATTTTTAAATATTCATCTGGAAGTATATCCTCTATTAAATTTGCCCATTCTATTATACAAACTCCATCTGAATTTATATATTCGTCATAACCTATATCGTACATTTCCTCGCTACATCCTATTCTGTAAACGTCAAAATGATATAGAGGTAATCTACCCTGATATTCGTTCACTATTGTAAATGTAGGGCTAGTTATATAATCATCTACTCCAAGAGATTTTGCAAAACTCTGAGTAAATGTAGTCTTTCCAGCTCCTAAATCTCCAACTAGACAAATAATTGAACCTGCGTCTACTAATTTTCCTAGTTTTTCACCAAGTTCCTTTGTCTTATTTTCGTCTTCTAAAAAAATTCTTTTCATATTTATCTCCGTATTTTTAATTTGTCTTTTATATTTTTCTTGTATATTATTTTCTATGAATTTTCAATAATTCTAAATTAAAAATTATCTTTTATAAACTACTTTTCCGTCTATCACTGTAAGCATAACTTTTCCACCTAAATCAAATGGTGAACCTTCCCATAAAACTATATCCGCATCCTTACCTTCTTCAAGAGAACCAACTTTTTTGTCTATTCCAAGTGTTTTAGCTGGGTTTATAGTTATTGCTCTAAGTGCTGCATCTTCTTTCATACCATTTTTAATAGCCATTCCTGCACACATTGGAAGGTGCTGAACTGGTATTACAGGGTGGTCTGTCATCAGAGATACCTCTATACCTGCATTTGAAAGGATACCTGCTGTTTCAAGAGAAAGATTTCTAAGCTCTGGTTTAGATCTATCTGTCAATGATGGACCTACTATTATTGGATATTCTCCATTTTCTTCAAGAAGCTCATCTACTATTAAATGCCCTTCTGTACAGTGGTCTATAGTTAGCTTTAAGTCGAATTCCTTTGCTATTCTTATCGCTGTGAATATATCATCTGCTCTATGTGCATGTGCTTTTAGAGGAATTCTTCTTCTAAGTACTGGTATTAAGCTTTCAAGCTTCATGTCGTACTCTGGCTTATCTATATCATTGTCATCAGCTTCACTGTAAAAGCTCATCTCTTCAAGATAATCCTGTGCCTTTCTAAAATTCTCTCTAAGTGTAGCTGCAATCGCCATTCTTGTCTGAGGAGATTTTTCCTCCTGACCATAGCAGCTTTTTGGATTTTCACCAAATGCTATTTTTACAGCTACAGGATTTTTTATTACCATTTTATCTATTCTCTTTCCAAATGTCTTTATAGCTATACACTGTCCTCCCATAACATTTGCACTTCCTGGAGTTACACATACAGATGTGATTCCTCCTTCATATGCTTCTTTAAATGTGTGATCCATTGGATTTATAGCGTCTATTGGGTTTAGATTAGGTGTAATTGGATCTGTTTCTTCATTTCCATCTGCTCCTTCAAATCCTAGACCATCTTCCCAAAGTCCAAGATGTGTGTGAGCATCTATGAATCCTGGAAATACATTTAATCCATCTGCATCAATTACTTCAACATCTTCAAGGCATGTTGTATCTATTGACTCTGCAATTTTTTCTATTTTTTTATTTTTTATAAGGATGTCTCCTTTTATTTCTCCATTTGTTACTGTGTTTATGTTTCCGTTTTTTATAAGAATCATATATATCTTCCTTTCTATGAGATGATATACTATTATACAACTTCAATATATCATTGCATACTGTTTCATAATATATTATATTAGAATTTTTCAGTGTTATCAAATAAAAAGACTGCTACATTATTTTGTTAGCAGTCTTTTTCTGTTTATTTTTTATTTTTAATTTCAGACTCATACTTGAATCTATATTTTCCTCTTCCTTTTCCATTAACTTGTACTATTACATCCATTTCTTTCAATTTTTTCATGACTCTTATTGCTGTCGATTTTGACTTACCTAGTATTTTACTAACTTCTAAATTTCCTATAATCTGATTTGTTTCTACCTCATCATATACTTTTAAAATATTTTCTACTACTTCTCTTGGAAATTTTTTTGTTTCTAATAATCTTTCTATACTTATTTTGCTTAATTTAGTATATTTATAAGCATTAATTTTATTTCCCAAAGTGTCACCAAAATCATCTGAAACAGCCTTTTTATTTCCCAAAGTGTCACTAAAATCACCTAAAACCACCTTTTTATTTCCCAAAGTGTCACTAAAATTATCTGAAACAGCCTTTTTATTTCCCAAAGTGTCATCTGATTGTATAATATACTGCAGCTTTGATGAATCTACTTTATTATTAAATACAATTGCCTTTAATATGAATGTATCCATATAATACTCCACTTCTTTAAACCCAGCTTCCTTCAATTCTTTGTAAATACGATCCACACCCTCTCCATATTCCTTGACATAGCCAAAATATTTTAAGTACTCTGCAATCTTTGGATTTCTAGAAAAATGAGTGTGTCTCATATTATCCTTTTTAACAAGTCCGGGTAATTTCCCAGGACTCTCTACAACCAACCTATCATCAAACATTTTAATTTGTATTTCTGTTCCTCTAATACTGTAATCTCTATGAGTTATAGCATTAACCACAAGTTCTTGCCTTACAAATTTAGGATATTCTTCAACAGTCACAAATCTGCCGTCTTTTTCTAAAAAAGTCTTTTCTTTTATTTGAGAATCTATATATTCTATAGTTCTCTTCAGCATATCATATATTTTCCCCTCAAATACAATATCCTTAACTACATTCATCTCGGCTCCAGTTTTTTCTTCTATTCCATCATATTTTATGAATCTGACTCTAGCTCTAGGAAGAAAATCCTGTGGTCTTTTTCCAAATAAAAGTATCGCTGCTGTACTTAAAACATCTTTTCCATTCTTTTCTTTTAAAAATCCTTTATTTTCCTTTAGATAACTTATTTCATCTTTTGAATACCCTATTATTTTTATATAATCTCTTAAAAAAGGAATATCTATATCATCTATTGTCGCATCAACTACCTCTGTGTCTTCAAAGTTTCTCTCTCCTTTATCATACATAAGTTGTATTCTTTCCTCAAAATTTAATTTTATAGACTTATCCCCAACTCTTATAAATACCTCATCTTGCTGATTTTTATGTACAACAGAGTCAGACTCTATCTCCATAAGTAATATATGATTGTCAAAGCCATCAGAATCAATACACTCTATCCTTTTAGACTTTACTCTTATACTTGGGAAACAGTATCTAAAAGGGACTTCTAAAATCTCATTTATTTTTTCTTCATAGTAGTCTATCCCCTCAATAATTCTATTCTTATCTGTTATTCCTATAGCTATCATCCCACCATCTGAATTTGCAAATGCTATTATATGTTTTGCCAATTCCTTTGGCTTGATTTTAATACTTTTCCTATCAAATACAGAGCCTTCTTCTAAAGATAGTATATAATTTATATCCATAAACATCCCTCTTTTCTTTATATATTGCTGTCTATTTATATTTTTTCCAAATATACACAATATATATACAAGGGCTTTTAAAAACATACTTGATATATGATTTTATAAAAGAGGAACCTATCAGTAAAACGGGTAATTTTATACATCCAATAAAAAAACAGCTGAGAAAAATCTCAGCTGCCATTTATTACTTTCTTTCTATATATTTTTCTAAAAAATTATACATTCATACTTAATGCTATTCTATTTTTTTCCTTGTCAACATTTACAACCTTAACATCTATTATATCCCCAACAGATACAACTTCCATAGGATCATTTACCTTTACACCCATTTCTTTCTTGTGAACAAGTCCATCAGTTTTAACACCTATATCAACAAATGCACCAAAATCTACAACATTTCTAACAGTACCTTTAAGCACCATTCCATCTCTTAAATCATCCATGCTAAGCACATCAGTTCTAAGAATTGGCTTCATACCATCTTCTCTAGGGTCTCTACCTGGTCTTTTAATCTCTGCAATTATATCCTTTATTGTAGGAACACCTGATTCAAGTTCTTCTGCTAATTTAGTTAATCCCACAACCTTAACTTTTTCATCTATATCTTTTAAATTTCCATTTTTTATATCGTCTTTAGAGTATCCAAGTACAGTTAGCATTTTTTCACAAGTAGCATAACTTTCTGGATGAACTCCTGTATTATCAAGAGGATTTTTAGCTTCTGGAATTCTTAAAAATCCCGCACACTGTGTAAATGCTTTTGGACCAAGTTTGCTTACTTTTTTAATTTCACTTCTAGATTTGAATTCTCCATTTTCTTCTCTATATGCTACGATATTTTTAGCTACAGCTGAGCTAATTCCTGCAACATGTTCTAAAAGCGATGCAGATGCTGTATTTAAGTCCGCACCTACACTATTTACCGCATCCTCTACAACACCATCTAATACTTCTTCTAGTCTTTTTCCATTAACATCGTGCTGATACTGACCTACACCTATGCTCTTTGGATCTATTTTTATAAGCTCTGCAAGAGGATCCTGAATTCTTCTAGCTATAGAAATTGCACCTCTAATAGATACGTTGATGTCTGGATGCTCTTTAGCTGCTAATTCTGAAGCGGAATATACAGATGCCCCTGCTTCACTTACTATCACGTATTTAACGTCTAAATTATTATCTTTTATCATCTTCGCCACAAATGCTTCAGATTCTCTAGAAGCTGTACCATTTCCGATAGCTATTATATCTATATCGTGTTTTTTAATTAATCCAATTAATTCCTTTTCTGCCTCAGATTTTTTAGCTTGACTTCCTGTAACAAATACAACCGCTGAGTCTAAGAATTTACCATTTCTATCAACTACCGCAATCTTACATCCGGTTCTAATTCCAGGGTCAAATCCCATAACATTTTTACCATGTATAGGTGGCTGAAGAAGTAGGCTGTTTAAGTTCTTACCGAATACACTTATTGCTCTTTCCTGACCTTTTTCTGTAAGCTCATTTCTTATTTCTCTTTCAATCGCAGGGAAAATAAGTCTCTTATACGCATCTTCTATAGCTTCAACAACTATTTCCCTACATTTTCCAGATAATTTTTTAGTATATCTTCTTTCTATCCAACCTTTTACATATTCGTCGTCTATCTCTATCTTAACCTTTAAGATTTTTTCATTTTCTCCCCTATTTACCGCAAGTATTCTGTGTGGTGCTATGTATTTAACTGGCTCTGAGTAATCGTAGTACATTTCATATACTGTCTTTTCATCAGAGCTTCCCTTAGATACAACTCTACCTCTATTTCTTGCATTCTCTCTTAAATATTTTCTAACTTCTGCATCATCTGAAACAATCTCAGCTATTATATCATTAACACCTTTTAAAACATCCTCTACAGATTTTAAATCTTTTTCTTCGTCTATATACTTGCTAGCTAGTCCATCTACGTCATCAGTTTTACCATACATTATCTCAAGTGCAGGTTTTTCTAAGCCCTTTTCCTTGGCAATAGATGCTCTAGTTCTCTTTTTCTTCTTAAATGGTGCGTAAACATCCTCAACTTCCTGAAGAGTATTCGCCTTCTCAACAGCCTTAGAAATCTCCTTAGTCAATTTCCCCTGCTCGTCAATAAGTCTAATAACATCTTCCTTTCTAGACTCTAAATTTCTAAGATAAACTAGTTTTTCGTGGAACTGTCTAAGAACAGTATCACTCATCTCACCAGTCTTTTCCTTTCTATATCTAGCAATGAACGGAATAGTATTCCCCTCATCAATAAGCTCTATAGTATTAACAACCTGAAAATCCTTTAGGTTGAACTCTTCCTTCAAAATATTATTAATATCCACCTAGGTCACTCCCATCTTAAAATCATTTACTATAACTAATATTATACTTCAAAAAACAAACTTCTCCAACATCTCACTCTTCGGATACATTTACTTAATTCGTCTTTTAACTCGATAAAAAATTAGAACTTGTAAAACAAAAGAAGGGAGTAGACTTGCACTACACACCCATCGCCTTCATAGGCGCCAGTGTAGGCAAGCTACTCCCTTCTTTCCAATTTACTTATTTAATTTTTTCCGAGTTAAATACGAATTAATAAATATATCAATATTTCCATTCATCACAGCATCAACGTTTCCAGTTTCCGTATTAGTTCTATGGTCTTTTACCATTTTATACGGCTGGAAAACATATGATCTTATCTGGCTACCCCAAGTTATCTGAGTGTATTTGCCCTGTAAATCTTCTATCTTTTCCTTCTGTTCCATTTCCTTAATATCAATCAGCTTAGCCATAAGCATTCTCATCGCAACTTCTCTATTAAGGTGCTGAGACCTTTCATTCTGACACTGAACTGTAATTCCCGTTGGAAGATGAGTTATTCTAACAGCAGAGTCTGTAGTATTTACATGCTGACCACCTGCACCAGATGCTCTATATGTATCTATTTTTAAATCGCTCTGATTTATCTCTACCTCTATATTTTCATCTAATTCTGGAATTACATCAACAGATGCAAAAGATGTGTGTCTTTTTCCAGAAGGGTCAAATGGAGAAATTCTTACAATTCTATGTACTCCTTTTTCTCCCTTTAAATATCCATAGGCATTATCTCCCTGGATAAGCATTACAGCTGTTTTTATACCGGCTTCTGGGTCTGAGATTAAATCTAAGAGTTTAACCTTATAATCTCTACCTTCTGCCCATCTTATATACATTCTAAGAAGCATCTGAGCCCAATCCTGAGCATCTAGACCTCCTGTACCGGCATTTATAGACACAATTGCGTTGTTCTTGTCGTATTCACCACTTAAAAGTGTCTGAATAGTCATCTCATCTATAACATCTTTTAATTTGTTTATAGAATCAGAAACTTCCTTCTCTATATCTTCTGAATCGTCTTCTTCAAGTCCAAGCTCGATTAATACTTCTATATCTTCAAGATTTTTTTGAAGCTGCTCAAATTTTTCTACAGTCTCACAAAGTTTTTTGTTTTCCTGAAGAACTTTATGAGCCTTTTCATTATCTTCCCAAAAATCCTGTCTTTCCATATCTTGCTCGTTTTCTATTATCTTTTCTTTGAGTCTTTCTATGTCAAAGAGAAACACTCAATTCTTGTATATTTTCAGACATCGCATCTAATTCGTGTCTGTATTCCTGCACATTTAGCATTTTATCCTCCTAAATTGCCTTTATCTTATTATCTTCCACAGCAGTTTTTATATTTTTTACCGCTTCCACAAGGACATGGATCATTTCTTCCTACTTTTTTATCAGCTACAACTGGTTTTTTACCTGTTCCTTCTGTATCAGGAGATTCTAATTTATCTACATCTACTACAGCTTTTCTTTCAGCTGGAACTTCAACAGTTATATTGAATAAGAACTTAACTGTATCTTCTCTTATAAGTTTGTTCATATCGTCAAACATGTCGAAACCTTCCATTTTGTATGCTATAACTGGGTCCTGCTGTCCTAAAGCTCTTAGTCCTATACCCTGACGTAACTGATCCATAGCATCTATATGGTCTATCCAATGATTATCAACAGACTGAAGAAGTACTATTCTTTCAACTTCTCTCATTCTATCTGAACCTATATTTTCTTCTTTTATATTGTATAACTGATTTGCTCTTTCGTAAACTTTTTCAGTTAATTCTATAGAATTTAATCCTTCAAAGTCTATATCTTCAAGGCTTCCAACCGGCATAAATTTAGCGTACATATGTTTTTTGAATCCTTCTGCACTGAATCCAGTTTCTAAATCGTACTCTTCTACTCCGCTCTGAACTATTGAGTGAATCATATCCTGAATCTGTTCCTGTAAGTTTTCTCCAGCAAGAACTCTTCTTCTTTCTTTGTATATGATTTCTCTCTGTTTATTCATAACATCATCGTATTCTAGGACATGTTTTCTTATACCGAAGTTTTTACCTTCGACTTTTTTCTGAGCAGATTCTATAGATTTAGTAAGCATTCTATGTTCTATTGGCATATCTTCCTCTAATCCTATTTTATCTACTAATCCCTGAATTCTATCAGAACCGAATAATCTCATTAAATCGTCGTCAAGTGCTATATAGAATCTTGAAGAACCTGGGTCACCCTGTCTACCTGCACGACCTCTTAACTGGTTGTCTATACGTCTTGATTCATGTCTTTCTGTACCTATTATACAAAGTCCTCCAGCTGCAAGAACTTCTTTCTGTTCAGCATCAGTCTGTTCTTTAAACTGTTTGTATAATTTCTGGTATGTTTTTCTAGCTGCATCTAATTCTTCATTTTCTTCAACACCAGCTACTTCATTAGCAGCATTTACTCTATTTATAGTTTCTTCAGTGAAGTTCATTTTCTTCATTTCTTTTATAGCCATAAATGAAGGGTTACCACCTAGAAGTATATCTGTACCCCTACCAGCCATATTAGTTGCTATTGTAACAGCACCTAATCTACCAGCCTGGGCGATTATTTCAGCTTCTTTTTCATGGTATTTTGCATTTAGAACTTCGTGTTTTATTCCTCTTTTTCTTAATATATCTGAAAGTATTTCAGATTTTTCTATTGAAACAGTACCAACTAGAACTGGCTGTTTTTTAGCATGTCTTTCCACTATATCATCTGCAACAGCATTAAATTTACCTCTTGTACTTTTGTAAACTGTATCTGGTAAATCTTCTCTTATCATTGGTTTATTTGTAGGTACCTGGAATACGTCCATTTTGTATATTGCTTTGAACTCTTCTTCTTCTGTTTTAGCAGTACCAGTCATTCCTGATAATTTTTTGTACATTCTGAAGTAGTTCTGGAATGTTATTGTCGCTAAAGTTTTAGATTCTCTCTGAACTTTTAATCCTTCTTTAGCTTCTATAGCCTGATGAAGACCATCTGAGTATCTTCTACCAAACATTAAACGTCCTGTAAATTCGTCAACTATTACGATTTCTCCGTCTTTCTCAACGTAGTCAACATCTCTCTTCATTATAACGTGAGCTTTTAAAGCCTGATTTATATGATGATATAATTCTGTATGAGATACATCAGTTATATTATCAACATTGAAGTACATTTCTGCTTTTTTAACACCTGATTCAGTAAGTGAAACAGCTTTATCTTTTTCTTCCTGTTCATAGTCGTCTGGTTTTAAAGTGTTTACAAATGTATTTGCATCTGTGTATAAATGAGTTGATTTATCCCCAGGTCCAGATATTATAAGTGGAGTTCTAGCTTCATCGACTAATATAGAGTCGACCTCATCGACTATGGCATAGTTTAATTCTCTCTGAACCATCTGTTCTTCATGAATTACCATGTTGTCTTTTAAGTAGTCGAAACCAAATTCGTTGTTTGTTCCGTAAGTTATATCGCAGTCATACTGTTTTTTTCTAACTTTTGGACTCTGACCGTGTACTATAACACCTACTGTCATTCCTAAGAATTCGTATACTTTTGCCATCTGATCGCGGTCACGTTTTGCTAGGTAGTCGTTGACAGTTACAACGTGTACACCTTTTCCTTCAAGGGCATTAAGATATACTGGACAAGTAGCAACAAGAGTTTTACCTTCCCCAGTTTTCATCTCAGCTATTCTACCTTCGTGAAGTACCATACCACCTATTAACTGAACTTTGTAGTGTCTAAGCCCTAATGTTCTTTTTGAAGCTTCTCTAACAACTGCAAATGCTTCTGGTAGTATATCGTCTACTGTTTCGCCATTAGCTAATCTTTCTTTAAATTTATCAGTCATTCCTCTTAATTCTTCATCATTCATTGCCTCAAATTTTGGCTCTAATGATTCTATAAGGTCTGCTGTTTTTTCGAATTTTTTTAAATCTTTTCTATCGGCCATATTAAACAGGCTATCTAAAAAACCCATAATTCAATCTCTCCTTCAAACTAATTTATGTTATATTTTTACATATTCTAATTTTATGCTATCTTTCATTTTACCATAAAAAAAAGGTGTATGTATGAAAATTTGAAAAATAGATTGAGTATATAATTATAGTATAGATTTTTTCTATCAAATTGTAATATTGTATTGAAATAACTTTACTTTTAGCAAACATACTTTTAACATAATATTAAATATTTACTTTTGATGAAGAGATGCAATTGGATATTTCTTTAAAAATAATAATTGGATATTCTACACTACTGTTCATGAAGGAATATATATGATAGAAAAATAGACAAAAAAAGAAACAAGCTAAAAAGCTCAATGTCATTAAGTTAGCATTGTTAATGAGGTTATCTAAAAGAAAAATAGCAGGA
>UQCY01000003.1 GCA_900539645.1 uncultured Clostridium sp. | reverse complement strand
TATAGAACAAAAAATTGTAGAAAAAGTTTGTAAAACTTTGGATTTAGATAGAGTTATAGACAGTTTATCAAATAAGTATAATACAGTTATAAATAAAGAAAGTAATTTATCAGGTGGTCAAAAACAGAGGATTTTAATAGCAAGAGCCTTTGTTGAAAAAAAGGATGTATATATTTTTGATGAGATAACATCTGCTTTAGACTATGAAAATAAAAAAAGGTTCTATAAATTGATTGAAAAAATAAAGGACGATAGCATTATTATATTTGCTTCTCATGAAGAGGAAGCATTTAAAGATTTTGATGTTAAAAAAATTTATTTGTAAAGGAGATAGAGATATGAAATGGATTAACGAACCACAATGTAATTCAAATGGAGGAAGACTTGGAGGAGGTCCATCAGAATGTACAAAGAATATGGAAGTATGTAGAGTATTTTGTATAATAAAACTTCATTAAAAGTTAAAATAATAGAAAATAATCACTATTTATATTAAATATGTAGTGGTTATTTTTTTATCATTAATATTGTAGGTATGTTAGAATTAATAGTAAGGTAATAAAGTATATTTTATTATATATTAAAAATAAATGCTTTTTCTGGAGGTAGCTATGCGTAAAAGAAGTATAAAAGACATATTAACATCACCACTTTTAATGACAATATACACAGTAATCCTTCTGTTTGTATTTTTGCTATTTAGATTCAAAACTGATGAAGGAATAGTAGTTAACTCTCTTGAAGAAAAGAATAACTCTTCTTGGAGTTGCGAGTATAATTTTTTCAGAGGTGAAAAAGAAGCCAACATGAGTGGCAAGGGAGATAACCTATTTATCAGCGTAATATCTGAATTTGGAGAAGTTAATATAATAGTAGAAGATAAGAATGGTAAGAAACTATTTAATCAAACAGTATCAGACCATTTGATTGATAATGAATCGATGGATATATTTAATGTAAAAGTTCCTTCTGAGGTTAAAGTTAGTGTAAAAGGAAAAAATCACGGTGGTGAAATTAAAATAAGTTATAGAGATTTAAAAGACTTTTCTAAAGAGAGCAAAGAAGGAATACTTCTATATGGTGAAACACATGATTACAACGGCATAAAGAAAATAGAAGCAGATCTATGGGGCAAATATTATAAAGAATACGGTATGAGAAATCTATTTATTGAATATTCGTATGTAGATGCTCAATTTTTAAATATGTGGATGAAATCAGACGATGATAAAATTTTAAATGAGCTTTTTAAAGATTATGAAAAGACATTAGCCTATTCAGAAGAAAATATAAACTTCTTTAAAGAAATAAAGAAAAAATATCCTGAAACAGTATTTCATGGAACTGATTTAGGTCATACATACAAAACAGGTGGTAAAAGATATTTAAAATACTTGGAAGAAAATGGCAAAGCTGGAACTGATGATTATAATAAGGCTGTTGAATCTATGAATCAAGGAAAGAAATATTATGAAGATGATGAAAATGCCACAACTTATAGAGAAAATATAATGGTGAATAATTTTGTGAAAGAGTATGAAAAACTGGAAGATAAAAGAATTGTAGGTATATATGGGACAGCTCATGTGCTACCGTATTCAGATGATTATTATTGTGAAGGTCCTTGTATGGCAAAGCAGTTGGATGAAAAATATGGAAATATATTAAATATAGAAGATTTGTGTACTTTAGAAAAATATCCAGAGTATAAAGATAGTGAGTATAGATATTATAAATAAAGTAAGAAAAAATAAATAAAACAATAATAAATTGGAACAAGAGAAATAGTGATTGTTATCTTGTTCCTTTTTTTGTTTGGCAGAATATTTTATTTTCTGTGTGTTTTATTCTTGTTTTATATTTTCAGAAAAACTGCGACAGAATATTGTTTTAATGATATAATATAGATTGGACTATTATATTTTAGGGGTGATAAAATGAAAGTTAAATTACTTGCACATACACCTGACCCAGAGAAAGTTGTATCAATGGCTGCAAAGCTTTGTTACTCTAAAGTTGGTGTTGAAGGAATAGAAGAAAATCTTACAGATGAAAAGATAGAAAGTTTTTTAAAAATGTTAACTGATATAGGACACGAATCTCCACTTGAACATGTGTCATTTACTTTTGGAGTAGAGGGAATATCTAGAGCATGTTCTCATCAGATTGTTCGTCACAGAATAGCTAGTTATTCTCAGCAATCTCAGAGATATGTAAAACTAGATCAGTTTGAATATATAATTCCACCAGAGATAGAAAAATCTGAGGAAGCTAAAAAGATATTTGTAGAAGCTATGGAAAGAGATCAGAAAGACTACGATAGAATAGTAGATATCTTATCTGAAAAACATAAAAAAGAATTTATGGAAGAAGGAAAATCAGAAAAAGAAGCAACTAGATTAGCTGAGAAGAAGGCTATAGAAGATGCTAGATATGTTTTCCCAAATGCTTGTGAAACAAAAATAGTAATGACTATGAATGTTAGAAGTCTTTACAATTTCTTTGACCACAGATGCTGCGAAAGAGCTCAGTGGGAAATAAGGGAAATGGCTACACAGATGCTTAAAGAAGTGAAAAAAGTAGCTCCTATAATGTTTAGAAACTGTGGACCAAAATGTGTGAAAGGACCTTGTCCAGAAGGAAAGATGACTTGTGGTAAGGTTGTTGAGATAAGAGAAAAATTTAAGAATTTATAGGAAGGAAATTATTATGGCTATAATAGAAGGAAGAAATCCGGTAATAGAAGCGATAAAAAACGATAGACATATAGAAAAGTTGCTTATATCTAATTCTTCAAAAGAAGGTTCTATAAAGAAGATAATAGCTATGGCAAAGGAAAAGAAGATAGTTATTCAGTATGTTGATAGACATAAGCTAGATGAGATGAGTACTAGCCACGCCCATCAGGGTGTTATAGCTACTATAAGTGATTATATCTATAAAGATATAGAAGATGTAGTAAGAGAAGTTAAGGAAAAGGGAGAAGATCCATTTATCATCATATTAGATGAAATAACAGATCCTCACAATTTAGGTTCTATAATAAGAACAGCAGATGCAGTAGGTGCACATGCTGTTGTAATTCCTAAGAGAAGATCAGTAGATATAACTCCTGTAGTTGCAAAAGCATCTGCTGGGGCAGTAGAGTATGTTCCTGTGTGTAAGGTGACTAATATTGTAAATACTATAAAGATGCTAAAAGAAGAAGGTCTATGGATTGCAGCTGCAGACATGGATGGAGAAGTGTTCTATAAACAGGATTTAACAGGTCCTTTAGGATTAGTAGTAGGAAGTGAAGGATTTGGTATATCAAGACTTGTTAAACAGAACTGTGATTTTGTAGTTAGTATGCCTATGGTAGGTAATGTAACGTCTTTAAATGCATCAGTAGCAGGTGGAATACTGCTTTATGAGGTGTTTAGACAGAGAACTTCGGGTAAATAATGGCTGCAAAGTTTAAAAAGAAGAAAAAGAAAAAGATTCTTATAGTTGATGGATACAATATAATTAACGCATGGGATGATTTGAATGAATTATCTAAGATAAACCTTGAAAGCTCTAGAGAGAAGCTTATAGATTATATGATAGAGTTTTCTAAGTATATGGGATACAAAACGACTATAGTATTTGATGCTTATAATGTAAAGAATTCTGCAGGGTATGAGGAAAAAAGATCAGACTCTGTGCAGATAGTGTTTACTAAGGAGCATCAGACTGCGGATAGTTATATAGAAAAGTATATTGCTGAGCTACCTAATAAGGAGTTTATCGACTTAAAGGTTGCAACAAGTGACTACGCTGAGCAGCAGATTGTACTAGGTAAGGGGGCTGCAAGAATTTCTGCTAGAGAACTTCAGCTAGATGTTATGAAGTCTAAGGAGAAGATAGGAGAAAAAAACAGCAGTCATAAGAAAACTATACAGAGAAATACTATAGGTGATAGATTGAACCATGAAAACAGAGATGTTTGGGACAGGTTAGAAAGAATGAGAATAAATAAGAAATAAATAATATATGCCTTTGAATATAATTATTTGTTGGGGGAGATTGGATGGAGCTAGTGGAAGAAAAAAACGTAGAACAGAATGAAAATCAGCAACAAAAGGAAGAATATGAAATAGTTAAAAGAGCAGCTAACGGGGATAGAATCGCTCTTGAGTACATAATGGCAAAATACAAAAATTTTGTTAGGGTTAAAGCGAAGTCTTATTTCCTAATAGGAGCAGATAGAGAAGATATAATACAAGAGGGTATGATCGGACTTTATAAGGCTATAAGAGATTTTGATGAAACAAAAGCTCATTCGTTTAGATCTTTTGCTGAAGTTTGTATAACTAGACAGATAATAACCGCTATAAAGACTGCTACCAGACAAAAGCATATTCCGCTAAATACTTATGTATCATTGAGCAAACCAATATACGATGAAGAGTCAGAAAGAACTCTGCTTGATATAATTACAGCTAGTATGGTTACTAATCCGGAAGAGCTTATTATAAGTAAGGAAGAGTTAAAAAATATAGAGAATAAGATAAATAAACTGCTTAGTGAGTTAGAGCAGGAGGTTCTTGGATTGTACTTAAACGGCAAATCATATCAAGAAATTGCCGATATAATAGGTAAGGAACCGAAATCTATTGACAATGCATTGCAGAGAGTGAAGAGAAAATTAGAGAAACATCTTGAAAATGTAAATGATTAATAGTAAAATACATAACATAGACATATTGCAACTGCAATAAGATAAATAAAAAATAATATTATTAAGGGAGGAATTTAGACAATGGCTAAAGCTAAATTTGAAAGAAATAAACCTCATGTTAATATAGGTACTATAGGACACGTTGACCACGGTAAAACTACATTAACAGCAGCGATAACAAAAACATTATATGACAGATATCATTTAGGAGAAGCAGTAGATTTCGCTAACATAGATAAAGCTCCAGAAGAAAGAGAAAGAGGAATCACAATATCAACTGCACACGTTGAATACGAAACTCCAAACAGACACTACGCACACGTTGACTGCCCAGGACATGCTGACTACGTTAAAAACATGATAACTGGTGCTGCACAGATGGATGGTGCTATATTAGTTGTATCAGCAACTGATGGTCCAATGCCTCAGACAAGAGAACATATACTATTATCAAGACAGGTTGGTGTACCTTACATAGTTGTATTCTTAAACAAATGTGATATGGTAGACGACGAAGAACTTCTTGAATTAGTTGAAATGGAAGTAAGAGAATTATTAAACGAATATGATTTCCCAGGAGATGACACTCCAATAGTAAGAGGATCTGCATTAAAAGCATTAGAAGATCCATCAAGCGAATGGGGAGATAAAATAGTAGAATTCTTCGAAATGATAGATGAATATATACCAGCTCCAGAAAGAGACGTTGATAAAGACTTCTTAATGCCAGTAGAAGACGTATTCTCTATAACAGGTAGAGGAACAGTTGCAACAGGTAGAGTTGAAAGAGGAGTACTTAAAGTACAGGACGAAGTTGAACTAGTAGGATTAGCAGAAGCTCCAAGAAAAGTAGTAGTAACAGGAGTAGAAATGTTCAGAAAATTACTAGATCAGGCAGAAGCTGGAGATAACATAGGAGCATTATTAAGAGGTGTTCAGAGAAATGAAATAGAAAGAGGACAGGTTCTTGCAAAACCAGGAACAGTTAATGCTCATACAAAATTCACAGCAGAAATATACGTACTTAAAAAAGAAGAAGGTGGAAGACATACTCCATTCTTCGATGGATACAGACCACAGTTCTACTTCAGAACAACAGACGTAACAGGAGCTTGTAAATTACCAGAAGGAACAGAAATGGTAATGCCTGGAGATAACGTAACTATAGAAGTTGACTTAATAAACTCTATATGTGTTGAAGAAGGATTAAGATTCGCAATAAGAGAAGGTGGAAGAACTGTAGCATCTGGTGTAGTTGCATCAATAATAGAATAATTAATTGATAGATAATTACTTGAGTGTTATAGATGAAAGAGAGATCAAAATGATCTCTCTTTTTTTTTACTTTACGCCAGGATGAGTGTTTACAAAAAAATAACGCAAGAAATTAATAAAATTGTTGACATAGACCGCTAGTTTGTGGTAATTTATACAGAGTAATGTTTATGGAAGGTAATGGTATTTCCAAAACACCGGATATATCATATTATTCAATATATATATTTATTGTATAAACAAATGGAGGTGTAACGATGAGAGTAAAAGTTACTTTAGCATGTACAGAATGCAAACAGAGAAATTACAACACTACTAAAAATAAGAAAAACAATCCAGACAGAATAGAACTTAAAAAATATTGTAAATTCTGCAAAAAACATACTCTACATAAAGAAACAAAATAATTTCGTTTTACTTTAAGGGGTGAAATTAATGGCAGAAGAAAATCAGGCTGTTGAAAAGAAAGAAAAAACTGGTCTGTTTGGTTACTTCAGAGAAACAAAAGCTGAGCTTAAAAGAGTAACTTGGCCGACTAGAAAAGAACTGTTCCGCAACACAGGTGTGGTTTTAGCAGTAGTTATATTTTCAACTTTAGCAATATGGGGGATAGATACAGTACTATCTGGTGCCCTTGCATTATTACTAAAGTAAGGTAAAGGAGTAAGAATTATGTCAGAATTACAAGAAGCAAAATGGTACGTTGTTCATACTTATTCAGGACATGAAAATAAAGTTAAAGCTACTATAGAAAGAGCGGTAATAACAAGAGGAATGGAAAATATCATAACTCACGTTGTTGTTCCTACTGAAAATGTAGTAGAAAAAACTCCAAAAGGAAATGAAAAGATAAGACAACGTAAAGTTTATCCAAGTTATGTATTAATAAAAATGATTATAACAGATGAATCTTGGTACGTAGTTAGAAATACTAAAGGCGTTACTGGATTTGTTGGCCCTGGATCAAAACCTGTACCATTAAGCGAAGAGGAAGTAATTGCTATGGGAATAGAATTACCTGCTCAGGAAGTTGTAGGTGGTGACGTAGATTTTGAACCTGGCGACGTTGTTAAAATCATAAATGGATCTTTTGCAGGTAACGTAGGTACTGTAGAAGAAGTTAACGCGGAGAAAAAAGAAGTAAAATTATTAACAGAAATATTCGGTAGAAAGTCCCCAGTAACTATAGGGATTCAAAGTATAGAGAAAATCTAAGGAGGTGCACTTTAAATGGCTAAAAAAGTAATAGGTCAGATAAAATTACAGATACCTGCTGGAAAAGCTACACCAGCACCACCAGTTGGTCCAGCACTAGGACAGCACGGTGTCAACATAATGGGATTCACAAAGGAATTTAATGCAAAAACTGCAGATCAGGCTGGAATGATAATACCAGTTGTTATAACTGTATATCAGGATAGATCATTCAGTTTCATAACTAAAACTCCTCCAGCTGCTGTTTTAATAAAGAAAGCTTGTAATCTTAAATCAGCATCAGGAGAACCTAACAAAAAGAAAGTTGCTAAAATAACATCTGCACAGGTAAGAGAAATAGCAGAATTAAAAATGCCTGACTTAAATGCAGCTAACGTTGAAGCAGCAATGAGCATGATAGCTGGTACAGCTAGAAGTATGGGTGTAGAAGTAGTTGACTAATTATTAGTTGATTAACTTTTAAACATCAAAGACCGATTTATCGGAAATTAAAAAATATTAAATTAGAATTTAAAACACTTTGTTTTATATGAAGTGGGAGGTCTAAAGACCGAAATTACCACAAGGAGGAAAATTAATAATGGCTAAAAGAGGTAAAAGATACGCAAACGCGTTAAGCAAAATAGACAGAAGTAATTTATACGATGCTTCTCAGGCTTTATCATTAGTATGTGAAGTTGCAGAAGCTAAATTCGACGAAACAGTTGAAGCACACATAAGATTAGGTGTTGACTCAAGACACGCAGATCAGCAGGTTAGAGGTGCTGTTGTATTACCAAACGGTACTGGTAAAACTAAAAAAGTTTTAGTTTTCGCTAAAGGTGAAAAAGCTAAAGAAGCTGAAGCTGCTGGAGCTGATTTCGTAGGTGCTGAAGAAATGGTACAGAAAATACAGGGAGAAAACTGGTTCGATTTCGATATAGTTGTTGCTACTCCAGACATGATGGGTGTAGTTGGTAGACTAGGTAGAGTATTAGGACCAAAAGGTTTAATGCCTAACCCTAAATCAGGAACTGTTACATTCGACGTAACTAAAGCTGTTAACGAAATAAAAGCTGGTAAAGTTGAATACAGATTAGACAAAACTAACATAATACACGTTCCAATAGGAAAAGTATCATTCGGTGGAGAAAAACTTGCTCAGAACTTTGCAGTTTTAATGGAAGCTATAATAAAAGCTAAACCATCTGCTGCTAAAGGTCAGTACTTAAGAAGTATATCAGTTGCTTCTTCAATGGGACCTGGTGTAAAAGTTAACCCAGCAAGAGTTACTGAATAATTTTAAAAAAACTGTTGACACAGGTTGACAAAAATGATATTATATCATAGTCAATGTAAAAAAAGAATAGATTTGCCGTAGACAGTGGGTGCGTAAGCTTAATTTCCCGCCGAGGTTTTAGATATATTATTTAGAATGTTTAAGCCTCTGCGTCCGTCGATACAGAGGCTTTTTAAATGATACGGTAAATAAAATAACATCTATTTGATAAGGAGGTGCGCAGATTAATGAGAAAAGCTTTAGAAGTTAAATCATTAGTTGTTTCTGAAATAGTAGAAAAATTAAATAATTCTTCTTCTGCAGTTGTAGTTGACTACAAAGGATTAACAGTTGCTGAAGTTACAGAATTAAGAAAAGTTATGAGAGAAGCTGGTGTTGATTACAAAGTATACAAAAACACTTTAGTAAGAAGAGCTGCTCAGGAAGTAGGAATAGAACAGTTCAACGATGAATTATTAGTAGGAACTAACGCTATAGCATTCGGATACGATGATCCAGTTGCTCCAGCTAGAATACTTAAAAAATTCATAGAAACTCATCCAAAAATGCAGTTAAAAATGGGTGTAATTGAAGGTGAATTCTACGATGAAGCTAAGATAATGGAATTAGCAAACATACCATCAAGAGAAGAACTTATCGCAAAATTACTTGGAAGCTTAAAAGCTCCAGTATCAAACTTCGTATACTTAGTAGATGCGATAGCAAAGAAACAGGAAGAAGAAGCTTAATAGCTGCTTAGTCCAACAAATAAACGGGAAAAAGTCGAAACGACTTACCAGAATATAATTAATTAAATTAAACAAGAGAGAAAATTCGGAGGTGCTTAAAATGACAATAGAACAGATATTAGAAGCTATAGAAAACATGAAAGTTTTAGAATTAAATGAATTAGTTAAAGCTGCAGAAGAAAAATTCGGTGTTTCTGCTTCAGCTCCAGTAATGGTAGCTGGTGCAGCTGGTGGAGCTGCTGCTGCAGAAGAAAAAACTGAATTTGACGTAGTATTAGCAGAGGCAGGATCTTCAAAAATAGGTGTTATAAAAGTTGTTAGAGAAATAACTGGATTAGGATTAAAAGAAGCTAAAGAAGTAGTTGACAACGCTCCTAAAGCAGTTAAAGAAGGAGCTTCTAAAGAAGAAGCTGAACAGATAAAAGAAAAACTAGAAGCTGCTGGTGCAAAAGTAGAAGTTAAATAGTTTTAATTTTACTGAACAATAAACTAGACGACAAAAGTGTCCATAATTTAATGGACACTTTTTTTTTACAAAAAAATAGAGTTTTTTCTGTTATATTGCATTGTAATGAGTTATTATATAGATAAGCATTCTGTATTTTTAAAAATTTTTTGATTAGAAAAATATTTGAGGTCAAGAAATTTTTCGTTCGGAGAAAAAAATACTTGGAAAAAGTTTAAATTTGTGCTATAATCATTAGATGCGTTATAGAATGAACTTTGAATAATAACTTTGAAAAATGAGAGGTGAAGAGTGAAATGCCACATCCTGTCACGATAGGTAAAAGAAAAAGAATGAGCTTTTCTAAGATAAAGGAAATAGCTGACGTGCCAAATCTTATAGAAATCCAGGTGGATTCTTATAAGTGGTTTTTAGAAGAAGGGTTAAAAGAAGTATTCGATGATATTTCACCAATAGAGGATTATACAGGTAATCTTATATTAGAATTTGTCGATTATTCTTTAGATGAAAATCCAAAATATGATATAGAAGAATGTAAGGAAAGAGATGCTACATATTGTGCACCTCTAAAAGTTAAAGTTAGACTTATAAATAAAGAAACAGGCGAAATAAAAGAACAGGAAGTATTTATGGGTGACTTCCCACTTATGACAGAAAGAGGAACTTTCGTTATAAATGGTGCGGAAAGGGTTATAGTCAGTCAGCTTGTAAGATCTCCTAGTGTTTATTACGCTGAAGAAAGAGATAAAACTGGTAAGAGATTAATATCTTCAACTGTTATCCCTAATAGAGGGGCATGGCTTGAATACGAAACTGATTCAAACGATGTTATATCAGTAAGAGTTGATAGAACTAGAAAACAGCCAGTTACTGTATTATTAAGAGCTTTAGGTATAGGAACAGATGCAGAAATAATAGAACTTTTAGGTGAAGATGAAAGATTATCAGCTACACTTGAAAAAGACAACACTAACACTGTTGAAGAAGGTCTTATAGAAATATACAAAAAACTTAGACCGGGTGAACCACCAACAGTAGAAAGTGCGTCTTCATTAATAAATGCACTATTCTTTGATCCAAAGAGATACGACCTTGCAAAAGTAGGTAGATACAAATTCAATAAAAAACTAGCAATATGCTATAGAATAATGAATAGAGTTGCTGCTAGAGATATAGTTAACCCAGAAACTGGGGAAGTATTCGTAAAAGCAGGTGAAACTATAGGATACAATGTTGCTAAAGATATACAGAATGCAGGTATAAATGTTGTTCATCTATTAGTAGATGACGAAAAAGAAATAAAAGTAATAGGTAATAACTTTGTTGATATAGAAGCTCATGTAGACTTCGATATATCAGATCTTAAAATAAAAGAAAAAGTACATTACCCAACATTAAAAGAAATATTAGACAACTACGATGATGAAGAAGAAATAAAAGAAGCTATAAAATCAAGAATGAAAGAATTAATACCAAAACATATACTTCTTGACGATATAATAGCTTCAATAAGTTACGAATTCAACTTATTCTACGGTGTTGGTACTATAGATGATATAGACCACTTAGGAAACAGAAGAATAAGATCAGTAGGTGAATTACTTCAGAATCAGGTTAGAATAGGTCTTTCAAGAATGGAAAGAGTTATAAAAGAAAGAATGACTGTTCAAGACATGGAATCTATAACTCCTCAGGCTCTTGTTAATATAAGACCAGTTTCTGCTGCGATAAAAGAATTCTTCGGAAGTTCTCAGTTATCACAGTTCATGGACCAGACTAACCCATTATCTGAATTAACTCATAAGAGAAGATTATCAGCACTTGGACCAGGTGGTCTTTCAAGAGAAAGAGCTGGGTTCGAAGTCCGTGACGTTCACCATTCACACTATGGTAGAATGTGTCCGATAGAGACTCCAGAAGGGCCAAATATAGGTCTTATAAACTCACTTGGAACATATGCAAAAGTAAATGAATATGGATTTATAGAATCTCCATATAGAAAATATGATAAAGAAGCAGGAAGAGTAACAAACGAAATACATTATCTAACAGCTGATGAAGAAGATTTATTCGTCAGAGCACAGGCAAATGAGCCTTTAACTGAAGATGGTGAATTCATAAACAACAGAATAGCATGTAGAACTGTAAATGGTGCTCTAGAACTTCTATCTCCAGATAAAGTTGACTACATGGATATATCACCTAAACAGGTTGTATCTGTTGCGACAGCTATGATACCATTCCTTGAAAACGACGACGCCAACCGTGCCCTAATGGGATCAAACATGCAGCGTCAGGCAGTGCCTCTAGTAAGAAGAGAAGCTCCAATCATAGGAACAGGTATAGAATACAGAGCTGCAAAAGACTCTGGTGCAGTTGTTGTTGCTAAAAATGGTGGGGTTGTAGATAGAGTATCTGCAGATGAAATAATAATCAAAAAAGAAGATGGTACTAAAGATAAGTACAAACTTCTTAAATTCAAACGTTCAAATGCAGGAACTTGTATAAACCAGACACCTATAGTATCAAAAGGTGAAGAAATAAAAGCAGGGGATGTTATAGCAGATGGACCTGCAACAGACCTTGGAGAAATAGCACTTGGTAGAAACTGTTTCATAGCATTCATGACTTGGGAAGGTTACAACTACGAAGATGCCGTTTTAATAAATGAAAGATTAGTAAGAGAAGATAGATTATCTACTATACATATAGAAGAATACGAATGTGAAGCTAGAGATACTAAGCTTGGACCTGAAGAAATAACTAGAGATATACCAAACGTTGGAGAATCTGCAATTAAGAATCTTGATGACAGAGGTATAATCAGAATAGGTGCTGAAGTTGATTCTGGAGATATATTAGTTGGTAAAGTTACTCCAAAAGGTGAAACTGAGCTTACTGCAGAAGAAAGACTTCTAAGAGCTATATTCGGTGAAAAAGCTAGAGAAGTAAGAGATACTTCACTTAAAGTACCTCATGGTGAATCAGGTATAATAGTAGACGTTAAAGTGTTTACAAGAGAAAATGGAGACGATTTATCTCCAGGTGTAAACGAACTTGTAAGATGTTACATAGCTAAGAAGAGAAAGATAAAAGTCGGAGATAAGATGGCCGGTCGTCATGGTAACAAAGGGGTTATCTCAAGAGTATTACCAGAAGAAGATATGCCATTCATGGAAGACGGAACACCTATGGATATAGTACTTAATCCACAGGGGGTACCTTCTCGTATGAACATCGGACAGGTACTTGAAGTTCACTTAGGTTTAGCAGCTAAAAAACTTGGTTGGTATGTAGCTACATCAGTATTTGATGGTGCAAACGAGTACGATATAATGGATGCTCTTGAAGAAGCTGGATACCCAAGAGATGGTAAACTTACTTTATATGATGGTAGAACAGGTGACTCATTCGACAACAGAATAACTGTTGGTTACATGTATTACCTAAAACTACATCACTTAGTTGATGATAAACTTCATGCAAGAAGTACTGGACCTTACTCACTAGTAACTCAGCAGCCTCTAGGAGGTAAAGCTCAGTTCGGTGGACAGAGATTCGGGGAAATGGAGGTTTGGGCTCTTGAAGCATACGGAGCAGCTCATATCCTTCAGGAAATATTAACAGTTAAGTCAGATGACGTTGTAGGACGTGTAAGAACTTACGAAGCGATAGTTAAAGGTGAAAATATACCTGAACCAGGTATACCAGAATCATTCAAAGTTCTTATAAAAGAACTTCAGTCATTATGTCTTGATGTTAAAGTTCTTACTGCTGAAGATCAGGAAATAGAAGTAAAAGAATCTGTTGATTACGAAGATGACGGTATATCAGTAGCAGATTTCGAATTAGATGTTATACCAGATGACATAGAGGAAACTCATGTTATAGAAGAAGTAGAAGACGAATTCGGAGATAACGAAGAAATAGATTTCGATGGTTTATCTGATGGATTTGAAAACGACGATATGGACTACGATGATGGTGCATTCGACGATGATGATATGTAATAACTAAAATATAAACTTTAATTTAATAGTAATTTCAGGGTTATAGCTGTCTGGAATTCAGACAGCTATAATCAAAGTTAGACAATAAAAATAAATCTCAAATAGAAGGGAGAGAACTCCTTGTTTGAATTAAACAATTTCGAGTCGATAAAAATAGGATTGGCTTCTCCAGAGAAAATAAGACAGTGGTCGAGAGGAGAAGTAAAAAAACCAGAAACTATAAATTACCGTACGCTGAAACCAGAAAAAGATGGTCTTTTCTGTGAAAGAATATTCGGACCTCAGAAGGACTGGGAATGTCACTGTGGGAAATACAGAAGAGTTAGATACAAAGGCGTAGTATGTGATAGATGTGGAGTTGAAGTAACAAAATCAAAAGTCAGAAGAGAGAGAATGGGTCATATAGAGCTAGCTGCTCCAATGTCTCATATATGGTACTTCAAAGGAATACCTAGTAGAATGGGTCTTCTTTTAGATATGTCTCCAAGAGCTCTTGAAAAAGTACTTTATTTTGCTTCATATGTAGTAACAGATCCAAAAGAAACTGGATTAACAGCTAAACAGCTTTTAACAGAAAAAGAATACAGAGATGCTGTAGACAACTACGGATACGGTAGCTTTGAAGTTGGTATGGGTGCTGAAGCTGTAAAAAAACTTTTACAGGATATAGACCTAGAACAGCAGAGTAAAGAGTTAAGAGCAGACTTAAAAGATAGTACAGGACAGAAAAGAATAAGAACAATAAGAAGATTAGAAGTAGTTGAAGCTTTCAGAAAATCAGGAAATAAACCTGAATGGATGATACTTGATGCTATTCCAGTTATACCACCAGACATAAGACCAATGGTTCAGTTAGACGGTGGTAGATTCGCAACTTCTGACCTAAATGATCTTTACAGAAGAGTTATAAACAGAAACAACAGATTAAAAAGACTTCTAGAATTAGGAGCTCCAGATATAATAGTAAGAAATGAAAAAAGAATGCTTCAGGAAGCAGTCGATGCACTTATAGACAATGGTAGAAGAGGTAGACCTGTTACAGGACCAGGAAACAGACCATTAAAATCTTTATCAGACATGCTTAAAGGTAAACAGGGTCGTTTTAGACAGAACTTACTTGGTAAACGTGTTGACTACTCAGGACGTTCTGTTATAGTAGTTGGACCAGAACTTAAATTCTATCAGTGTGGTCTTCCTAAGAAAATGGCACTTGAATTATTCAAACCATTTGTTATGGATAAATTAGTAGAAGAAGGTTACGCACACAACATAAAGAGTGCAAAATCAATAGTAGAAAAAGTTAAAACTGAAGTATGGGACGTTTTAGAAGACGTTATTAAAAACCATCCAGTTCTACTTAACCGTGCCCCTACTCTACATAGACTAGGAATACAGGCTTTCGAACCAGTACTTGTTGAAGGTAAAGCTATAAAACTACATCCACTAGTTTGTACAGCGTACAATGCCGACTTCGACGGTGACCAGATGGCCGTTCACGTTCCTCTATCAGTAGAAGCACAGGCAGAAGCAAGATTCTTAATGCTATCTGTAAACAATATACTTGCTCCAAAAGATGGTTCTCCAATAACAACTCCTTCTCAGGATATGGTTCTTGGAAGTTACTATTTAACAATAGAAGCACAGGATGGTGCTAAAGGAACAGGTATGATATTCAAAGACTACAATGAATTATTACTTGCTTACTACAATAAAGTTGTTGAATTACACGCTTTAGTAAAAGTTAGAAAAGTTCTTCCTGATGGAAGATCTGCTCTAGTAGAAAGTACTGTTGGTAGATTCATATTCAATGAAGGTATACCTCAGGATTTAGGATTTGTAGATAGAGAAAAAGATCCATTCAGTCTAGAAATAGATGAAGTTGTTACTAAGAAATATCTTGGTAAAATAATAGATAAATGTTTCAGAAAACATGAAAACACTATAACAGCTGAATTACTTGACTATGTTAAAGGTATAGGTTTCAAATATTCTACTGTAGGTGGTATAACAGTTGCAGTTGCGGATATGGCAATACCTAAAGAAAAAGAAATATACATAGCAGAAGCTGAAAAAGAAGTTGAAAAATTAGGTAAGGCTTATAGAAGAGGTCTTATATCTGATGAAGAAAGATACGAAAAGGTTATAGCTACTTGGACAGAAACTACTGACAAAGTAACTAATGCCCTAATGGATAACCTTGATAGATTAAATAACATATACATAATGGCTCACTCTGGAGCCAGAGGTTCTAAGAACCAGATAAGACAGCTAGCAGGTATGCGTGGACTTATGGCCAATGCATCTGGTAAAACTGTCGAAATACCAGTTAAATCTAACTTCCGTGAAGGTTTATCAGTACTTGAATACTTCACATCTGCGCATGGGGCTAGAAAAGGTCTTGCCGATACAGCTCTACGTACAGCCGATTCTGGTTACTTAACAAGAAGACTTGTTGACGTCAGCCAGGACGTTATAGTAAGAGATATAGACTGTGGAACTACAGAAACTACAGAAATACTTGCTATAAAAGATGGAAATGAAGTAATAGAAGAAATATACGATAGAATAGTTGGTAGATATACTATAGATCCTATAGTACATCCAGAAACTGGTGAAGTATTAGTTCCTGCAGATTGTATGATAAAAGAAGATGCAGCAGAAAAAATAGTTGCAGCAGGAATAGAAAAAGTTAACATAAGAACAGTTCTTAACTGTAAAACTAAACATGGTGTTTGTTCAAAATGCTATGGTAGAAACCTTGCTACAGGTAAAGAAGTTAATATAGGAGAAGCAGTTGGTATAATAGCAGCTCAGTCAATAGGTGAACCGGGTACACAGCTTACAATGCGTACATTCCATACTGGTGGAGTTGCCGGTGGAGATATAACTCAGGGGCTTCCAAGGGTTGAAGAGTTATTCGAAGCTAGAAAACCAAAAGGTCTTGCTATAATAACTGAAGTAAGTGGACAGGTTAAAATAGATGAAACAGGTAAGAGAAAAGAAGTAATCGTTGTTCCAGCTGAAGGTGAAGCTCAGACATATCAGATACCATATGGTTCAAGAGTAAGAGTTAAAGATGGACAGATGGTAGAAGCTGGGGATCCAATAACTCAGGGTTCTATAAATCCTCACGATATAGTAAGAGTTAAAGGAATCGGTGGAGTTCAGGATTACATAGTTAAAGAAGTTCAGAGAGTCTACAGACTACAGGGGGTTGACGTTAACGATAAACATATAGAAGTTATTGTTAGACAGATGCTATCTAAAGTTAAAGTAGAAGATCCAGGAGATACAGATTTACTTCCAGGTGGATATGAAGATGTTCTTGTATATGAAAAATGTAATGAAGATGCAATAGCTCAGGGATTAAGACCTGCAGTTGCTAAGAGAGTATTACTTGGTATAACTAAAGCATCTCTTGCTACAGAATCATTCTTATCTGCCGCTTCATTCCAGGAAACTACAAGAGTTCTTACTGAAGCAGCTATAAAAGGTAAAGAAGACCACTTAATAGGACTAAAAGAAAATGTTATATTAGGTAAACTTATACCAGCTGGTACAGGAATGAAGAAATACAGAAATATAGCAGTTGAAAAAATTGAAGAATAATTTGACACAAAAAATGTGTGAAATGTAAAATATCAATTGTTGACAACAGTTATATTAGGTGATAAAATAATAAAAGTGTGATTTAAAAGTACACTAAGGGCTTTTTATAAAGCTCTTAGTGCTTTTAAGTTATAGAAGAAAGTAACAAAGAACTAAAAGCATCAAGCTAAAAGCACAGCAAATCAATCGTAAAGAAACGATTGTAGTTGGCGATCACTGAAAGATCGAAAATAAAAAAGAAGGAGGTGCAGATGATGCCAACAATTAACCAATTAGTTCGTAAAAGTAGAAAAGACATACTTAAAAAATCTACTGCTCCAGCACTACAGAAGGGGTATAACTCATTAAACAAAAAAACAACTGACGCAAGTTCTCCACAGAAAAGAGGAGTTTGTACTTCAGTTAAAACAGTTACTCCTAAAAAACCAAACTCAGCTTTAAGAAAAGTTGCCAGAGTTAGATTAACAAACGGTATAGAAGTATCTGCTTATATACCAGGTGAAGGACACAACTTACAGGAACACTCTGTTGTTCTTATAAGAGGTGGTAGAGTAAAAGACTTACCAGGGGTTAGATACCACATACTAAGAGGTACATTAGATACTGCTGGTGTAGACAAAAGAAGACAGTCTAGATCAAAATACGGTGCTAAGAGACCTAAAGACAAAAAATAAGAAAAGTTATATAGTATAACGAAAAACAAAAACAGACATAGATTATAATGTGATTAAAGAAGTTAGGTGCTTTAAATATAGATATATTTATGGCATCACGGCTGACTATTCGATGTCGAGTACCTATGATTTAAATTTTAATAATTAAGGAGGGAAGCGAAATGCCAAGAAAAGGTAACGTTCCAAAAAGAGAAGTATTACCAGATCCAATGTACGGAAGTAAGGTAGTTACTAAATTAATAAACAATTTAATGTTAGACGGAAAAAGAGGAAAATCTCAGAAAATAGTATACGATGCATTTGAATTAATAGCTGAAAGAACAGGAGAAGACGCTTTAGAAGTTTTCGAAAAAGCTATGGAAAATATAATGCCAGTATTAGAAGTAAAAGCTAGAAGAGTTGGTGGGGCAAACTACCAGGTTCCAATAGAAGTTAGACCAGACAGAAGACAGACATTAGGTCTTAGATGGTTAGTAAGATACACTAGAGCTCGTGGAGAAAAAGGAATGGTTGAAAAGCTAGCTAAAGAAATAATGGACGCAGCTAACAACACAGGAGCTTCAGTTAAGAAAAAAGAAGATACTCATAAAATGGCAGAAGCTAATAAAGCATTTGCTCACTACAGATGGTAGGATTTTAAAAATCGGATTAAACGAAATCTTCCAATTAAATTCGTAAATTAAGGAGGAAAAAGATGGCTAGAGAGTTTTCACTAGAAAATACTAGAAATATCGGGATAATGGCCCATATAGATGCAGGAAAAACTACTACTACAGAAAGAATCCTTTTCTATACAGGTAAAACTCATAAAATAGGAGAAACTCATGAAGGAGCTTCTCAGATGGACTGGATGGAACAGGAAGCAGAAAGAGGTATAACAATAACTTCAGCTGCTACAACTGTTACATGGAAAGGTAATAGAATAAACATTATAGATACTCCAGGTCACGTCGACTTCACAGTTGAAGTTGAAAGATCTCTAAGAGTTCTTGATGGTGCTGTTGCTGTATTCTGTGCTAAAGGTGGGGTTGAACCTCAGTCTGAAAATGTATGGAGACAGGCAGAAACTTACGGAGTACCAAGAATAGCATTCATAAACAAAATGGATATACTTGGTGCAGACTTCTACAATGCAGTAGAAATGATGAAAACAAGATTAAGTGCAAACGCTGTTGTTCTTCAGTTACCAATAGGTAAAGAAGATGACTTTGTTGGTATAGTTGACCTATTAAACATGGACGCTATAATATACAAAGACGACAAAGGTGTTGAAATGGATGAAACTGAAATACCAGAAGATATGAAAGAAATGGCTCAGGAATGGAGAGAAAAAATGGTTGAAGCAGTAGCTGAAACTGACGAAGAGCTAATGATGAAATATCTTGAAGGTGAAGAAATAACAGTTGAAGAATTAAAAGCTGCTATAAGAAAAGCTACAATAGCTTGTGAAATGAACCCAGTATTCTGTGGTACTGCTTACAGAAACAAAGGTGTTCAGCCTCTTATAGATGCTATAGTAGATTATTTACCAGCTCCAACTGATATACCATCAATAAAAGGTATATTAGAAGATGGAGAAGAATCTGAAAGACATGCATCTGACGATGAACCATTCTCAGCATTAGCATTCAAAATAATGACTGACCCATTCGTTGGTAAATTAGCATTCTTCAGAGTTTACTCTGGTACTCTTGAATCTGGTTCATATGTATTAAATGCAACTAAGAACAAGAGAGAAAGAATAGGACGTATACTTCAGATGCACGCTAATACAAGAACTGAAATAACTGAAGTTTACGCTGGAGATATAGCTGCAGCAGTTGGTCTTAAAGATACAACTACTGGTGATACGCTTTGTGATCCAGCAGCTCCAATAATACTTGAATCAATGGAATTCCCAGAACCAGTTATATCTGTTGCTATAGAACCAGCTTCTAAAGCAGCTCAGGAAAAAATGGGTATAGCTCTTCAGAAACTTGCTGAAGAAGACCCTACTTTCACAGTTAGAACTGATGAAGAAACTGGACAGACTATAATATCAGGAATGGGTGAATTACACCTTGATATAATAGTTGACAGACTTCTAAGAGAATTCAAAGTTGAAGCTAAAGTTGGTAACCCTCAGGTTGCTTACAGAGAAACAATAACTCAGCCAGTTGACGTTGAATACAAATATCAGAAACAGTCAGGTGGTAGAGGACAGTACGGTCACGTTAAAATCAGAGTTAGCCCTACTGAACCAGGTGAAGGATATAAATTCGAAAACAAAACTGTTGGTGGATCAGTTCCTAAAGAATATGTTGGTCCAACTGACATGGGTATACAGGGAGCTATGCAGTCTGGTATAGTTGCTGGTTATCCAGTTGTTGACGTTGCTGTTGAATTATACGATGGTTCTTACCATGAAGTCGATTCATCAGAAATGGCCTTCAAAATGGCAGGTTCTATGGCGTTCAAAAAAGCTATGCAGCAGGGTAACGCAGTATTACTAGAACCATACTTCAAAGTTGAAGTTGTTACTCCAGAAGATTACATGGGTGACGTTATGGGTGACTTAAACTCAAGAAGAGGTCTTATACAGGGAATGGAAGCTAGATCAGGTGCTCAGGTTATAAACGCATTTGTTCCAATGTCTGAAATGTTCGGATACTCAACTGACCTAAGATCTATGACTCAGGGTCGTGCAACATACACAATGATATTTGACCACTACGAACAGGTTCCAGCATCAGTTGCTAAGAAAATAGTAGATGGTAAATAATATATAAAACAAAATAAACAAACACACAAATATTTAAAAAGCACAAAATAGAAGGGTGGCAACTTCTTGCCACCCTGATAAATAAATTTTAAAAAATAATAATATTACTAGGGAGGAATTTAGACAATGGCTAAAGCTAAATTTGAAAGAAATAAACCTCATGTTAATATAGGTACTATAGGACACGTTGACCACGGTAAAACTACATTAACAGCAGCGATAACAAAAACATTATATGACAGATATCATTTAGGAGAAGCAGTAGATTTCGCTAACATAGATAAAGCTCCAGAAGAAAGAGAAAGAGGAATCACAATATCAACTGCACACGTTGAATACGAAACTCCAAACAGACACTACGCACACGTTGACTGCCCAGGACATGCTGACTACGTTAAAAACATGATAACTGGTGCTGCACAGATGGATGGTGCTATATTAGTTGTATCAGCAACTGATGGTCCAATGCCTCAGACAAGAGAACATATACTATTATCAAGACAGGTTGGTGTACCTTACATAGTTGTATTCTTAAACAAATGTGATATGGTAGACGACGAAGAACTTCTTGAATTAGTTGAAATGGAAGTAAGAGAATTATTAAACGAATATGATTTCCCAGGAGATGACACTCCAATAGTAAGAGGATCTGCATTAAAAGCATTAGAAGATCCATCAAGCGAATGGGGAGATAAAATAGTAGAATTCTTCGAAATGATAGATGAATATATACCAGCTCCAGAAAGAGACGTTGATAAAGACTTCTTAATGCCAGTAGAAGACGTATTCTCTATAACAGGTAGAGGAACAGTTGCAACAGGTAGAGTTGAAAGAGGAGTACTTAAAGTACAGGACGAAGTTGAACTAGTAGGATTAGCAGAAGCTCCAAGAAAAGTAGTAGTAACAGGAGTAGAAATGTTCAGAAAATTACTAGATCAGGCAGAAGCTGGAGATAACATAGGAGCATTATTAAGAGGTGTTCAGAGAAATGAAATAGAAAGAGGACAGGTTCTTGCAAAACCAGGAACAGTTAATGCTCATACAAAATTCACAGCAGAAATATACGTACTTAAAAAAGAAGAAGGTGGAAGACATACTCCATTCTTCGATGGATACAGACCACAGTTCTACTTCAGAACAACAGACGTAACAGGAGCTTGTAAATTACCAGAAGGAACAGAAATGGTAATGCCTGGAGATAACGTAACTATAGAAGTTGACTTAATAAACTCTATATGTGTTGAAGAAGGATTAAGATTCGCAATAAGAGAAGGTGGAAGAACTGTAGCATCTGGTGTAGTTGCATCAATAATAGAATAATTAATTGATAGATAATTACTTAAATGTTATAGATAAAAGAGAGATCAAAATGATCTCTCTTTTTTTATGGATAAAATTTCAAAAACAGTTGACATGTATACAAAAATTTTGTATACTAAAAAAAGTGTTTGAAAGAAAGAAAAGTAGCCAGTAAGATTTTTAAAAATAGATAAAAATAAATTTGAAAAGCACAAAAAAAGTCTTGCAAAAGTATGTAAGATGAGGTAAAATATACTAGTGTGCTTGAGAGATATATTTAGTTGAAGTTTTGGCTGAACGCTGCAAAATGCTGAAAATGGGTTATAGAAACACCCGGAAGAGTGTATCGGAGGTAGCGGGATATCAAAATTATAATAAATATTTGTAGAAGGAGGGAAATCAAGATGGCTAAAAATGAAAAAATAAGAATAAGATTAAAATCATATGATCACAAATTATTAGATTTTTCTGCTGGAAAAATAGTAGAAACTGCTAAAAAAGCTGGTTCTCAGGTTTCAGGTCCTGTGCCACTACCAACAGAAAAGAAAATAGTTACTATATTAAGAGCCGTTCATAAATACAAAGATTCTAGAGAACAGTTCGAAATAAGAACTCACAAAAGACTTATAGATATAGCTAACCCAACACAGAAAACAGTTGATTCTCTAATGAGATTAGATTTACCAGCTGGTGTTGATATAGAAATAAAATTATAAGAACATATAAACCGCCTAAGATAGAGATATCTTAGAATGATTACTCTTTACGAAGGGCAATCCGCTGTAAGAAAATAATAGGAGGTGCTAATATGAAAGGAATATTAGGAAAAAAAGTTGGTATGACTCAGATATTCACTGAAGAAGGTGTTGTTATACCAGTTACAGTAGTAGAAGTTGGACCAGTTGTTGTAACTCAGGTTAAAACAATAGAAAATGATGGATACAACGCAATACAGGTTGGTTTTGAAGATGCTAAAGAAAAATCATTAAACAAACCAGCTAAAGGACATTTAGCAGCAGCTAATGTACTTAAAAAACACTTAAAAGAATTCAGAGTAGAAAATGCCGCAGAATATACAGTTGGACAGGAAATAAAAGCTGATATATTCGAAGCAGGTGCAAAAATAGATGTTACTGGAATATCTAAAGGTAAAGGATTCCAGGGACCAATAAAAAGACACGGACAGTCAAGAGGACCAGAAACTCACGGTTCTAGATACCACAGAAGACCAGGTTCAATGGGAGCTTGTTCTTATCCAGGTAGAGTTTTCAAAAACAAAAAACTTGCAGGACACATGGGTAGCGTAAAAGTTACTATACAGAATTTAGATTTAGTAAGAGTAGATGCTGAAAAAAATCTTATGTTAGTTAAAGGTGCTATACCAGGAGCTAAAGGTTCAGTAGTAACAATAAAAGAAGCAGTTAAGGCTTCTAAATAACTACTAAGATAGGAAAGGAGGAACAAAAATGCCAAAGATAAATGTTATGAATATTAACGGACAGAATGTTGGTGAAATAGAATTATGTGATTCTATATTCAACGTTGAAGTTAACGAACATGTGCTTTACGAAGCAGTTAAATGTCAGTTAGCAAATAGAAGACAGGGTACTCAGTCAGCTAAAACTAGAGCAGAAGTTAGAGGCGGCGGAAGAAAACCTTGGAAACAGAAAGGTACAGGAAGAGCTAGACAGGGTTCTACTAGATCTGTACAGTGGGTAGGTGGAGGAGTTGCCTTCGCACCAAAACCAAGAAGCTACAAATACACATTACCTAAAAAAGTTAGAAGATTAGCTATGAAATGTGCTTTATCTTCAAAAGTTCAGAACAACGAAATAATAGTATTAGATGCATTAACAATGGATGCTCCTAAAACTAAAGAATTCGTAGCTATATTAAACAACATAAAAGCTTCAAGAAAAGCTCTAGTTGTAACAGCTGAAAAGAACGAAAATGTAATAAAATCAGCAAGAAACATAGAAGGTGTTCAGACTGCATTAGTTAACACTTTAAATGTATACGATATATTAAATCATGACACATTTGTAATAACTACAGATGCTGTTAAGAAAGTGGAGGAGGTGTACGCATAATGACTAATCCACATGACGTTATAATAAGACCAGTCGTTACTGAAAAAAGTATGACAGAAATGGCTGACAAAAAATACACTTTTGTTGTAGATAAGAAAGCTAACAAAACTGAAATAAAAAAAGCTGTAGAAGCTATATTCGACGTTAAAGTTGAAAAAGTAAACACACTAAACTATGATGGAAAAATGAAAAGAATGGGTAGAACTCAGGGAAGAACTGCTAGCTTCAAAAAAGCTGTTGTTAAATTAACAGAAGGAAGCAAAGAGATAGAATTCTTCCAGGGAATGTAATATCCTAACTATTTATTAAGGAGGGAAACAAGAATGGCTATTAAAAAGTTTAAACCTACTTCTCCTGCCTTAAGACAGATGACAGTTTTAGTTTCTGATGAAATAACTACTAACAGCCCAGAAAAATCACTTTTAGTTAACCTAAAAAATAACTCTGGTAGAAATGCTCACGGTAGAATAACTGTTCGTCACAGAGGTGGAAGACAGAAAAGAAAATATAGATTAATAGATTTCAAAAGAAATAAAGATGGTATACCTGCAAAGGTTGCTACAATAGAATACGATCCAAACAGAACTGCTAACATAGCTTTATTACACTATGCAGATGGTGAAAAAAGATATATATTAGCACCAGTTGGAATAAAAGTTGGAGATACTTTACTATCAGGTAAAGGTGCTGACATAAAACCAGGTAACTGCTTACAGTTAAAAGACATGCCAGTTGGTACATTAGTTCACAATATAGAACTTAAACCAGGTAAAGGTGGTCAGTTAGTAAGATCAGCAGGTGTTTCTGCTCAGTTAATGGCTAAAGAAGGAAAAAATGCATTACTAAGATTACCATCAGGTGAAATGAGATTAGTAAGTATAGAATGTAAAGCTACTATAGGACAGGTTGGTAACATAGAACACGGTAACGTTGTTATAGGTAAAGCTGGTAGAACAAGACACATGGGTATGAGACCTACAGTAAGAGGTTCTGTAATGAACCCTAACGACCATCCACACGGTGGTGGGGAAGGTAGAGCTCCAATAGGTAGACCATCACCAGTTACACCTTGGGGTAAACCTGCTCTTGGATACAAAACTAGAAAGAAAAATAAAGCTTCAAATAAATTAATAGTTTCAAGAAGAACTAAATAGTAATCGTTAATAGATTTATTTATTCGGAAAGGAGGATCATACATGTCAAGATCAACTAAAAAAGGACCTTTCGTGCATAAGGGTCTATTAAAGAAAGTAGAAGCTATGAACGCTAGCGGAAACAGAGAAGTTATAAAAACTTGGTCAAGAACTTCTACAATATTCCCACAGTTCGTTGAAAATACAATAGCTGTACATGACGGAAGAAAACATGTTCCAGTATACATAACTGAAGATATGGTTGGACACAAATTAGGAGAATTCGTTCCAACAAGAACTTTCAAAGGACATAAAGACGACGAAAAATCAAATAAAAGAAAATAATTATGTTGAAAGGAGGACCACGTAATGGAAGCAAAAGCTACTGCTAAATATGTACGTGTTTCAGCAAGAAAAGCAGGACAGATATGCGATCTTGTTAGAGGAAAAAATGTTGATGAAGCTTTAGCTATATTAAAGTTCACTCCTAGAGAGGCAGCTTCAATAATAGCAAAAGTTGTTGCATCAGCAAAAGCAAATGCAGAAAACAACCACGAAATGGATACAGATAAATTATACATAGCATCAATAGTTGCAAACCAGGGGCCAACAATGAAAAGATACATGCCTAGAGCTCAGGGTCGTGCATGCGAAATAAGAAAAAGAACTTCTCATATAGAAGTTGTACTTAAAGAAAAATAAGAGAAGGAGGTACAGTAATGGGTCAGAAAGTTAATCCACACGGACTAAGAGTCGGTGTTATAAAAGATTGGGATTCAAGATGGTTCACTAATAATGGTAAAGAGTTCGGAAGCTTCATATTAGAAGACCACAATATCCGTAAATTCTTAAAGAAAAAATTATACTCTGCTGGAGTTGCTAAAATAGAAATAGAAAGATCAGCTAACAAAGTTAAATTAGATTTACATGTTGCTAAACCAGGTGTTGTTATAGGTAGAGCAGGATCTGAAATAGAAGCTTTAAAAGCTGAATTAGAAAAATTAACTGGAAAAACTGTTATAGTTAACATAGTTGAAGTTAAAAATGTAGATAGAGATGCTCAGTTAGTTGCTGAAAATATAGCTGCTGCTATAGAAAGAAGGGTTGCCTTCAGAAGAGCAATGAAACAGGGAATACAGAGAGCTATGAAATCAGGAGCTAAAGGTATAAAAGTTGCTGCTTCTGGTAGATTAGGTGGAGCTGAAATGGCTAGAACAGAAGGATACAGCGAAGGAAATGTACCTCTACAGACTTTAAGATCTGATATAGATTACGGATTCGCTGAAGCAGATACTACTTACGGTAAAATAGGTATAAAAGTTTGGATATGCAACGGTGAAGTTCTTCCAACTAAACACGTTCCAGGTGCAGATCCAAGACCTGAAAGACCAGGTAGAAGAGACAACAGAGATAATAAGAGAAATAACAGAAGAGGAAATGATAGAAACAACAGAGGAAACAGAAGACCTCAGGGATCAAGACCTCAGAGAACTGAAAATAAAGAAAACTAATTAAAAGGTTCGAGGAAGGGAGGAAAATACTCATGTTAATGCCAAAGAGAGTTAAACGTCGTAGAGTTCACAGAGGAAGCATGTCTGGGAAAGCTAACAAAGGTAACACAGTAACTTACGGTGATTTCGGTCTAGTTGCTATGGAACCATCTTGGATAACTTCAAACCAGATAGAAGCAGCCAGAGTTGCGATGACAAGATATATGAAAAGAGGGGGAAAAGTTTGGATAAAAATATTCCCTCATAAACCAATAACAAGAAAACCAGCTGAAACTCGTATGGGTGCCGGTAAAGGTTCACCAGAATACTGGGTAGCAGTTGTAAAACCAGGAAGAGTAATGTTCGAAATAGGTGGTGTAGGAGAAGAAAAAGCAAGAGAAGCTATGAGACTTGCTGCTAATAAACTACCTATCAAATGTAAATTTGTTAAAAAAGAAGATCAGGTAAAGGGTGGTGAATAGGATGAAAGCTAAAGAATTAAGAGAATTAACAAGTGAACAGCTTACAGAAAAATTAAACGAATTCAAAAGTGAATTATTTAGCTTAAGATTCCAATTAGCTACTGGTCAGTTAGAAAATACAGCTAGAATCAAATTTGTTAAAAAAGATATAGCAAAAGTTAAAACTGTTCTTGCTGAAAGAAAGTTAAACGAAGCTAGAGCTTAATAATTGGAAGGAGGCTTTTTAGACATGGAAAGAGGAAGAAGAAAAGTTAGAATAGGCCGTGTTGTAAGTAATAAAATGGATAAAACAATAGTTGTTGCTGTTGAAGAATTCGTTCGTCATCCATTATACAACAAACGTGTTAAGAGAACAAAAACATTCAAAGCTCATGATGAAAACAACGTATGTAACATCGGAGATAGAGTTAAAATAATGGAAACTAGACCTTTATCAAAAGATAAAAGATTTAGATTAGTTGAAGTTGTTGAAAAGGTTAAATAGTTTTTTTAAGAAGGAGGGATTACGATGATACAGCAGGAAACTCGTCTAAGAGTTGCAGACAACTCTGGTGCCAAAGAACTATTAACTATACGTGTTCTTGGTGGAAGTAAAAGAAGATATGCTAATATAGGCGACGTAGTTGTTGCTACAGTAAAAAGTGCAACACCAGGTGGAGTTGTAAAAAAAGGTAAAGTTGTAAAAGCAGTTATAGTAAGAAGCAAAAAAGGCGTAAGACGTAACGACGGAAGTTATATATCATTTGATGAAAATGCAGCAGTTATAATAAAAGACGATAAAACTCCAGTAGGAACTCGTATATTTGGGCCTGTTGCAAGAGAATTAAGAGATAATGACTTTATGAAAATAGTTTCTCTTGCTCCAGAAGTTTTATAATTAAGGAGGTGCAATGAGAAATGATGAGAGTTAAAAAAGGTGACACTGTAGTAGTTATAGCAGGAAAAGACAAAGGTAAAAAAGGTACAGTTCTTAACGTAAACCCTAAAGCAAACAAAGTTACTGTTGAAGGAGTTAACGTAATAACTAAACACCAGAAACCATCTGCTATGAACCAGCAGGGTGGAATAATAAATAAAGAAGCTCCAATAGATATGTCTAACGTAATGCCATTTGATCCTGAAACAGGAAAAGGTGTTAGAGTTAGATTCGTAGAAAAAGACGGAGTTAAAGTAAGAGTATCAGCAAAGAGCGGAAAAGAATTATAATAAGTAATGAAAGGAGGGACCTTAAATGGCTTCTAGATTAGAAGAAAAATACATAAAAGAAGTTGCTCCAGCTTTAATGGAGAAATTTGAATACAAAAACGTAATGGAAATACCTAAATTAGTTAAAATAGTTATAAACATGGGGATAGGTGACGCTAAAGAAAATCCAAAAGGATTAGAAAAAGCTGTTGAAGAATTAGAATTAATAGCAGGTCAGAAACCAGTTATAACAAGAGCTAGAAAATCTGTTGCGAACTTCAAATTAAGAGAAGGAATGCCAATAGGTACAAAAGTTACATTAAGAGATGACAAAATGTTCTACTTCATGGATAAATTAGTTTCTGTTTCTTTACCAAGAGTTAGAGACTTCAGAGGTGTAAGTGCAGATTCATTCGACGGAAGAGGAAACTACGCACTAGGAATAAAAGAACAGTTAATATTCCCTGAAATAGAATACGATAAAGTAGACAAAGTTAGAGGAATGGACATAATCTTCGTTACTACAGCTAAAACTGACGAAGAAGCTCGTGAATTAATAAAATTATTAGGAATGCCATTTTCTAAGTAAGTAAAGGAGGGATTCCCGTGGCTAGAAAAGCAATGGTTGTTAAACAGCAGAGAAAACAGAAATATAAAACTAGAGAATACACTAGATGTTCTATATGTGGAAGACCACATGCAGTTTTAAAAGACTTTGGAATATGCCGTATATGCTTTAGAGAATTAGCATACAAAGGTGAAATACCTGGCGTAAGAAAAGCAAGTTGGTAAGATTTGGAAAGAATGGAAGGAGGGCTATAAAATGACAATGACAGATCCAATTGCAGATATGCTTACTCGTATAAGAAATGCGAACACAGTTAAGCATGAAACTGTTGACGTTCCCGCTTCTAACATAAAAAAAGAAATAGCTAGAATACTTCTTGAAGAAGGTTTCGTTAAAGGTTATGACGTTATAGAAGATGGAAAACAGGGAATAATAAGATTACAATTAAAGTACGGAATAGAAGGCGAAAGAGTAATATCAGGACTTAAGAGAATATCTAAACCTGGTATGAGAGTTTACAGCTCTAAAGACGAAATACCAAAGGTATTAAACGGATTAGGTGTAGCTATAATGTCTACTTCTAAAGGTATATTAACAGATAGAGAAGCAAGAAAAGAAAATGTTGGTGGAGAAGTAATCTGCTACGTTTGGTAATAATCGTTTAAAAAGTAAGGAGGTGCTACGATGTCAAGAATAGGTGTTAAACCAATAAACGTTCCTGCAGGAGTTGAAGTTGAAATAGCTGAAGGAAACTTAGTTACAGTAAAAGGACCAAAAGGAACATTAGTAAAACAGTTAAGTGATGAATTAACTATAAACAAAGAAGAAAATACAATAGTTGTTACAAGACCAACTGACAACAAAAAACATAGATCTTTACACGGATTAACAAGAACTTTACTAAACAACATGATAATTGGTGTTAGTGAAGGATACGAAAAGAAAATGGAATTAAAGGGTGTTGGTTATAGAGCTCAGAAAAACGGAAAAACATTAGTTATGAACTTAGGATTCTCTCATCCAGTAGAAATGGAAGATCCAGAAGGTATAACAGTTGAGTGTCCAAACCAGCTAGAAATAGTTGTTAAAGGTACTGACAAACAGTTAGTAGGAAACTACGCTGCTAAAATAAGAGCTTGGAGAAAACCAGAACCATACAAAGGTAAAGGTATAAGATACGTTGATGAAGTAATCATACGTAAAGAAGGTAAAACTGGTAAAAAATAAGTAAAATAATTACTTAATATACACACTGGAAAGGAGTGAATGAAGTGATAAAAAAAGCTGATAAAAACGCTAAAAGAGTTCAGAGACATAAAAGAGTAAGAAAAAATCTTGCTGGTACAGCTGCTAAACCAAGACTTTGTGTTTTCAGAAGTGCTAACAACATATATGCTCAGATAATAGATGACGTTCAGAGAGTTACTTTAACTGCTGCTTCTTCATTAGAAAAAGAAGTTAAAGAAGCTGTTGGACATACAGGAAACAAAGAAGCAGCTAGAAAAGTTGGAGAATTAGTTGCTAAAAAAGCTATAGAAAAAGGAATCACTGAAGTTGTATTCGACAGAGGTGGATATATATATCACGGAAGAATAAAAGAATTAGCAGACGGAGCTAGAGAAGCTGGTCTTAAATTCTAATAAAAAGGAGGGAAACACATGCTACGTAAACCAATAGATGCATCAGCTCTTGATCTACAGGAAAGAGTTGTTGAAGTTAGACGTGTTACTAAAGTTGTTAAAGGTGGTAGAAACTTTAGATTCGCAGCTTTAGTAGTTGTTGGAGATGAAAACGGACATGTAGGTATAGGTTCTGGGAAAGCAATGGAAGTTCCAGACGCTATAAAAAAAGCCGTAGAAGATGCTAAAAAGAATTTAATAACTGTACCAATGGTTGGTACTACTATACCTCACGAAGTTAACGGACACTTCGGTGCTGGTAAAATACTTATAATGCCTGCTGCAGAAGGTACAGGAGTTATAGCAGGGGGTCCTGCAAGAGCCGTACTTGAATTAGCTGGATTAAAAGACGTTAGAGCTAAATCTTTAGGTTCTAATAACCCAAGAAACATGGTAAACGCAACTATAGAAGGACTTAATTCACTTAAAACAGCTGAAGATATAGCTAGATTAAGAGGAAAAAAAGTTGAAGAATTATTAGGTTAAGGAGGTAGTTAAAATGGCTAAATTACAGATAAAATTAGTTAGAAGTACAATAGGAACTACTCCTAATCAGAGAAAAAACGTTGAAGCGTTAGGGTTAAGAAAAAGAGAACAGGTAGTAGTTAAAGAAGATACACCTCAGATGAGAGGTATGATAAAAAAAGTTTCTCACTTAGTAGAAGTGACTGAAATAGCTGAATAATAATCAAAACGGAAATTAAAGGAGGTGCAAAACCATGAAATTACATGAATTAAAACCTGCTAAAGGTGCTGTAAGATCTACTAAAAGATTAGGTAGAGGTACTGCGACTGGACAGGGTAAAACTTCAGGACGTGGACAGAAAGGTCAGTGGTCTCGTTCAGGTGGAGGAGTTAGAGTTGGTTTCGAAGGTGGACAGATGCCTTTATCAAGAAGACTTCCTAAGAGAGGTTTCACTAACATATTCGCTAAAGAATACACTGAAGTAAACGTTAAAGATCTTAACAGATTCGAAAACGGAACTGAAATAACAGCTGAATTATTAAAATCAACTAAAGTTATAAGCAAAATAGCTAAAGATGGAATAAAAATCTTAGGTGAAGGTGAATTAGAAAAAGCTTTAACAGTTAAAGCAGCTAAATTCACTGCTTCAGCTCAGGAAAAAATAGAAAAAGCTGGAGGAAAAGCAGAGTTAGTATAATAACCTGCTGTTCTCCAGGCCAGTCAAGCGGGGTGATTAAAACGTGCTGTCACAGATAAAGCAGGCTTGGAAACTTAAGGAAATAAGAAAAAAACTTCTATATACACTAATGATGGTAGTGGTATTCAGAATAGGTACTACTATACCGGTGCCAGGGATAGACACAAGTATTATAAAACAGATGGTAGAAGGTAATAACCTTTTATCTCTATACAATATGTTTACTGGGGGAGCATTTAGTAACTTTACACTATTTGCTTTAGGAATAGGACCTTATATCACTGCTTCGATCATCATACAGCTTCTTACTGTTGGATTTGAAAGTTTAAAAGAACTTCAAAAATCAGGAGAAGAAGGAAAGAAAAAGATGGATAAGTACACAAGATGTACTGCACTTGCACTAGCGTTTGTTCAGGCGATAGGGATAACACTTGGAATTGTTAGAAGTGCCTTAAAATCTGATAATGTATTTTTCATCACAACTGTTATAATAACACTTGTTTCTGCCAGTATGATGGTTATGTGGATTGGTGATAGAATAACAGAAAAAGGACTAGGAAATGGTAGTTCTGTTATAATATTTGTTGGTATAATATCAAGAATACCAATAGATGGAATAGCTATAGCAAACCAAATAAAATCTGGTGCTACACCAATTTGGGCTGCTATACTTCTTGTTGTAGTAATACTTTTAACTATATTAGGTGTTACATTTATACAGGAAGCTACAAGAAAGATACCAGTTCAGTATGCGAAAAGAGTTGTTGGAAGAAAAATGTATGGAGGACAGAGTTCTCACATACCTATGAAAGTTAACCAGTCAGGAGTTATGCCAATAATATTCGCAAGTTCTATATTAGCTATGCCACAGACAATAGCAATGTTCATGGGAACAGATGCTCAGCAGTTTGTTCAGCAGTGGTTAAGTGGAGCTACAGAGCAGGGATTCTGGATATATAGATCAATAGAAATATTACTTATAATATTCTTCTCATATTTCTACACAACTATATCTTTCAACGTAGAAGATATAACTAAGAATATGAAAAATGGTGGTGGATTTATACCAGGAATAAGACCTGGAAAACCAACAGAAGATTATTTATCAAGAATATTATCAAGATTAACTTTAGCTGGTGCTGCATTCCTAGGTGTAATCGCTATGATACCAGCACTTATAACTCATTATCTTTCATTACCGATGAGTTTAGCAGGTACTTCACTTCTAATCGTTGTCGGAGTTGCTCTTGAATTAAAGAGACAGCTTGAATCGAATTTAGTAATGAGAAATTACCAGGGATTTTTAAAATAATTTATCGAATTGGAGATGAATAATATGAGAATAATATTACTTGGACCTCCAGGGGCAGGTAAAGGTACTCAGGCAGCAAAAATAGTGGAAAAATACGATATACCTCATATATCTACTGGAGACATATTTAGAAAGAATATAAAAGAAGGCACAGAATTAGGAACAAAAGCAAAAGAATATATGGATCAGGGACTTCTAGTTCCAGACGAATTAACTTGCGGACTTGTTGTTGATAGAATATCTCAGGAAGATTGCAAAAATGGATTCATGCTTGATGGATTCCCAAGAAATATAAATCAGGCTGAACAGCTTGACAAATATTTAAATGAAGCTGGATTAAAACTTGATAAAATAGTTAACATAGAAGTTGATAAGAGTATATTAGTAGGAAGAGCTGTAGGAAGAAGAATATGTAAAGCTTGCGGTGCAACATTCCACGTAGAATTTAATCCAACTAAAGTAGAAGGCGTTTGTGACAAATGTGGAGAACCTCTACATCAGAGAGCAGACGACAATGAAGAAACTGTTTCTAGAAGAATACAGGTTTACTTAGATGAAACTAAACCATTAGTAGGATATTATTCTGAACAGGGAATAGTAGCTGACATAAATGGTGATCAGGATATAGATAAAGTATTCGCTGATATAGTAGAATCTTTAAGCTAATCAATGATAATCAAGAAAAATGATAGACAAATAGAACTCATGAGAGAAGCGGGAAAAATAGTCGCTGATACTCATGAAGTTCTGAGAAAAGCTATTACTCCTGGAATATCAACTGAGGAGTTAGATAAAATAGCTGAAAATAATATCAGGAAGTATAATGCAGAACCTTCTTTTAAAGGGTATAACGGATTCCCGGCAAGTATTTGCACTTCAATCAATGAAGAGGTTGTCCATGGAATACCTGGGAAAAGAATACTTCAAGAAGGTGACATTATAAGTATTGATATAGGTGCCTATTATAAAGGATATCATGGGGATGCTGCAAAGACACATGCCGTTGCTGTGATATCTGAAGAAGATAGGAAACTAATAGAAGTTACAAAAGAGAGCTTCTATGAAGGATTAAAATTTGCGAAGGTCGGATATAGACTTTCGGATATCTCGCATGCGATACAAGTACACATACAAAATAACAACTTTTCAGTAGTTAGGGCATATGCTGGACATGGAGTAGGGAAACGACTTCACGAAAGTCCAGAGATACTTAACTACGGTCCACCAGGTAAAGGCCCTAGATTAAAAAAGGGTATGGTGTTAGCCATTGAGCCAATGGTAAATGTCGGGACTTGCCACGTGTTCACTTTATCAAATGGATGGACTGCTGTTACAGCAGATAAGAAAAAATCAGCTCACTACGAGCACACAATAGCAATTACTGAAGACGAACCTCTTATACTTACAGAGTTTTAGTCAAGGTAATAAAAAGTTAAGCAAATTAGAAAGACAGATCTTTTGAGTGATAGTATTAAGAGCCAAAGATACTATCCTCAGAAGATATAATGAAATCTTTATAAAAGCGGAACTTAAGAAGCTGGTAAAAAATCAGCTTACTGAAATGGAGGTTTGGTTAATTAATATGGCCAAAAAAGATGTTATAGAATTAGAAGGTACAGTTGTTGAAAGCTTACCTAATGCAATGTTTAAAGTAAAACTTGAAAATGGACATGAAATATTATGTCACATTTCAGGGAAGCTAAGAATGAACTTCATAAGAATTCTTGAAGGAGACAAGGTAAATGTTGAACTTTCACCTTACGATCTTACAAGAGGAAGAATCACTTGGCGTAAGAAGTAGACGTTTTAGTCTGAGGAGGGATAAATAATGAAGGTTAGACCATCAGTAAAACCAATATGTGAAAAATGTAAAGTTATAAAAAGAAAAGGTAAAGTAATGGTTATATGTGAAAACCCTAAACACAAACAGAAACAGGGATAAAACTTATAAAATATTACTAGTATTTTAGTCGCTTATGTAGTATAATAATATACTGTGATTGTTAACAGCGGCGTTGAATATTGATAATTATCTAGATACGGAAAATAAATTGAAATCAATTATAGGAGGTGCAATAATGGCAAGAATAGCTGGGGTAGACTTACCTAGAGAAAAAAGAGCAGAAATAGGCTTAACTTATATATATGGTATAGGTAAAGCAACTTCAAATGAAATATTAGCTAAAGCCGGGATAAATCCTGATACAAGAATAAAAGATTTATCAGAAGACGAAGTTAATGAATTAAGAAAAATAATAGATGAAGACTTCTTAGTTGAAGGTGACTTAAGAAGAGAAATAGCTTTAAATATAAAAAGACTTAGAGATATAAAATGCTACAGAGGAATAAGACACATGAAAGGTCTTCCATGTAGAGGTCAGAAAACTAAAACTAATGCAAGAACAAGAAAAGGTCCTAAAAAGACTGTATCTCGTAAAAAGAAAAAATAAATTAAATTAACTATATATTAAAAATATAAAGGAGGGAAACAGTAAAAATGGCAAAAGCTAAAAAGAAAGTAACACGTGTTAGAAGAAAAGAACGTAAAAATATAGAACGTGGACATGCACATATACAGTCTACATTTAATAATACAATAGTAACTTTAACTGACGTACACGGAAACGCAATATCTTGGGCGTCTTCAGGTCAGTTAGGATTCAAAGGATCAAGAAAAGCGACTCCATTCGCATCTCAGATGGCAGCAGAAACAGCTGCAAAAGCTGCAATGGAACACGGTTTAAAAACTGTTGAAGTATTCGTAAAAGGACCAGGTTCAGGAAGAGAAGCTGCAATAAGAGCTTTACAGGCAACAGGTCTAGAAGTAACTATGATAAAAGACGTTACTCCAATACCACACAATGGTTGTAGACCACCAAAAAGAAGAAGAGTGTAATTCGAGAATATATATATAGAAATAATCGCAGGAGGTGTAATTTAATGGCAAGATATACAGGTGCATCATGCAGACAGTGCCGTAGAGAAGGAATGAAATTATTCCTTAAAGGTGACAGATGCTATACAGATAAATGTGCTTTAGATAGAAGAAACTACGCTCCAGGTCAGCACGGACAGGGAAGAAAAAAAGTTTCTAACTACGGAGAACAGTTAAGAGAAAAACAGAAAGTTAAAAGAATATACGGAGTTCTAGAAACTCAGTTCAGAAACTTATATGAAAGAGCAGAAAAAATGCCTGGTAAAACAGGGGCTAATCTTTTAAGTTTATTAGAAAGAAGATTAGACAACGTTGTTTACAGAATGGGATTAGCTGCATCTAGAAAAGAAGCTAGACAGTTAGTAACTCATGCTCACTTCACTTTAAATGGTAAAAAAGTTGATATACCATCTTTAACAGTTAATGTTGGTGATGTTATAGCAGTTAAAGAAACATCTAAATCATCAGCTAAATTCAAAGCTTTAGTTGAAAACAACACTAGAATAGCTCCAAACTGGTTAGAAAATAACTTAGATGAAATGTGTGCTAAAGTTGTTTCTCTTCCAACTAGAGAAGATATAGATCTTGAAATAGCTGAACACTTAATCATAGAGTTATACTCTAAATAATAAGAAATTAATTAGCTTAATAACTTATATTAAATTAAAATTTATTTACCCTCAGTGGATTACTGAATGTTAAGGAGGGTTTTATCCATGATAGAAATAGAAAAGCCAAAGGTAGATATAATAGAACTTAGCGAAGATTTCAGATATGGTAAATTCGTAGTTGAACCTCTTGAAAGAGGATACGGAATAACTATAGGAAATGCACTAAGAAGAATACTGTTATCTTCATTACCAGGTGTTGCAGTTAACGCTGTTAAAATAGAAGGAGTTCTTCATGAATTCTCTACTATACCAGGAGTAAAAGAAGATGTTACAGAAATAATATTAACTTTAAAAGAACTTTCAGCTACTATAGACGGTGAAGGTAATAGAACACTTAAAATAGAAGCACAGGGTCCTTGCACAGTAACAGGTGCAGACATAATATGCCCACCAGATGTTGAAATAATAAACAAGGATCTTAAAATAGCTACATTAGACGAAGGTTCTAAGCTTAATATGGATATACATGTTGACAAAGGCAGAGGATATGTTCCTGCTGAAGAAAACAAAACAGAAAACATGCCAATAGGTGTATTACCTGTTGACTCAATATATACTCCTGTAGAAAAAGTAAACTATCACGTTGAAAATACAAGAGTAGGTCAGAAATCTGACTATGATAAATTAACTCTAGAAGTTTGGACAAATGGAAGCATAAATCCTCAGGAAGGAATATCTTTAGCTGCCAAAGTTCTAGTTGAACATCTTAAACTATTCATAGATTTAACAGAGCATGTAAGCAATGTTGAAATAATGGTAGAAAAAGAAGAAGATCAGAAAGAAAAAGTTCTTGAAATGACAATCGAAGAATTAGATTTATCAGTAAGATCATACAACTGTTTAAAAAGAGCGGGTATAAACACAGTAGAAGAGCTAGCTAATAAATCTGAAGACGATATGATGAAGGTTAGAAACTTAGGTAAAAAATCACTAGAAGAAGTTATACAGAAACTAGATGAATTAGGACTAGGATTAAAACCAAACGAAGAATAATAGACTTTCGAATATAAATAATTTATAAACTCGAAAAGGAGGGGAAAGAATGGCAACTTACCGTAAATTAGGTCGTGAAACTGCTCACAGAAACCTTATGTTAAGAAACTTAGTAACTGACTTACTAAGAGAAGGAAGAATAGAAACTACAGTAACTAGAGCAAAAGAAACTCGTAGAATGGCTGAAAAGATGATAACTCTTGCAAAAAGAGGAGATCTTCACGCTAGAAGACAGGTTTTAGCTTATGTTCTTGATGAAACTGTTGTTAGCAACTTATTCACAGAAATAGCTCCAAAATATGCTGAAAGAAATGGTGGATATACTAGAATAATCAAAAAAGGACCAAGAAGAGGCGACGCTGCTGAAATGGCCTTCATAGAATTAGTATAATTACTGTATTGATAAATAAATGCTATGGTATTTTATATGCCATAGCATTTTTAGAATTAAAAATAAATTTCAAAAAAACTAAGAAAATTATAATAAATTGACTTTATAAAAAATATCTGAGGAAATAAAACTTTAATTTAATATAAGAATAAAGAGCTACTAGAGGAATAAATATCTAGAGGGAATGTTAAACTGGGGATACAGGCTGTTAGACTTTACAGTCTGTTTTTTTTTATGCAAAATTTTGCCTAGCACTAATATATTATGAAATCTGAGTGTATGGATATAATCTATAAATTTATCTAATATTCGAAAACTTATAGATATAGTATATAAAATCCTCTATAATTGTATCTATCGTGTATTAATTGTATGATATAATAAAGTATTATAATGTTTTATAGAAATGCAATAGTAAAGATTTAAGTGTATTAGAAAAAGGGGTGTAAATTAATGGAAAATCTTATACAGATAAAAAATCTTTCCTTTTACTATGAAAATGAAGAAGGCGACAAGTATAAAGCTATAGATGATTTTAATTTAGATATAAAAAAGGGTGAATTTGTTGTAATAATAGGTCACAATGGTTCCGGGAAATCTACTCTTTCAAAAAATATGAATGCGATACTAAAACCGACTGAAGGGGATATAATCGTAAATGGAATGAATACAAAAGATGCAGATAAAATGTGGGATATAAGACAGACTGCAGGGATGGTATTTCAGAATCCAGACAACCAGATAGTTGCTACAATAGTTGAAGAAGATGTAGCATTTGGGCCAGAAAACTTGGGAATAGAGCCGGCAGAAATAAGAAGAAGAGTAGAAGAATCTCTAAAGAACGTAGGAATGTATGAATTTAGAGATAGACAACCACATCTACTATCTGGTGGACAGAAACAGAGAGTAGCAATAGCAGGGATAATCGCAATGAAGCCAGAATGTATAATATTCGATGAAGCTACAGCTATGCTTGATCCATCTGGTAGAAAAGAAGTAATGAAAACAATAAAGAAGCTAAACAAAGAAGAAAATATAACTGCAATACACATAACTCACTTCATGGAAGAAGCTGTAGAAGCTGATAGAGTTATAGTTATGGAAAAGGGTAAAAAAGTATTAGAAGGGACTCCACAAGAAGTATTTAAAGAGATAGACAGACTTAAAAAAATAGGTCTTGATGTGCCTTGCATGACTGAAATATCTCATATGCTAAATAAAGAGGGATTAAAAATAAGAGAAGATATATTAACAGTGGATGAAATGGTGAATGAATTATGTCTATTAAAGTAAGAAACTTAACATACATATACGATGAGGGGATGCCATTTGAAAACAGAGCAATAGACGATATATCATTTGATGTAGAGAATAACGACTTTGTTGGACTAATTGGGCACACAGGCTCAGGAAAATCTACACTTATACAGCATTTAAATGGACTTCTAAAGCCTTCATCAGGTAGCATATACATAAATGACTTTGAAATAACTCAGAAGGATATAAACCTAACTGAAATAAGAAAAAGAGTAGGTGTAGTATTCCAGTATCCAGAGTACCAGCTATTTGAGGAAACAATAGAAAAAGATATCGCATTTGGTCCGGGAAATATGGGGCTAGATCAAGAGGAAATAACTAGAAGAGTAAAGGCCTCTATGGAAGCTGTTGGACTTGATTATGAAAAATACAGAGAAAAATCTCCATTTGAACTATCTGGTGGGCAGAAAAGAAGGGTTGCAATAGCGGGAGTAATAGCTATGGATCCAGAAGTATTAATACTTGATGAACCAACTGCAGGACTAGATCCAGGTGGTAGAGAAGAAATCTTTGAACTTATAAAAAAACTACACAGAGAAAGAAATATAACTGTAATACTATCATCTCACAGTATGGATGATATGGCTAAATTGGTTAAAACTCTTATAGTAATGAATAAAGGGAAAATAGAATTTATGGGAAATCCTAGAGATGTATTCAACAATAATGCCCATAGACTAAAAGAAATAGGTCTAGATATCCCACAGGTTCTAGAATTAGCGATTAAATTAAGAGAAAAGGGCTTCGATATTAGACAGGATATAATAACTCCTGAAGAAGCTAAAAACGAAATACTAAGAGTGATAGGAGGTAGAAAATAATGTTAAAAGATATAACTGTCGGTCAATTCTATCCGGCATCATCTCCTATACACAAACTAGATGCAGGTTTAAAATTAATAGCTACGATATTATTTATGATATCTATATTTATGATAAACAAAGCGCCGATATATATAGGAGTATTTATTGTATTACTAATACTTACTGTAATGTCAAAAATACCGGTAAAATTTATTCTAAAAGGATTAAAACCTCTTAGATGGATAATACTATTCACGTTTATCGTAAATATGTTCTGCATACCTGGAGAAAAGATATGGTCTTTTGGATTCTTAGCTATAACTAAAGAAGGTATCAGACAGGCGATATTTATGTCTATAAGACTTGCAATGTTAATAGTGGGTACATCTCTATTAACGCTTACAACATCTCCTATAGCGCTTACAGACGGTATAGAGAGGGTATTAAATCCATTTAAGAAAATAGGTCTACCAGTGCATGAACTTGCAATGATGATGACTATAGCACTTAGATTCATACCAACTCTACTAGATGAAACTGATAAGATAATGAAAGCTCAGATGTCTAGAGGGGCTGACTTTGAAAGTAAGAAGCTTATAAACAGAGCAAAAAGTCTTGTTCCACTTTTAGTACCGCTATTTGTAAGTGCATTTAGAAGAGCCGACGAGCTTGCCATGGCTATGGAAGCTAGATGCTACAGAGGTGGCGACAATAGAACAAAAATGAAGGAAACTGTAATAGGTAAAAGCGAGTATATTGCGACAGTACTTATAATAATCTACATGGGACTTATAATAGCGTCAAGATATGCATTATAAGATGAGAGATGTATTATAATAGTTTTGCCTATTTGGAGGAATAAATGAGAAATATAAAAATAACTGTTCAGTACAACGGAGCGAATTATTGTGGTTGGCAAGAGCAGCCAAATTCTCCTGGAATACAGGGAAATATTGAATATGCAATAAAGGAAATAACAGGTGAGAAAGTAAAAATAAATGGTTCAGGAAGAACTGATGCTGGAGTACACGCACTTGGGCAGGTAGCGAACTTCAAAATAAACTCTCAAATACCTGTAAATAGAATACCAGATGCACTGAATTCTAAACTTCCAAAAGACATCTCAATAATAGCTGCAGAGGAAGTGGAAGATGAATTTCATGCGAGATATAGTGCAAAAGGTAAAATATATAGATATTTAGTGTATAATAGTAGATACCGCAATCCAATCTTGAAAGATATATCGTATCAAGTAAAATACGATTTAGATTTTGAAAAGATGAAAAAAGAAGCAGAATCACTTATTGGAACATATGATTTCTGTGGCTTTATGAGCAGTGGATCTTCCGTAAAAGACACTATAAGAACGATAAAAAGCGTTAAAATAGAAAAACAAGATGACTTAATTGTATTCGAATTTGAAGGAAACGGATTCCTTTACAATATGGTCAGAATACTTTCTGGTACGCTTATAGATATCGGAAGGGGAAGAATAACGGAAAGCATGGAGGATATAATAAAATCTAAAAATAGATCAAAAGCAGGTCATACAGCGCCTGGACACGCATTATTCCTCAAAAAAGTTTTTTATTAATCTTGACACTTTTCGCTTATAGTCGTATAATATACAAGAATGTGTTAATAAGTCCACTTTGCCCCGGACTTGACATAAACGGAAAAATATTTTTAAAGGAAAAAAGTTAAGGAGGGACAGATATGAAAAGTTATATAGCTAAACCAGCAGACGTAAAAAGAAACTGGTACTTAGTTGACGCTGAAGGAAAAACTTTAGGTCGTTTAGCAACTGAAGTTGCAACATTATTAAGAGGGAAACATAAACCAACATTTACACCACACGTGGACGGAGGAGACTTCGTAGTAGTTGTAAATGCATCAAAAGTAGTTTTAACAGGTAAAAAATTAGATCAGAAATACTACAGATACCACACAGGTTATGTAGGTGGTTTAAAAGAAATATCATACAGAGAAATGATGGCTAAAAAACCTGAAGAAGTTGTAGCTCACGCAGTTAGCGGTATGTTACCAAAAAATAAATTAAGAAGCAGAATGATGACTAGATTAAGAGTATTCGCTGGTGCTGAACATAATCATGCAGCTCAGAATCCAGAAGTAATAGAATTTTAATTAGGTGAAAGGAGGAGTTATCATGGCAAATGTACAGTACATAGGAACAGGAAGAAGAAAACATTCTGTAGCTAGAGTTAGATTAGTTGCAGGTGAAGGAAATATAACAGTAAATGGTAGAGCGTTAGATGAATATTTCAACTACGAAACATTAATAAGAGACGTTAAACAGCCATTAGTATTAACTGAAACTGAAAATAAATTTGACGTTATAGTAAAAGTTGAAGGTGGAGGATTCACTGGACAGGCTGGTGCTATAAGACACGGTATATCTAGAGCTTTATTAAAAGCTGACGAAGATTTAAGACCTGCTTTAAAGAAAGAAGGATTCTTAACTAGAGATGCTAGAATGAAAGAAAGAAAGAAATACGGTTTAAAAGCTGCCAGAAGAGCTCCACAGTTCTCAAAAAGATAGTTTTTACGTATTATATTGTGCAAGAAATCCCGAGATATTTTATCTCGGGTTTTTTTATGTCTAAATTACAAATATTATTATTTTGTTATTAAATTATAAAATATAAAGGCGTATAATTAAAATTAAAGAAAATATTGTAGAAGGGAATGATTATAATGCTATATTCAATCTACTTTAGTCCTACAGGTGGGACAGAAAAAGTAACAAAACTACTTTCATCAGCTTGGGAAGAAACAAAAGACTTAGACATAAGCGACTTACACTTCAATTACGAAGATGTAAACATAAAAGCTGAGGATATATGTATAATTTCTGTGCCTTCATTTGGAGGAAGAATACCTACTGTAGCTGTGGATAGAATCAATAAAATAAAAGGAAACGGAGCAAAAGCAGTAGCCGTTGTAGTTTATGGAAATAGAGATTACGATGATACACTACTAGAATTAAAAAATGTTCTTGAAGAAAATGGCTTCGTAGTTGGAGCTATGGTAGCTGCAATAGCAGAGCACTCAATAGTTAGAAACCTAGCAGCAGGTAGACCTGATAAATCAGATGAAGAAGAATTAAAAAAATTCTCTGAAGAAATAAAAGCTAAATTTGAAAATGGAGAAATAAATACGGAACTAATGCCTAAGGGGAATATTCCTTACAAAGAATGGAAAGGATCTGCGTTAAAACCAGAAGCGAATGAAAACTGTGTAGAATGTGGATTATGTGCACAGAAATGTCCAGTAGGTGCAATACCTATGGATAATCCTAAAACTGTGGATAAAGATGTATGCATGGCTTGTATGAGATGTATAAAAGTATGTCCAACAGGTGCTAGAGTATTGGATGAAACTATGAAGGCTGGTCTTGTTGATAAACTTACAACAATGTGCACAGAAAGAAAAGAAAATGAACTTATGATATAAAAGTAATGAATGGTGCTGTATAGCAGGTGTTTTAAGCATTTGCAGCAGCACTTTTTTTGTATAAAAACATATTGTTATCATAAAAAAGTATATTTAAATATAGAAGAGATAGAATTAATAGGATATAAGAATAATAACATAGGAACAGAGAATTTAATTACATCTTGTAAACCTATATTAGCAATACCAAACCCAACTAATGTGAAAATAATAGTATATGTTTTATATGAAAGTTGTGGGAATTTTTTATTAAAAAATTCTGATGTTGCAACAATTAAACCAACTGTAGTTGTGAAACAAGTTAATATAACCATTACTCCTAAAAATATACTTCCATAGTTACCAAAGATTGCACGAGTAGACTCAGATAATACATATGCCCCTTTATTAATCTTAGCATTAGCAATTACATCTGCCGGAACTGCAAATTTATTCCCTAATAAACCA
>UQCY01000002.1 GCA_900539645.1 uncultured Clostridium sp. | reverse complement strand
CAGACTTCACTTGTATCAGTGGGCTGGTCTTTTGTTTTATACTTTACGAATTTTTTCTTTCATTTTTTAAATAATTTTGCAAACGTATTCACATTTGTATGTATTTACCCCAAAAAATGATAATTTTTATAAAACTACAAGCTCTAAAAATACATAAAAAAAGACATCAGTACAATTTTTTGTATGATGTCCTTATTTATATAACTGTATTTATTTTTAAAATCAATTAAACAAATCTTCTAGCTCCTAAAAGTACGTTTCCGTAATATCCATTTAACGAGCTTACTTTTACTGAACCTGGTTTTGACTGAGTTCCACTACAATGTATGAATTTATCTCCACCTATATATATACCGACATGGCTTACACCACTTCCTCCAGTATTAAAGTATAATAAATCTCCTTTTTTGTAGTTACCTTTTTCTACTGCACTACCTGCCTGAGCCTGATCTCTTGATACTCTTGGTATGCTAATTCCTGCTGCATTTTTGTATACCCACTGAGTATATCCCGAACAGTCAAAGCTTGAAGGTCCATTTCCGCCCCATTTATATGGAACTCCTAATAATGTGTATGCATAATCAACTATCTTATCTCCAGTAGCAGAGCTTTCTCCACTTCCAAAAGATCCATTATTATTACTACTAGAACTATTATTTCCTGAACTAGAATTGTTACTACTTGCTCCACCGCTTAGAGGTTCATCAGTTGGAGTAACATAATCTCCACTTACCCAACCTTCTACACCATTAGCTGTTTTTATCTTATACCATCCATTAGATTTTTCTTTAACTTCTACAACACTTCCTCCAGCTAAAGAGCCAACTATAGCATTACCTGTTCCTGGTCCTTTTCTTATATTTAGACCTTTTGATATAGTTACTTTAACTCTTCCTGATGCCGCTGTAGATTCATTATTCTGTGGTGGTTTATTATTCTGAGATGATCCTGAATTTGAAGTAGATTCATTTGTAGAGCTTACATACTGTCCACTTACCCAACCAGTACTTCCGTTAGATAATACAACTTTTACCCAACCTCCAGACTTTTCTTTTACCTGAACAACACTTCCTCCAGCTAAAGAGCCAATTATAGCATGATTTGTTCCTGGTCCTTTTCTTACATTTAGGCCACTAGATGTATTTACCTTTACGTTTCCTGAAGCTGCTACAGAATCATTCTGTGAAGATGAATTATTCTGTGAACTAGTATTTCCAGAGTTACTTGGTGTATTTACTAGATATTTACTACTAGCCCATCCTACTTTACCAGACTCTGTTTTTATCTTGCTCCATCCATTGTCCTTTTTCTCTATTACCTGAACTTTTTCGCCATTTTTTAAAGATGCAATTACACTTCCAGATGTAGAAGACTCACTTCTAACATTTAAGCTAGAGTTTACAGAAACATACGCAATATATCCCGCACTTTCTGATGATGAGTTGCTTGAGCTACTTCCAGATGTGCTTAAATACTGTCCACTTACCCAAGCTGTTTTTCCTGAAGAATCTTTTATCTTAACCCATCCTTTTGATTTTTCAAGAACTGTTACCTTAGCGCCCTTATGAAGCACTCCCCGTTTACTATAGCTTATTCCAGGCCCACTTCTCATATTAAGAGCATCTGCCGTAACTGTCGCTGTTTCAAGAGCACTAGAATCAGCAGAAGACATCGCTAATGTAACCGCACTTATTCCTAGCGCTGCTATTGCCTTTTTCATTAAACCACCTCCATAATAATATCTATTTAAAAGAATTTTCTATTATTTTTTATACCTAATTATAGAATATCTTATTTTACCAAATAATGCAAAAACTTTATAAATTATTTTGAAGGAGTTACCATTTCTATACCTCTATACTGGTCATAATCATTCATATATAAATCAGTTTTTAGTCTTTTATTTATAATCATATAGTTATCTTTTACACCTATACTTATAAATAATGCATTATCTATGCAATATTTTTCTATATCTGCATAAATTTTCTTAATATCCTCTTCACTAGTTGCTCCCTGTATCTTTCCTAATCTCTCATTTAGTCCTGCATCATTAGGACATATAGCTTTCATAATTTCTGTTATATTAGGGATACTAGATATCTGCCATCCTGTAACAGCTAAATCATATGATCTATTAGCTAATGATTTCTGCATGCCAAGTGAATCTAAAAGAACAACCTCTGACTTAATTCCAACAGCCTTTAAGTTTTCAGATATCATATTTGCAGATTTGACTCTTTCACTATTTTCTCTATTTACGATTATTTTTAAAGTTATAGAGTTTATCATAGTTTTTATTTCTTTTTCTGTGTAATAAGGATTTTCTTCTTTTTTAGTTTTTTTATTAGCTGCATCATTTTTATTCTGTGTTGTATTATTATTTTGATTGTTGCTGTTCTGATTATTATTAGCCGCATTATTATTTTGATTATTTGCATTTTCTTTATTGTTATTAGTAGTTCTAACAAGATTTGTAGCTATAACAGAATCATTATTTTCATCAGCAATTTTTTCAAACTCTTCCTTATCCTCATCAGTAGAATAAACAGTATTTCTAGTTTCTTCAGAAGAATCTAGAATTCTAGCTTCTCCTCCTGCTCCATTACCTGCTGATTCTCCACCTGAAGAACTTCCTGCATTAGAGCCTCCACTGTTCTGAGTTCCAGAATCACCTCCACTAGGTGCTTGATTTGCATCTGATCCACTATTATCTGAAGTACCTGTATTGTTGCTAGATCCACCAGAATTTCCAGAACTACTAGGTTTATTAGAGGAATTTGTTTTATTATTTCCACTACTTGAATTCACCTTATTATTAGGTTTATTTGTAGCATTTACCTGTGTTTCCTTAATCTTATCCTTCTTATTAATTTTTATCTCTTTCATATATTTTTCAGCATTTTCTGTGCTATATTCCATATTTTTTATAGAGCTTTCATAATATTTAGATTTAGAATTTATCGGAATATTTACAGAATGTACATGCCCCATATATCCATTTTCTATTATCGCAGTTCTATTTATTGCAGAAACTATCGCCTTTCTAAAATTAGCATTTGCAAGAAGTAAATTTGACTGATTTATTATAACAGCATCATAATCTCTTCCCTCGTAAGACTTAATGTCAAACCGGCTATTCTGGAACCGGCTTAAATTATCTGAATCCGCCTTAACCATATCGCTCTCTAATGCCTCAACAGTAGATACTATTGTATCTTCATCTGGAACAATATTTACATTTATATTCATAGCACTCTTTGGAATATCTCCATAGTAATCTTTATTTACTTCTAGAGATATTCCCTCTCTATCTGAATAACTTGCAATTTTATAAACTCCATTACCTACCTTATTTGCATCAACATTATTTATATCTTTTCCAGATAACTGAACCTTGCTGACTATAGGAAATGTTAAATTTTCCTTTGCAAATGCAGCATTATTTTTGAATTTTATAGTAAGATTTTTTTCTCCATTTACTACAACATCAGATATATTCTGCACCATATAATTATATGGACTTGTTTTATTAGATCTTATTGATGAAACAGTAAAAGCTACATCATCTGCTGTTACAGGATTTCCATCATGCCATTTCGCATCTTTTAAAACTATATCCATCTGCTTACCATCAGATGACATCTTACTATTTTTTACTAGCTTAGGTATTGCATTATAGTTTTTATTAAGCTCAAAAAGCCCATCATATACTAGATTTAATACATTTAAAACACTTTCATCCGTATTAGTAATTGGACTTATCGTACTTGGTTTCTGTATTGCCAACTGTATCTTTTCTGAGTATGTTTTCTTTGTATCGCTTGTCTTTTCTTCTTTTTTATCGCCATTAAAAGCCGAACATCCCCCTACTGCAAGGGCTACGGCTAATATAATACTAATAATCTTAGTTTTTTTCATCTAATTTGCTTCCTTCCCGCAGTATATTTTTTTATACATGGCATAATTTCTATTTACTTTATCCACATATTTTAATGTCTCTTCAAATGGAATATCATGAAGATTTACTCCATCTTTACTATATTCCTCATCTTTTAGCCATTTTCTTACATTTCCTGATCCACCATTGTAAGCTGCTATGACTAAATCTCTCTTGCCAAACTCCTTATAGAGTCTAGCTAAATACCAACATCCTGTCTTTATATTTGTTTCAGGCTCAAAAATCTTTTTACTATCTATTCCTATTTCTTTTTCTGCCCATTTTGCCGTAGTATCACTTATTTGCATAAGTCCCTTGGCTCCTTTATGAGACTGCGCATCCGGAATAAATTTACTCTCAGCCTTTATAACACTATATACTAAATATTTATCTATATTGTATTCTTTTGAATACTTTTGAACGTACTCATTATATCTTCTTGGATAAAACATTTCTTCAATAGACTTAAAATTAAATCCAATAAAAATTATTGAGAATAAAATCAAAACTAAAATCACTTTTAAGCTAGTTTTATTTTTCAATTTTTTCCTCTAGCTTTCTAATCAGCTCTTCTGCTTCTTCCTCTAACTGATTTAATGTTCCTGAATTATCTACAACAAATTCAGCATATTTCACCTTTTCTTCTTGAGGCATCTGTGATTTTATTCTACCCATAGCTTCATCTTCACTGCAGTTATCTCTAAGTATTACTCTCTGTAACTGTACATCTTCTGAACATATAACAACTACTACTGTATCTAGCATACTTACAAAACCAGCTTCTATTAGAAGTGCAGCGTCGATTACAGCCATTTTTTCTCCTCTTTTTTCATATTTATCAAGATCATCATTTATCATTTTTCTTATAGCTGGATGCGTTAAACTATTTAATTTTTCTAACTTGTTATCATCGCTAAAAACTATTTTCCCAAGATTTTTTCTGTTTAGAGTACCGTCTTCATCTATTACAGAACTACCAAAGGCATCTTCAATAGCCTTTAGTAGTTCTTTGTCTTCATATATTTCTCTTCCTTTTATGTCTGCATCTATTATAGGTATACTGTGCTTTTTCAATATATTAGAAAGGCTACTTTTACCACAACCTATGCTTCCTGTAAGTCCAATCTTTAGCATATAATCACCTACTTTGTTTCATACCAAGAAACGCCAGTATTTAAATCTACAGTAAGTGAAACCTTCATATCTACTGCGTTTTCCATCTCTTCTCTAACTATTTTTTCAACTTTTTCAAGTTCATCTATTGGAGTTTCAACGATAAGCTCATCGTGTACCTGAAGTATTAGTTTTGATTTTAATTCTTCTTTTTCTAATCTTCTAAATACATTTACCATCGCTATCTTTATAATATCAGCCGCACTTCCCTGTATAGGTGCGTTCATTGCAGCTCTTTTACCTCTATTTCTTTCCATAAAGTTTTTAGATTTTATTTCAGGAATATATCTTCTTCTATTGAACATTGTCTGAGAATATCCATCTTTTTCAGCAGTTTCAATAATATTATCCATAAATTCCTTTATTTTTTCGTACTTAGCAAAATAACTTTCTATGTACTGTTTTGCCTGTGGTACAGGTATATTTAAGTCTTCAGATAGACCAAAATCAGTTTTACCATATATTATTCCAAAGTTTACAGCTTTTGCAGCACTTCTAAGCTCTGGAGTAACCTCTTCTACTGGCACGTTAAATACCTGAGATGCAGTCTTTCTATGTATATCTTCCCCATGAGCAAATGCATCTATCATATGCTCATCTCCACTCATATGCGCAAGAACTCTAAGTTCAACCTGAGAATAATCGGCATCTACAAGTCTTTTTTCTTCATCCGAAACAAATACAGCTCTAAGTCTTCTACCTATTTCCATTCTTACAGGTATATTCTGTAGATTTGGCTCTGTAGAAGAAATTCTTCCTGTTGTAGTTATAGTCTGATTAAATGTAGAGTGTATTCTACCATCTATTGGGTTTATAAGAGCAGTAAGCCCTTCAACATATGTAGAATTTAATTTTACTATCTGTCTATATTCACCTATTTTATCTATAATAGGATGTTTATCTTTTAATTTTTCAAGAACTTCAGCATTAGTTGAGTATCCTGTCTTAGTTTTCTTGATTACAGGTAGTTCTAGTTTTTCAAATAATATTACACCTAACTGTTTTGGAGAGTTTATATTGAACTCTTCGCCTGCATATCCGTATATTTCTTCTTCTAGTGAAGATATTATCTTTGTAAACTCTTTTCCAAGCTCAGCAAGCATCTCTTTATCAACTTTGATCCCTGTATACTCCATATTTCCAAGTACTTCTACAAGTGGCATTTCAACATCGTTGAATAATTTTTCTATTTCTGTACTTTCTATCTCTTCATTCATATTAGGCATAACATTTACTACAGTATTTAGAATTGAAGAAATATATCCAGAAAGCTCTTCTTTTGCTAAATCCTCAAACTTTTTAGCCTTTACACCTTTTCCAAGTAGCTCTTCTTTAGATTTAACTGACTTCATAAGGTATTTCATTGCTATTGCACTACATTCGCTTGTGTTAGTAGATGTAGAGTCTATTAAATACTCTGCTATAGCTATATCAAATGACATGCCTTTTAAAGCTATTTCATAAGGCATTAGTGCCACATAGTCTTCTTTCATGTTATATCCATATTTCTTTATATCCTTAGACTCTAAAACTTCTCTGAAGTCTATTACTTTATCTTCAGATACACAGAATACTTTATCTCCATCTAATGTAATATACATAGATATTATATTCTTTTCTAAAAGATTTCCTGTTTTAGAAACTACCTTTAATGCAAACTCTCCCTTTTCTTTTATAATAGATATCAATTCTGAAGAATTCACATCATAATTTACATCTATCTCTGTTGAGTTATCTTCTGCCATATTAGAATCCCCGCTCATATCCATAACCTTTTTTATAAGGCTTGTAAATTTGAAGAACTGGAATTTTTCTATAACATCTTCTACTTTGTAGTCTCCAAATATCATCTTATCTAAATCAAATTCTATTGGAACATCTCTTACAATAGTAGCCAGCCATTTACTATGTATAGCTTCTTCTTTATTTTCTTCTATCTTTTTCTTGATACTTCCTTTAAGTTCATCTGTATGTTCAACTAAGTTTTCTATACTTCCAAACTGTTTTATAAGTTTTATACCTGTTTTTTCACCTACTCCAGGCACACCAGGTATATTATCCGATTTATCTCCCATAAGTCCTTTTAAATCTATAAACTGTGTAGGTGTCATTTCGTATTTTTCTATTACTGAATCGTAGTTATATTCTTCTACATCTGCTACACCTTTTTTAGTTATAAGTGTAGTAGTCTTATTAGACGCTAACTGTATAGCATCTTTATCCCCTGTTACTATAAATACTTCAAATCCATCTTCTTCTGCAGCTTTAGATATAGTACCTATTATATCGTCCGCCTCATAGCCATCTATTTCAAATCTCTCTATCTTGAAAGCATCTAATAGATCCTTTAATGGCTGCATCTGTTCAAACAGTTCCTGAGGCATTTTCTTTCTTCCAGCTTTATACTCGCTGTATTCTTTATGTCTAAATGTAGGAGCCTTTCTATCAAATGCAACACTTATATGAGTTGGTTCATATATTTCTATCATTTTGAACAACATCGTTGTAAATCCATATATTGCATTTGTATGAAGTCCTTCTTTATTATCCATTGTTTGTGGTAGAGCATAAAAAGCTCTATTTATTATCGAGTTTCCATCTATTATGATGAGTCTTTTATTCAAATTTATCACTCCGTTTTCCATTTTTTTATTTCAATTTTTCTTGTCAATTCTTTTTTGCATTACTTATATTATATTATCATAACAGAGTGAATTTTTTTAGTATTATATCTTAATAAAAAATAAATCTTTTTTAAATTATATATTTTTTTGATTTTGTATGTGTTATAATGCTTGATTGAAATATATTTAATTGTTATAATATGTAGTATAGTTTTTTAACTTGCCGCTGTGGCGGAATGGCAGACGCACATGACTCAAAATCATGCGGGAAACCGTACGGGTTCAAGTCCCGTCAGCGGTACCATAAAATTATATATCTTTTAAACACACTGAAAACACTAACTTTCAAGTTAGTGTTTTTCTATTTTTTGTAGTTTGTAATGCAATTGTATCTCTTTTTTTTATAAAATATACTCTAACAAATCAGTTCTAAAAATCCACATAAAAAAAGAGCGATTGTCACCACTCTAAAAAGCCCCTTATAACTCTTTAATTCATAACTTTAAATAATTCTCTTAAATTCAAATTAATAACTTTTAAATATCAATTTTCAAATAAATTAAAACCTCTTTTTCAAAAAATAAAAAAATCCCTTTCGGGATTCTTTTACTCGGCAGCAGAAAATTTGAGGATGTGAGGGAGAACTGCCGCCGAATCAAATAGGGTAATTATATTATGTTCTTAAGAAAAAGCTAATCTTTCTATGCTTTAATAATACACATTCAATATGAATTTATTATCAATGTAATGTAAAACTAATGTGAATTTTTCACTTTTTTACTTACTTAACATAAAAAGATGGGCTAATGCATATATTACACTAGCCCACAATTATTTTCAAGTTTTATTTTTTCATTAATCTCTGTATTATACCTTTTATACCTGTAGCTTCTTCTTTAACTACTTTTTCTTTTGTTCCATTATCGCTTTCGTCATCAGTGTTGACTTTCATTATGAATTTAACATCACCATTCATATCTTCACCTATACCAGCATAGTTGTCGTAGTCATTTGCTAGGTCTAATAATACATCTTTAGTGTCTACTAATCTTTCTATATCGTCTATTTTACCTGTTTTAGAAGATACTTCTGAAGTTACTTCACTATTTGCCTTTTTAACACCATCATAAAGCTGTTTTGAACCACCCTGTAATTTTTTAGTTCCTGCTAATATCTGTTTAGAGCTTGTTGCTAATTTATCTGAACCTTTTCTAAGTTCTTCTCCACCTGATACTAATTTAGTAGTTCCGTCCTGTAACTGAGTAGTTCCGTTGTAAAGCTGCTGACTTCCTTCATAAAGTTTATCTGTTGAACCATCTAATTTTCCTGAATTTTCTTCAAGAGTTTTTCCTGCATCTACTAACTGTGCAAATTTTGAACTATACTGACTTGATCCTGCACTAAGCTGTGATAATCCTGCAGATAACTGTTTTGCTGCACCAGCTGCCTGAGCTAGTCCACTCTGTGCATTTGATATCGAACTTTCTGCACCACCTATAGCAGATTCCTGTTTAGAAGATATACTTTGAGATGCCTGGCTAAGTTCTATTATTTTCTTTGCTGCTGCCTTTGAAGCTTCACTTGCATTTTCATCACCTAGTATAGTATTTGCAGCTGATTCCATTCCAGATGCTAATTCCTTATTTTTAGATATAGATCCACTTAATTCTGATAGACCTCCACCTGATGAGCCAGCATTTGATAGTGCGCTTGATAGCTGTTCTGCACCTGATGCTGCATTTTTTATTCCGTTATCTATATCAGAATATGCATTATAAAGATTTCCTGTATTTTCTACATACATTGAAACACCTGTTGTAAACTTATCCTGACCTGCACTAAGCCGTTCTATACCATTCATAAGTTTCTGTGCACCCTGATTAAGCATTGGAACATTTCTACCTATTAAACCTACACCATTTGTAAGTGTCTGTATTCCTCCACTTAAAGTCTGTGTTCCTGCATCAAATTTTTCATAATTTGTAGCTAATTCTGTAGTACCATTGTAAAGCTGTTCAGTTCCGTTTAATAATTCTTTTCCTGCATCTTTTAATTTATCTATCATAGAAGTTATATCACCTAAATCACTATCAGAATCTATATCTTCTAGACTAGACATATCAGATGTAGCTGCTATCATTATTTCTGGCACTTTAAAATCATTTGCATCAGCTTCTATAGTTATTGTTGAACTTATCTTATCGAATATATCGCTATAATCTCCACCCATATCTAATGAAGCTTCAAGACCTGGAGATGATACTGCTGTTATTGAAGAAGTTTTTCCATCATCTACAGTTTTTCCAGAGCTTGTTTTTATATTTTTAAAGTTTTCTCTAGGCATTAATATTTCTGTAGCTGTTATAAATGGTACATAAACTGTTCTATTTTCTCCAGCTATTTTTGCATTTCTAGCTTCATTATTTTTTAATCTTATAGTTATTTTAACCTTACCAGACTGACCTTTTATTTCATCTGCAGTTACACTTCTTCCATTTAATTCATATTCTATATCAGTAGTTATTGGAAGCTGTTTATCTGTTTTTCCCTGATAGTATAAATCTTCTTTAGTTGTATCCCAAGTTACTTTTTCTCCGTTTATTGTTGGTTTTTCATCACCTTTAACATTTTTTATATCTTTTAAAATACTCTGGTCATTTATCTTATCTAGTGATCCATCTCCACTTAACCATTCTGATACTATATTTTTTTCTACAGTACCGTCTTTTTTAAGTATTGTATATACTGTTTCATCCTTTTTTATATAACTACTTTCAGCAAGTACTGGAGATGCTGATGCTGCTAATATAGCTAATGTACAAACTGATGCTATTGATTTATTTTTAGTTTCTTTTTTCATCTTAAATTCCTCCTCAATTAATCCAACGTTTCACTTCTAATTTTTAGGAATGAAATCTTTTGATGTTTTTTCTATTAATTTTTCACTTATTAATAATAATCCTGGTAGCATAAATAGTATTACGAACATACTTATTATTGCTCCTCTAGCCATTAAAGAACAAAGTGAACTTATCATTTCTAGTTTAGATATTATACCAACACCTATTGTTGAACTGAAGAATGAGAATCCACTTGTTACTATTGAGCGTCCACATTTCTGTATTGCTATTTTCATAGCTTCATATTTATCATATCCATTTCCTAGTTCTTCTTTAAATCTAGAAGTAAGGAGTATAGCGTAGTCAACTGTAGCTCCTAGCTGTATTGTTCCAAGAACTATAGATGCTATAAATGGAAGAACTGTTCCTGTATAATATGGAATACCTAAGTTAGCAAATATCGCACCTTCAATTGCCGCAACTAGTAAAACTGGTATTGATGCAGACTTAAATACAAATGCTATTATCGCAAATATTGCTATTATAGAAACCGCACTTACCTTTTTAAAATCTGTATCGGCAATTCTTATTAAGTCTTCTGTTAAAGGTGCTTCACCACCTATAAGTCCATCTGGATCATATTTTTTAACTATTTTATTTAATTCTCTTATCTGAGCACCACATTCCTTAGATGCTGCTCTATATTTTGAGTTGATCATTATCTGCTCGTATCCACCAGCTTTCACCTCTGATAACATACTATCTGGAATTATATCCTGAACAAATCCAGAACCAACTGCTTTTTCAAGTGCTACTACTGAGTTAACACCATCTACTTTTTCTATCTCACTTACCATCTGGTCTACTTTATATGAATCTAAACTATCTTTTACAAATATCATATCTGTACTATTCATATCAAAGTCTTTCTTCATTTTATTTGTAGCAACTATTGATGGCAAATCATCAGGTAGTGTTTCATCTAAGTTGTAGTATACTTTAGCATTATTATTTCCATATATCGCTGGTATTAATAAAACTAAGAATAAAACTGTAAGTTTTTTATAATTTTTAATTACAAAGTTTGAAGTTTTTTCAAAACTTGTAAGAATTGTTTTGTGCCTATGGTTGTGTATTACTTTATCGAATGTAAGTATTAATGCTGGTAAAACTGTAACTGTTGTTAAAACACCAAGTACAACACCTTTTGCCATTACTATACCTATATCTCTTCCCAAAGCTAAATCCATAGCGCATAGTGCTATAAATCCAGCAACTGTTGTAAGTGAACTTCCTGATATTGAAGTAAATGTATTGGTTATAGCATTTGCCATAGCCTCTTCTCTATTATCCGTATTCAATAGTTCCTCGTCGTATCTATGTAGCAAGAATATAGAGTAGTCCATTGTTACTCCAAGTTGCAATATAGCACACAGAGCTTTTGTTATATATGATATTTCTCCAAAGAATATATTTGTACCAAAGTTATAAATTATTGCTATTGCTATATTTGTAAGAAATACAAATGGAATAGCTGTATACTCCATAGTCAAAAGTAAAACTATCATAGTAAGTATTCCAGCAGCAATTACATAAAGTGGCATTTCCTTGTCTGATAAATCTTTTGTATCTTTTATAATTCCTGACATTCCACTAAGAAACGCCTGTTTTCCTGCAATACCTCTAATCTCATCTACTGCCTTCATGGTAAGCTCGTCTGCTGTACCTTCCTTTAACTTAACTATCATCATAGTTGCGTCTCCAGAATAAAGCATATCCCTCATATCCTTAGGTATCATTTCATTTGGAAATGCTAAATCTATAAAACTATCTTTCCAAATTACCTCTTCTACACCCTCTACCTTTTCAACTTTTTCCTTTATCTTAGCTACATCCTTATCTGGCATATTTTCAATTTCCAACATAGCTAAAGATCCGCAGTTAAAATCTTCTTTCATTATTTTTTCTGCTTTCATAGTAGATACATCTTCTGGTAGATAACTAAGTATATCGTAGTTTATATCTGTTTTGATATATCCCATAACTGACGGTATCAAAAGTAAAAATGCTATCAAAAGAATGATTTTACTGTGTTTTGCTATCTTGTCAGCAATCTTTTTCATTTTTCTCCTTCTCCTTCCAATATTTCGAGCACCTTTTGGGGCATACCTAATTTTTATAAGTTTATTATAGGGCGCGCCTAATAAAAAGTCAACGTTTTTATAACTTTGTAAAAATGAAGTTTTTATGAATTTGTAAAAAAAATACTACCAAACATCGTAATCAATACGATAATTTGGTAGTATTTTAGTCATTATGTTCAATTGTAAATATTAAATTTTTTTAATTATATTAAATCACTCTATTCCACTACAATATTCACCACTTCTTCAAGATTCATATCATCCTTAAATTCTTTTGCTTCTTGTATTATCTTATCTATATCTATCTGTTCATCTACATTTAAAAGAGCAAATCTTGTTTTAACGACATTTATTATAATATCGTCCAAATCTACATTCAGTACTCCTTCATAGTACTGATTTAATAGTTCACACTCTCCAGCGCATCCCATCGCAATACTCATATATAAATCTTTATCATTGAAATCGTAGTTGCTCTCCACTAATTTTTCTTTAAATAAACCTAATAATATATTTATATATTCTTGTCTTATAGATCTAACATTTGAAGCTTCGATATACAATCTAAACACTTTTTCTGAAGTAGCTATAGCGTGAGTATATATATACTGACTTATTATATAGTTCGCCACTATATCATTTTCTTTTATCTTTTTCTCTGCTATCGTTCCATAGATTTTTTCTAGTAATTCTTTGTATAAATACAGTAATATATCTTCTTTTTTCTTGAAGTAGTAGTACAAATGTCCCCTTCCAAGACCTGAAGATTCCGCAATCTGTCTTATCGTAGTCTTACCGTATCCATATTTGATAAAAAGTCCTGATGCAGTTTTTATTATGTGATCTTTTAGCTGATTAACTTCTGAATCCTTCATTTTACTTTCCTCCAATTTATTTGCTGTGAAGAGTAGCGTATATTCCTCCAGCTTTTATAAGTTCATCATGTGTTCCTCTTTCAGAAATCTTTCCATTTGTTATTACTATTATCTCATCTGCATTTTTTATTGTAGAAAGTCTGTGAGCTACTACTATATTTGTTCTATCTTTACTTAATTCTTCAAGAGATGCCTGTATCTCTCTTTCTGTAACATTATCAAGAGCTGAAGTAGCCTCATCAAGTATTATAATTGGTGGATTCTTTAAGAATATTCTAGATATAGATATTCTCTGTTTCTGTCCTCCAGATAATTTAACTCCTCTTTCCCCTATATACGTATCGTATTTTTCAGGTAAAGTCATTATAAAGTCGTGTATTCTAGCTTTTTTAGCTGCTTCTATCATTTCTTCTTCTGTAGCTTCTGGATTTCCGCAAATTATATTGTCTCTGATTGTTCCTGTAAATAAGAACACATCCTGCTGAACAACTCCAATATTCTTTCTAAGTGATCTTAGACTTACATCTTTTATACTATTTCCATCTATTTTTATATCCCCTGAATCCAATTCATAGAATCTAGGTATTAAGCTACAAAGCGTAGTTTTTCCTCCACCTGATGGACCAACTAAAGCTATTGTCTTTCCTGCTTCAATAGATAGACTTAAATCACTTATTACTTCATTTTCATCTTCATATGTAAATGAAGCATTTTCTATTTCTATATTTCCTTTTACATTTTTAAGTTCTTTAGGATTTTTAGCTTCTTCCTGAATTTCTTCATCCATTATTTCTTTGAAACGTTTAAATCCTGTCATACCATTCTGGTACTGTTCTGTAAAGTTTACAAGCTTTTTCATAGGCTCTATGAACATTTTTACATATAAAATATATGCTGCAAAATCTCCAATAGTTATTCTACCTACATAAGTGTAGTATCCACCTAGTATCATAGCTATCCATTCTAGTAAATCCATAAAGAAGTTCATTCCAGAGAAATATTCAGCCATAGCTTTATATGACTCTTCTCTAGCATCCTTGAATATATTGTTTATTTTGTCAAATTTTTCAAGTTCTTCATCTTCTGTACAGAATGATTTTGTAACTTTCATACCAGCTATACTGTTTTCTAGGGTAGCATTTACCTCCCCTACTTTTACTCTAGCTTTCATAAAAGCATTACCCATTTTGTCCTTTTTGCGTGCAACAAACCAAACCGCAAATGGAAGTACTGCAAATATTATAAGCGTTAATGGAATGTCTATTCCCATTAAAATTACAAATGAACCTAGGATTGTTACCAGCGATATAAATAAATCCTCTGGTCCATGGTGTGCAAGTTCTGTTATGTCCATAAGGTCGTTTACTATTCTAGACATTGTAACACCAGATTTATTTTCGTCGAAATATTTATTAGGTAATTTCTGAAGATGTCTAAAAACAACACTTCTCATATCTGCCTGCATTCTAACCCCTACAACATGTCCCCAATACTGCATGAAGTAGTTGAATCCTGCTTTAGCTATAAATATAACTATAAGAATAGCTGCAAATATAAATAATAGATCAATTTTTTTATTAGGTATGATATCGTCCATTATGTTTCTCGTCATAATTGGATATAAAAGATTGCACATTGACGCTGAAAAAGCGCAAATCATATCGAGTATAAATAGTTTTTTATACGGTTTGTAATATTGAACAAATTCTTTTAACATATAATTCCTCCCTTACTTCTCATATTTTCCAATTTTACACCAAATTTGATTTATTTTCCATACTATTTCTAAAATATACGTTATTTCATTGTATATTTTCATAAATTTATTTTATAAAAAATTATCTGTAAATTATATACATCTTATCTAAATCTTGTGATATAATTATTTTATAATTATAGATAAAATTTTATTTTTATTTTTTTTATCTATAGATAAGTGTATTTGTAATATTAATAAATTTTTTAAAGATTATTTTTTACTTTTACAATATTTTTGGGGATTATAATCGATTCTACTTATTATCATTTAATTTTTTTATATTTGAAAGGGGATTATTTTAATTATGGATCTTAAACAACTTGAAGTGTTTGTAGCTGTTGTAAAGCACCAGAGCTTCTCTAAAGCGTCAAGAGAGCTATTCCTTACACAGCCTACAGTTAGTGCACATATTCAAAATCTAGAAAACGAGTTAGAAACTGTTTTGGTAAATAGAAGCAACAAAACTATAACTCTTACAGAATCAGGAAAAATTCTTTATGAACATGCAATTTATATATTAAACAACTGTAAAAAAGCAATTTATGATATTAAAGAATACTCAGGTAAAATAGAAGGGCTTATAGACATAGCCTGCAGTTCTATCCCAGAAACGTATCTTTTACCTGGATTTATGAAGAGCTTTTCTAATACATACCCAGATGTAAAATTTAGTATAAGCCATTATGACTCACGGTTTGCTATATCAGAAATACTAGACGAAAGAATCAGTTTCGGTTTTGTAGGTTCTAAGATAAGCAATCCACAGATAAAATACGTAAATCTTATAGACGATAATCTAGTACTTATAACACCACCAGATTTAGAAATAGAAAACGAAAACGGTGAAATAGACGTATCAGCTTTATACGACTTCAATTTTATAATGAGAAAAGAAGGTTCTGGTACTAGGGATTTAATATTTAAGACTCTTAAAAAGGCTGGATTCTCTACAGCTAAGTTAAACATATTAGCTCACGTCGAGTCAAATGAGTCTATAAAAGAAATGGTTAGACAGGGATTAGGTGTATCTTTCATATCTCAAATTTCTGCTGAAGAATACATAAACTCTGGAAAACTAAAAAGCTACAAAATAAAAGGAATAGACTTTGCTCGTAAATTCTATTTCATATACTCTAAAAAGAAAACATTCACTCCACTAGAAAACAAATTCTTAAACGAACTATGTGAATACTTCGGATTAGACCATAAATAAAAAAAGAAGAAGAGGGTATAGCCAAAAGTTTCCAGACGGCTATACACCTCTTCTTTTTTAGTTATCTTTTACTTCATATATGCTTCCATTTTTACCTGGTTTTCTTCCAGTTCTTTTTTCAAATTCTTCTGGAGATACTACTTCTATACTGTCTAATCTCTGTTTGAATCCTTTTTTAAATTCCTGTAGGTATATTTTTCTTAGTTTTTCTCTTTCTTTTGTTTCTGCTGGAGTAAGTCCTTCAGCTTTGTTTTTCTTTGCTAATTCATTTATTCTATTTATTAATTTCTGATCTATCATTTTATCTTCTCCTTTTCTATTCAAATTTATATATTATAAAACTACATCTTCTATTAAATCATTTTTGTACAATTATATCAATCGCTTATTCAATATACTCAAGTTTTATTCTAATAGAATAACCTGTTATCCATTATAGCTTCATTTTCGCCGTTATTCTTCAAAAATTCTTCTACACTTCTTCCTATTATCTCTATACCTTTTTTTATATTTTCGATACTTTCTCTGGCAATATTTATCCTAAAGAACCTATCGTCAATAACATTGTCGTAAAAATACGTACCTGGTAATACAGATACTCCTTTTTTATATATAAAATCTGTAAATTCTCTAGACTTACATCCTCTTGGAAGCTCACAGAAAAAGTTTATTCCACCTGAACAGTTTCTGACTCTTATTTTTCCTTTAAAGAATTTTTTAATACATTCTTTTGCCACTCTATACTTTTCATCGTATATTTTATCCATTTTTTCTATATGTTTATCCCAGTCAAACTCCTCCATATAGCAAAGCAGCGAACTCTGTATAAGGCCTGGAGTAGATATATCTGAAGAGTATTTAGCCCAAAGTATATTTTTCATAAGCTCTGGTGGTATATCTATTACACCTATTCTAAGACCTGGCATAAATATTTTAGAAAAACTCTTTATATATATTACTCTGTTGTTTTCATCGTAGCTTTTTAAAGGTCTATTATCCTCTGAATCAAATTTAAAATCACTTATAAAATCATCTTCTAGTATATAGAAGTCGTATTCCTCTGCAAGTTCTAGTAGTTTTTTCTTTTTATAGCTAGAGTATGAAATCCCAGTTGGATTTTGGAAGTTAGGCATAACATACATAAGCTTAGGCTTTATTTTATCCAATTTAAGCTTTAATATTCCTATATCAATTCCATCATCTAGCATAGGTATTGATATTATCTTTGCTCCCCTACTCTTGAATACCTCTATAGCACCATTGTACGTAGGCTCTTCTACAAACACAATATCAGAATAATTTATAATCCCCTTACATACAATGTCAATCCCCTGCTGAGCTCCTGATATAACCTGTAAATCATCTTTTGTAGTATTTATTCCATTTTTTATTAAATACTTGGAAATTCTATCTCTTAAACCTTCATTTCCAAGTCCTTCATCGTATTCAAATATAGCACCTTCATTTTTAGATAGAGCTAAATTGACTGCCTTTTTAAAATCCTCAACTGGAAACATTTCATTTGACGGATTACCATTATCAAACTGAATAACATTCTTATTCTTTTTATCATCCTTAGCTCTATATTTTTTTATCTCAGATGCAAATGTTCCACTTCCTACTATTTTGTAAACATAACCTTCTTTTTCTAAAAGCTCATATACCTTTACAATGGTAGTATTATTTACACCTATATACTCAGACAATTTTCTAATCGGAGGCAATTTTTCATGCTCTTTTATTTCGCCCTCTATTATCAAATTTTTTATATGAGTGTATATCCGTATGTACTTTCTCCCCTGTATATCATCTATATTTAAATAGTATTTTTCCATAATATACCATCCTATTTAAAGTTTATTTATTGTACAATAAAAAGCGCTGACTAGCAGCGCTTTTTATCAGTCCCGAAACACCGTCGGTATTGTAAATTCATACCCGAGATACTCCCAGGTGGGTGATCTGTTAGTTGCTTTTTGGAGTCCTTGATAAAATCAAGGCATTTCATACTTACAATCAAACTCGATCTCCCGAATTTAATTTGTCGGTTGAATTTAGAAGTAACCTTCTCGAATGTCTCAGGATTTCTTACCATTATTATATAATAATTGTACAAATTTTTAAAGAGAAAATCTAAAATCCATAAAATTTATTTTTTTATTACACTTTCTCTTTCTTCTATTCCGTGAGGAAGCTCTACTTTCTTTTCCTCTATTTCTTCACCATTTATCATCTTTATAACCATTCTTATAGCAACAGCTCCCATATCATATAATGGCTGATGAACTGTTGTAAGTTTTGGTCTGTACATTCTAGCTATTTTTACATCGTTAAATCCTGCTACAGATATATCATTTGGTACACTATATCCTTTATCAAATACAGCATTCATAGCTCCAACTGCAGCCTCATCTCCTGTAACAAACACAGCATCTGGAACTATTCCTTTTTCTAATATATCTTTAGTAGACTCATATCCACTATTGTAATCTACACCACCATATCTAACTAATTCTTCATTAAATTCTATTCCATTTTCTGCTAATGCACTCTTATATCCATCTAATCTTTCTTTTTCTAGTCTTGTATCCCCTGCACTAGTCATAACGAAAGCTATTTTTTTATGTCCCTGTGATATTAGATGGTTTGTCATGTCGTAAGTTGCTTTTTCATTATTTACACTTACTGTAGGTACATCGTAATCTCTAGCTGTTTTACTGATATATGTTGTTGGAATTCCACAGTTTTCTATATATTCTACCTGCTCCTTACCTAAATTCCAACTTATCATTACCATACCTTCTATCTGTTTAGCTCTTAGAAGGTTTATACTTCTCATTTCCTCATTTTTGTCTGAGTAAGTATTTGAAAGAAGAATATCGTAATTGTACATTCTCGCTATTTCTTCTATCCCATTAAGAATTTCATTTACAAATGAGTCAGATACCTCTGGAACAACAACTCCTATTAACTGACTTTTTTTAGTTACTAAGCTTCTAGCTAGCGGATTTGGTACATATCCTGTTTCCTCTATAACATCAAGAACTTTTTTCTTTATCTCATCTGTTACAGGTTTAGAATTATTTATTACTCTAGAAACTGTAGATATAGATACGCCCGCTTTTTTTGCTACGTCTTTAATTGTAACTGTATTTTTCATGTTTTTTCCTCCTTTTAGTTTATCAAATTTTTATTTTTTTATAACATATTCCCCATTGATATTGATACTCAAATATCATCATTTCATTTTTTTCTTTCTTTAATAAATATGGTAAGGTTTTTTGTCTATATATATTAAAGCACATATACGACAAAATTACTATAAAAATTATATTTAATAGTAAATTTTCTAATTGATATCAGTTCGCTCAAATTTATATTATCTATTATATCAAATATGTATTGAAATTTGTACTGTAATATATTAAACTACAATTAAAATAAGACTAACAAATTATTAGGAGGAAAACTATGTTTGAAAGAATAAAAGAAATAATAGCAGAACAGTTAGGACTTGACGATTTAGAAGATATAACAATGGAATCATCTCTTATAGACGACCTTGAAGCGGATTCATTAGATGCTGTTGAAATAATAATGGCTCTTGAAGACGAATACGACATAGAAATTCCTGATGAAGAAGCAGAAAGCTTCAAATCAATAGGAGATATCTGCAGATACATAGAAGATAACCAGTAATTAAACAAATTAAAAGAGATGCAAATTTTGCATCTCTTTTTTTATTGATTTTATATTTCATATAATTATTTTTCTTCAAAGAAATTGACATTCTTGATTACTATATCTATAGTTCCATCTTCATTTTTCTTTATACTGTATTTCATTGGATCCTCAAAATCAGTTAAATTTCCCTTTATTTCAAATCCATTGTCAGTTTTAATATTTCTCTTTTTAAGCTTTTTTTCCACCCATTTTTTATCTATAGCAAATGACTCATCTATTCCTTTTTCTTCCATAAGCTCTTTGAAGCCTTCTTTTAAATCCTCATCTTTTATAGCTCTTTCAGCAAATTCAACTACATCAACCTGCTGCTGTTCTTTTAATGTGTAGTTTAAAATACTTCTTGCATCCTCAGCCTGTTTAATATCATTTGCCATAGCATTTGTTATCCAGTTATCTGCAGACGTCTTAAACACTTTTGTCTTGTATTTATCGTCATCTATTTTTTCACCATCTATAAATTCTCCTATAAATTTAGATGGTAATCCACTCTTTTCAGAGTCTTTGTCTAAAGCTCTAAACTGATATTCATCATTCATACCATTTACACCTATAAGTGCAGCCTGTTTAATTCTCTGAGTTTCCTGTATCCCAACTTCATTAGACACAATCTGGATATTGAATTTTTCATCTACAAATTCTATAGAATGAGTATATAACTTTTTATAGTCTATTTTTATTATTGCTACATTTTTTTCTTCTTTTACTGTGTAAAGGCATACAGCTAAATCACAAGATTCCATATCGCTGTTTACCTTCATAACATCAAATAAATACGCAGCTATTTCCTTTGAGTTCTCTACAAATGTGCTTTCATCGTATATAATCTGTTCACAACATTTTCTGATAGTATTTTCTGTGTAATTTTTAAAAACAGCCTTTCTTAAATCATCATCTCTTGTTACTCTTTTTATCATCTTCTGGAAAAATCCTTCAACCTCCTGATTGACCTTTCCTTCAAAATCATTAAGAATTGGCACATCACTATTTTTATCTAGCACGTGCACAATAAATTTATGTATAATCAATGTTCTATTCCTCCATTTTTAGTTTTTTTATAAGTTCTTTCATATCTTCTGGTATCTCAGCTTTAAACTCTAAATCTTCTCTAGTTCTAGGCTGTTTAAATTTTAAGCTATATGCATGAAGTGCCTGTCTTTTTATAAGATTTTCGTCTACATATCCATATAGCTCATCTCCAATAATTCCATATCCTAAGTGAGCTAAATGCACTCTTATCTGATGCGTTCTTCCTGTTTCAAGTTTTAATTCTACAACAGTTGCATCTTCTAGTCTTTCAACAACCTTATAATGAGTAATAGATCTCTGTCCTCTTTCATCTACTACCCTCTTTATAGAGTCATCAGTAGGTCTATATATAGGTGCGTCTATAGTCCCTTCATCTTCCTTCATAACACCTTTTACAACTGCTATATACTTCTTCTCAACTAAATTTTCACTCATATCAGTAGATAATACATGGTGAGCATAGGCATTTTTTGCAACTATAACTAGACCAGATGTATTCATATCCAGTCTATTTACAAATCTTATCTTTACCTTTTCGCCTTTTTTTATTATAAAATCTGTAACACCATTGGCAACAGTTCCGTCAAAATGACTCTTTGTCGGGTGTACAACCATATACGGTGGTTTATCGACCATTATAATATCAAAATCATCGTAAATTATACCCATATTGAGATTTTGTGGCTCAAAGTTTGCCATATCTTCATTTATCTCTACTTCTATTAAATCTCCTTTTTTAACATCTAATGTCGGTTTTCTATATTCTCCATTTACGTTTACTGTTCTCTCTCTTTTCATTTTTGAAATAGATCTCACAGAAAATCCTAGCTTATCGAGTAAAATCTCTTTTAATACACCATCTTCCTCTGCCGTATAAGACATTAGATTGTACTTCTGTAGTTCTTTTTTAAACAAATTTATACCTATCCTTTCCAATTTATGACTGTGTTTAATTAGTTTTCTTCATTCCATCCTTTGCAAACATCAACCCATTTTACAAAGTTTGAAGAATATTTTTCTAATTCGTCGTTAGTAAGCTCTATTGCAGAATTTCCACTTCCCGCTGCTGGAAATACTGTATCAAATCTTTTTAAAGACTCATCTAAATATACCTTTACATTCTCGTTTTCTAGAGCAAATGGACAAACTCCACCTACCATATGCCCTGTAAACTCAACAGCTTCTTCTGCAGAAAGCATTCTAGCCTTGCATCCGAATTCATGTTTAAATTTTTTATTGTCTATTTTTGTGTCCCCTGCTGCAACAACTATTATCGCTTCCCCATCTTCTTTTCCTCTAAAAGATAGTGTTTTAGCAACTCTAGCTGGTATTATTCCAACTGTTTCAGCTGCTAGTTCTACAGTGGCACTAGACTCATCAAACTCCATAACATCATTTTCTCTTCCAAACTGCTCCATATATTTTCTTACTTTTTCAATTGACATAACTAAACACTCCTTTTTTCTCTGTTTGTATATACTAACTAAATATTAAACTTATTAGCTAAGTGCTTTTATACTCCAAACACCCTTATTCTGTTCTACAGGTATTTTAAAAAAATTAAATATTGGAATTTCTTCCGCAAAATTACCTTCATATTCCATTTTTGTAGAATCCAAGGCAAAATATTTTTTATCTAATTGTAACCCTTTTGGAACAATGAATTCTATATACCCATCTCCATTTGGCTCTATTCCGTCTAACATTAAATTAGAATTAAGACTATTTTCAACATCAAGAGCTAAATATAATTTAGAGCTATTAATATATTCTCCCTTTTCATTTTTTATATTGTTTTCAAATTTCATTCTTGCCTTTGTAAGAAGATATGTAAATTTACTGTTATTGTAAATTTTAAATCTTATTTTTGTACCCTCTTGCACAGTTTTTCTAGACTCAAACTCTACTATAACCTCATTTACATTTCTGGCTTCATAGTCCTTTTTATCTATCATATCTCCATATGTAAACCTTACTAAAAAGCCAGACACAAGGCAAAAAATCAAAATGATAGATGATACCTTCATAAATTTATTCATATTATCAACCCATTCTAATTTTTATACTTTTACTTTGATTTTTATTTAATATATCTATTTTTCTTCATAGCCTTCAAAGATATTCCCATAGATATTATAAATATAAGAATACAAGCTACTCCTACAGTAACAATATTTATATTGTCCACATTAATTTTTGAAACAATTCCTCTAAATATTTGATTAAATGCATGTATTGTTTCATATCTAGATACATTGATAGATACCAATGCATCTGGATTGCTAGTCATATATATTTTTTCAGATAATGCATTTAAAAATGATCCAAATATTGTAAATATAGCTATTGCGAGTATACTGGCTGCTATTTTTATTTTTTCGTATCCATGTCTAAAGAACATCGGCATTGTTACGGATAGTACTATTAAATTTATATCCATAGCAAATATAAAATCATAAAATACAGTTCTTCTAAACATATATATAGAAAGTATATCGTGTACAAATAGAGTAAGTATAGTTATAACTATAGAAGTAGATACTCCTATAAGATATCTAGAGTACACTATATCGTCTAAATCTATCGGAATACTTCTTATAAATTTATCTGAATTATTTTCATAATCAGCTGAAAATACGCCTATCATTATTAGATAAGTTATAAGTACTGGCGTTGCATAATAAGATATATCATTGCAAAATAAATACATTAAAATAAATATAAGTATGTATTTTATAACATTGAATCTTTCAGATTTTATACATACTATGAGATCTTTTTTTATAAGGTTAAACATTTAATACACCGCCTTCCTGGTAGTAATGTATTAAATCTTCTATATCAGGATTTTTTATCTTATGGTAATCAGCACTTCTAAGAAGAGCTCTTATTTCATCACTTTCTCCTATATTTACAAGTGCTTCACTATATCTTTTATAGTGGTCTATTCCTATTATATTATCCTTCATAAGAGATAGTGTTTCAGAATCAGATCTAATTACCCTAAAATCTTTTATTATATCCTTCTTTTTAAGGTTAAATAGAATATTTCCCTTTTCTAAATATACAATTTGGTCGTATATTTCCTCTAATTCAGACACGTTATGAGTAGAGATTATGACACTTCCATTTTCCCTTTTTATATAGTCTTTAAAAATCCTTATAAGTTCCTTTCTTACAGTTTTTTCTAATCCATATATAGGTTCGTCTAGTATAAGCAGTTTTGCGTGATGGCTAAGAGCAGTACTTATCATTACTTTTTCACATTGACCTTTTGATAAGTTTTTTATCTTTTCCTCAGAATCTAGATTGAAGTTGTTAAAATACATATCGTACACTTCCTCATCAAAATTCTTATAGAACATAGCTATTATTTTTTTATAATCCCTTAGCTTTAGGTTAGGATAAAAACTAAGATTATCATAAACAAAACCTATATCATTTTTGTATCCAACTGGATCGTTTTCTACATTATTTCCATTTAATTCTATTTTCCCCGAACTCGGCTTATAAAGCCCCATTATTAAATTTATAATACTAGTTTTTCCCGAGCCGTTATCTCCAATTATTCCCATAATTTTTCCTGGCTCTAGCATTATATTTATATTATTCAGTGAAAAATTTTCAAATGTTTTTGAAACGTTTTCTATTTTTAACAAATAATCACCTCATATAATAATTCTTATTTTGTTGTTAACATAGTTATTCTTTAATTATATCACGTAATTGATATATATTGAAATTTATATGAAACTTGAAATGTATATACTTGTTAAAAATTATGCTATAATACATATATGTAAAGAGGTGAACTTATGAAAAAAAGGCTAATAACTATTAATTCTAATGAGCTACCAAAGTCGGTAGAAACTAAAAATTTATTTAAAGAAAAATTTAAAGAAGCTGGCTTTGATGTTTCAGAAGAATTTTCTGATGATACAGAGCTTGTTGTCTGTGTTGGGGGAGATGGATCTTTTTTAAAAACAGTCAGAGATTTTGACTACCCTGAAGTTCCTATTGTCGGTATTAATACTGGGCATCTAGGATTTTTCCCAGAGATAGTGCCCGATAAAATAGATGAGTTTATAGAAAGTTATTTAAATGAAAATTATATGATTCAAGAGGTTCCACTACTGCGGGCGATGATTTGTACAAACAAAAGCTGCGTAAACTTCTTCGCGCTTAATGATGTAACTATCAAAGGAGATAAATCTAGAACTGTTCATTTAAAGCTACTTGTAAACGGTAAAAAAGTTGAAAACTTCAGCGGCGACGGTATGATTATCTGCTCTCAGACAGGTTCTACTGCATATACGTATTCAGCTGGTGGAAGTATTATAGACTGTAATATAGATGCTATACAGCTTACTCCTCTTTCACCTATAAATACAAATGCATACAGAAGCTTTACATCTAGTATAATTTTCTCTAAAGATACTGAGATAAGTATTATACCAGAGTATCGCTTTGAAGATTCAATACTTATCATAATAGATGGTGTTGAGCTTAGATTTAAACAAATTACAGATATAAACATCTGCACATCAGATGTTAAGCTAAAACTTTTAAGACTTTCAGATTATGAGTTTTGGGATAGAGTTTCAGCAAAATTCTTATAGAATATTATTCTATCAAAAAAATTAATTTATTGGAGGGAATTTAAATGAAAATAGGAATACTTAGCGATACTCATGGAAGTTCGCTTTATTTTGATAAGGCAATGGATGTATTAGGAGAATGTGATTTATATCTTCACGCAGGAGATATACTTTATCATGGACCTAGAAATGACTTACCTGAAGGATATAATCCAAAAGCACTTACAGAGTCATTAAACGATATGGATTCTATAATATTTGCAAAAGGTAACTGCGAGGCAGATGTGGACCAGATGGTATTAAATCATCCAATTCAGGGACCTTATGCACTAGTTCAGCTTGATGAATTTAGATTTGTTGTAAATCATGGGTATGTGGGAGCAAAAGATGAAATAATAGCAAACGCTAAAAATATGGGTGCAGACTTCCTTATACTAGGACATACTCATGTTAAAGAGCTTTCTTTTGACGACACACTTATAATAATAAACCCAGGAAGTACTTCTATACCTAAAGATGGAAGTAGATCTGTCGCAATAGTTGAAATAAACCCTGACGAAGATAATGATCATGAATTAAACATAGACATAAACTTCTACGACATAGATACTGGAGAAATAATAGAAGAATTATAAAGAAGTAAATAGAAAAGGACAAGAGAATAACTGCTCTTTGCTCCAGGCTTCAGTGCCCCACCCGTTTTTGTAACACATTTAGCGGCTGTGGGGCGCTTGCAGTATTGTCGCTTTTGAGCAGTTATTTCCCTTGTCCTCAGTTTATTTAATACTTCTTAAATAGATAATAATTTTCTAATTTAAAAGGGTTACTACAAGAACTGTAGCAACCCTCAATAATTTACGTATACATATGTATTTTTGCTATTCTATTTTTCTCAACTTTTTCTATACAGAATTTAATATTTCCAATCTCAATTACTTCTTTTTCTTCAGGAAGTCTGTCAAGATAACCTATTAGATATCCACCTATAGAATCGAATTCTTCTGTTTCTATTGATGTACCTATAAGCTCATTAACTTCTGATATCCTAGTACTTCCATCTACTATGTACTCGTCTTCTTTGATAACTATTATATCGTCTTCATCTTCATCGTATTCGTCTTCTATATCTCCTACGATTACTTCAACTAAGTCCTCAACAGTTAAAAGACCTGATGTTCCACCGTACTCATCAAGAACTATAGCTATCTGAGTTTTTGCTTTTTTCATATCTTCAAGAAGCTGAGTTATCTTTTTAAATTCATAAGTAAAGAATGGCTCTCTCATGTAATTTTTTACAGAGAAGTATTCTTTTTCTTCATCACTTAAGAATATCATATCTTTTATGTTTATTATACCAATGATATCATCTACAGAATCTTCATATACAGGAAGTCTACTTAATTTTTCTTCTCTAAATACTTCTATTATTTCTTCATAAGAATCATCGACTTCAACTGTCACCATGTCCATTCTCTGAACCATAGCGTCTTTTGCCTGCATGTCACCAAATTCGAATACGTTATTGATTATTTCTCTTTCTTCAACTTCAAGAACACCTTCCTCATGGCTGACATTTACCATAGTTTTTAGTTCTTCTTCAGTTATAAACGCATTCTTTTCGTCTGCTTTTACACCGATTATTCTAAACATAAATTTAGTAAATATATTAAATATCCATACTACTGGTGATAGTATTGTTATTATCAGTTTTATTGGTTTTGAAACCAATAGAGCAACTTTTTCTGAATTGTTAGCTGCTATTGATTTAGGTGTTATTTCCCCAAATATAAGGATTATAATGGTCATAATCGCAGTAGCTGCAGCAACACCATTTGCTCCAAATTTAGCTGTTAATAATGCAGTAGATATAGATGTAGCTGCTATATTAACAACGTTGTTTCCTACTAATATAGCGTTCAATAATTTATTAGGACTTTCTATTAAAGATGCCACTAAATCGGCATTCTTTACCCCCTCGTCCTGCATATATCTCATTCTTATTTTACTTAGTGACATTAGAGATGTCTCTGATGCCGAGAAAAATGCCGATCCCATAATAAGGATGACTAACCCGATAATCTGAATCCAACTTTCGAGCGATTCCAAAATTTACCACACTCCTATTTAACTTTTCTATCATTTTTCTTTTAAATTATATATTTGATTTCCATTATATCATAATTGAAGATACTTTTGTAAAATTATTAAATTATTTAAATGTTAACTTTCAGATATATCTAAAAAAAATAGAACTGCTAATCACATTTTCCAAAAGTGACAACAGTTCTGTTTTTTCCTAACTATATTCTATTTTAACTTTTGATCCTTCTCCAATTTCTCCAGCTGTTACAACTAGTTTTACTGGAACTCTATTTTTTAATTCTTCAACATGCGATATTATTCCTATACTTAAATTAGAACTGTGTAATTTTTCTAATGATTCCATTACAGTATCCAATAGCTCTACATCCAATGAACCAAATCCTTCATCTAAGAAGAAGAATTCAAGTGGTGCATTTCCCTTCATCTGTATCTGAGATGATAAAGCAAGTGCAAGAGATAGTGATGTTAAGAACGTTTCTCCTCCAGAAAGAGTGTCAACCCCTCTTCTCTCTCCACCATTGAAATTATCCCTCATAACAAACTCTAGAGCATCATTTATTTCAAGTGCATATCTTCCATTGGTAATTGTAGAAAGTCGTTTTGATGCTTCAAGTGCAATATATTTTAGGTGATTTGTTGCAACGTATTCGACAAATTTATTTCCTTGAATTATTCTATCTATCTCATCTAACAGTCTATAGTCATTTGAAACCTCGTCAAATTCAGATTTTATCTTTTTCTTCTTTTCAAGGTCTTTTTTCATAGCTGTTATCCTATCAAATAGAACTGCGTTACTTCTTTCAAGCTCGCTTATCTCCTCTTTTAATAGAATTATTTCTTCATTTAATCTATCAAATTCATCTTCTTTGACTTTTCTACCATCTAATTTTTTCTCTAAATCGTCTATTTTAAAATCTAGATTTTTTCTACCTTCATCGTAGTCAGATATCTCTTTTCTCATAATCTCGATATCTACAGTAGGCATAACAAATTTCTTTACAGTATACGCGCTGTCAAATCTATACTTAGCAAGCATTTCTTTAAGTACATTTTTGTAGTATCCAAGCTGCTCTTCCGTAGTGTTACACTCTCCCTGAATCTTGCTTCTAAGAGAATCCTTGTCTTCTCTAGATTTACTCTTATCGTCAAATTCTTTTTTAAGTTCAGAGTAATTATTATTTATTTTATATATTTCTTGTTCAGTCTTTTCAAGTAGTTCCTTAGGATTTTTACCTCTTGTTATTCTCTGGGCTTCCTCTGTCTTTTCTGTGTACTGTTTTTTATTTCCTTCAAAGTCTTTTTCTATTGAAGAAATTTCAACTTCTATAGAATGTATCTTTGTTTTGCAGTCGTCAAATTCTTTATCTATCTTAGACTTTGTATTTCTAAATTCAGCTAATTCTTTTTCAACTGCTTCTGATTCTATTTCATTTGCCTTTATTTCCTCTACTTTAGAGAATATATCATCTACCTTGGTAATTCTTTTTATAGACACTATTTCAAGTTCAAGCTTATCTTTTTTAACTTTTAACTCAGATACATTTTCAGATAGACTAAGTCTGCGTTTCATTATTCCTTTTAATGACTCATTAATTCTAGTAAATTCTTTATCGTTTTTTGAATAATCTTCATTATATCTTTTTAAATCTTCGTCTAATCTAGACTTTTCAATATTCCAATCAGATACAGCTCTTTTTTCTGCTTCAAGATTTCTAGTTTCTGAGTCGTATTTTTTAGAAAGTTCTAGTGAATTTTTTTCCCCTATTTCAGCTTTTTTCTTATTTATAGCTTCAGTTTTTATCTTTTCTTCAGATACATATCCACTTCTTTTTATCTTTAGCGAATCTAGTCTTTCTATTTCGTTTCTTTCATTTGTTTTTTCTTTGTTTAAAATTCCTTCATAGTATTCTATTCTATCGTCGTAATTAGTGCTATCAGTTCTCATATGGTCTAAAGAGCCACAAACAGGGCAAGGCTTACCGTCCTCAAGCTCTTTTCTTATATCTGAAACTCTGTTTAAGTATCTAAATTCATCTATATTTTTATTAGCTGTTTCTATGTCTTTTCTTATTTTAGAAAGTCTATCTTCTGATGTAGATATTTCTCTACTAACTCTGTGTCTTTTTTCTAAACAGTCATTTAACTCACTTTGAAGATTATCTCTTTCTTCTTCTAACTGTTTTAAAGATTTTAGCTCTGATCTCATTTCTGTAACATATTCAGTCTTTTTAGTTATCTCTTCTGCTGTAAGTGGAGAATTTTTCATCATTATAGATATTCTATTTTCAACTTCTTCTATTTTTTCCTTAACAGAATCCCTATCTCTTCCAACTAGTTTAAGAGCTACATTGTTTTCGCTGTACTCAGATTCACATTTCTGTAAATCAATCTCACTTTTTTCTAGCTCCCTTTTGACCTCATTTAATTCCTTTATATGTGAGTATCCTTTTTCTATATTTTGACGGAATGCTGCTGGTACATTTATTTCTGCTAATCTATTTTCACTGTCTTTAATTTTTCCTGCGTAAAGATTTTGCTGAGCTTTTATATCTTCTATATTTTTTAGAAGTTCTTTTTTCTGGATTTCTAATTTTTCTCCAACAGATTTTAGCCTTACTAGTCTTGTACTTATTTCCTCTGTTTCATCAAGTAAATTTATAGCTCTTTCAAGTTTTACCTTTTCTTCGCTCAATCTAGGGATAGTATCGTCTTTTTTTCTTTCTATTTCTGCAAATCTAGCTCTAGATATTTCTAAATCTTTCTTAATTAATCTTATCTCTTCTTCAATTATTTTTAATTGATTCTTAGAGTCCTCAAACTGTTTTTGAAGTTTTTCTACGTTGTCTATATAGGGGTCTATCATATTTGCATTTTCTGCCCTAGACATTTTCTTTCTTTTTTCTTCTATTTCTTCTTTTTTATCCTCATATACCTTTAGGAGTTCTTTCGCTTCATTGTACCGTTTCTGATTTTCATATACAACTTTATCTATGTCGTATTTTTCTACTTTTTCTTTGTACAATCTATTTTTAACTCTGCAATCTTCTTTATCGGTTTCTAATTTTTTTATCATCTCATCATATTTTTCATCAGTTACTTCTTCATAGTGAGATAATGAAACCTGAAGCATATCTACTTGAGTTTTTGTTTTATTTTTTCTATTTCTTACGCTTTCAATTAATTTCTTTCCGTATTTTTCTAGGTTGAATATTCTCTCTAGCATATTTCTTCTATCTATTCCACCCAGTTTTAAGAAGTCATTAAACTTATCTTGTGGAAGTACTACAGATTTAGTGAAGTCATTTGCTGTAAGCCCAATTATTTTTATTATACTTTCATTTACTTCATTTACCTTGTCTGCAAGTACATTTTCACTTCCATCTCCTAATTTTTCAATAACTCTTGCATAAGATGTTTTTATTCCACCAGCCTTGCTTCTAATTATATGTCTATCAACTACATATCGTCTTGAACCTATTTCAAATTCATAGCTTATCTCTGCTTTTTCAGATAAACTATTTATATATTCCTTGGTATTTCTAGCAATACTTCCATACAGAGAAAGTGTTATCGCATCTAAAATTGTAGATTTACCACTTCCAGTCTTTCCAAATATCCCAAAAAGACCTCTCTCTGTCAATTGTTCAAAATCTATAGTCTGTTTATTGACATAACTGTTAAGACCTTTTATTTCAAGTTTTATCGGTCTCATACCTATTCGTCTCCCCCTTCTTCTCCTGCTACTTTCATAAACATATCCATTACCTCTCCCTTAGGCTCTACACCTTTATTGAATGTGTAAAAATCTCTAAATAGTTCAGCCATTGATTTAGTTTTTAAATCTACAGTTTTTTCTTCTTGCTGATATGTTATTACAGGTTTGATTTCTATAATATCCGCTAGATTTTTTTTCATAGCCTTTATATCTTCTTGGCTTATTATCTCATCTGTTTTTATTTCAAAATAAGACCACATGCTTCTTCCCCGATTTTGCTCACATATGTCTAGCGCTTCTTGTACTCCTCTACATTTGAATAGCTCTATAGGCTTGTAGTTATTAAACATTATATCCTCAAGTTTAGGCTTTTCATTTGGGTGTATTTCTACAAGTTTTGCTCCTTTTGCATATACCCTCTCACTTTTACTGTACTGAAGAGGTGATCCTGAATAATAAGAACAGCCAAGTTCTGATGCCTTCTGTTGCTTATGAAGGTGACCTAGCGCAACATAATTTGCTTTATCTGGTAAATCTTTTCTCTCAACTAAAAGGCTTCCTCCTAGTTGTATAGGTCTTTCAGAATCAGAACTTTCTCCACCCACTACAAATAGATGTGATACAGCTATATTTATACTGTCTTTATCAAAATCTTCTTGTAGGTTTTTAAATATCTGGCCTACTTTTTGAGAATAAGTTTTTTGTCTATCCTCATCTGTTTCAGCTTCAAAAGCATCATTTAATCTTTTTTCACTAGGATATGGAAGAGTAAGTACATTTACTTTTTCCCCATTTATTATTATTTTTGTCATTCCTTCTTTTGCTTCTACTATCTCAAATCCTTCAAACTTTCCTACACTTGTTTTACTCAATGGATTTCCAAATAATAGTATTCCCTGTTCAAATGCAAGTGGAGATGTAGCTTCTATTCTTTCTGGGCTATCGTGATTCCCCGCAATCACGACTACACATCTTTTTCCATTTGCTGCTATTTTAGATACAGTAGAGTAAAATAGTTTTTCTGCCTCTGCAGATGGGTTTGCTGTATCGTATATATCCCCAGCAATTACTACCATATCTACATCGTTATCCTCTACTATTTTTATAAAATCAGAACAAAACATTCTCTGTTCCTCTATTCTAGAATGACCTTCTAAGTTTTTACCTAGATGCCAATCAGAAGTATGTATAAATCTCATAGTTTCCCTCCCTTTCAAATCAATTATTTTTCCAAATAACTAATAAATAGTCTACATATCTATTCTAACAGATTCATCTACACCAAATAAGTATATATACTGTTCTTTTACTTTTTTATCAGTTATTTCTTCTATTACCTTTGCATAAATTTCAAGCTGCTTTCTATATCTGTTTATAACTTCTTCTCTATTTTCTTCGTTTACAAAATCTGTTTTATAATCTAAAAGAACTATTTCCTCATTTTCTTCAAAGTATGCATCAATTATACCTCTAAGCATTATACTCTCATCGTAATCAATTCCTTCTTTTTCAAATAAATCTTTCATATTAATTTCTGTATAGAATGCTTTTTCTCTTCCAATAAAGTCTGCATTTTTCATTCTAGTTCCAAGATCTGATTTAAAGAATTTATAAATCTTAAATGGATTGACTACATCCGCTTCTTTCTGAGTTATTATTTCCTTCTGGACAAATTCTTCAATTTGATTTTTTATTTCATCTATTGTGTTTACTCTATCCATATTTATTATCTGCATAACTAGATGCACAACACTACCTTTATGTGTAGGACTTAGTTTCTCATCTTTATTTTCTTGGATAAATTTAGGTCTTTTTATCTCTGTTTTTTTATTACTTCTATTTAATTCTATCTCATTGCTATCAATTTCAATGTCGTCTATATTTTCAATAAACGCATTTTTTTCTTCCTCAAGAGCTATTCTATCTTCTTCCTCTCTTTCAAGATTCCAAAGTCTTTTTATCTCAGTAACAGATATACTTCCAGATTTTTCTACGCTCTTTTGGTATGGATATTTAAAGTCTAATCTATTTCTTACTATTTCGCTGTAGTCAACAGCTCTATCACTAGTAAGCTCATCTTTTAAAACATCAGCTAGATTAATTTCCTCTTCCTCTCCATTTGCAAGAGTGTAGTCCTCTCTTTTGTGAATTTTAAACTTCCATTCAGACTCATCATTTTTTTCTACTATTTCAGAATCAAGTGGAAGTATTCCTCTAGCATCTTTGTGGGCTATTGCAACAGACATTATCCAATCTAAGAATGATGCAGATTTTAAAAGATTATATCTATCTAATTTATTATCCTTTGTTACCTTTTGAGAATTAGATGCCCATTTTTGTAAATTCTTTTCAACATCATTTACAGCACCTGTTATTATCAATTTTTCCTTTGCCCTAGTAAATGCAACGTATAATACTCTCATTTCCTCAGAAAGCATCTCAACAACCATCTGTTTTTTCATAGCTTCTTTCATCATTGAAGGGTATGATAATCTAGTTTCTAAATTTACCACCTGTGGTCCATATCCAAGTTCATGGTGATATAGTATTCCTCTATTCATATCCATTTTATTGAATCTTTTACCCATTCCTCCACAGATTACTATAGGGAATTCTAGTCCTTTACTTTTATGAATACTCATTATTCTTACAACATCCGCATTTTCAGATAATGTCTTGGCTTCACCCATATCACTATCAGCTTTTTTTAATTTTTCGACAAAGTTTATAAAGTTGAATATACCTTTAAAGCTAGTGTCTTCAAATTGTTTAGCTCTTTCAAATAATATTCTTAAGTTAGCCTGTCTTTGTTTTCCTGCTGGTAAAATTGCTACATAAGCGTAATATCCAGTTTCATTGTATAAATACCAAAGAAGTTCATCTGTACTAAGATATGAAGATCTTTCTTGATAATCCTCTAATCTCTCCAAGAAATCTCTAACCTTTTTATTATCACAATCGTCAAAACTTGCATATATTTTCATAGCTTCATAGAATGATACATTTCTATTCACTATTCTTATATCTATAAGTTCTTCTGGGGTAAAATTATAAATTGGAGATTTTAATACTGCAAGTAATGGTATATCTTGCATTGGATTGTCTATTACTTTTAATAACGATACTATTGTCTTAATTTCTATAGTATCAAAATATCCTGTTCCAGTATCTGCATATACTGGAATATCCATATTTGTAAACTCTTCTATTAGGACACTTGCCCAGTTTGATGTAGCTCTAAGAAGTATGACTATATCCTTATACTTAGCCTGTCTATATCTCTTTTCTTCCTTGTCGTACACCATCTGTATCTTTCCATCAGAATTTTTTCCGACAATTTCTTTAATTATCTTTCCTATTGCTCTAGCTTCAATCTGAATATTATCTAAATCCTCTTCTTCCTCAAGCTGCTCGTCGGTTAAATTTTCATTTGCCTTCTTTTCAATTATATGAACATCGCAACTTCCTCCGACTATCGCATTTTCTTCATAACATTCTTCAAATACAGCACCTGGATTTAGTTTTTCATCGTCATTATATTCTATTTCACCAAGCTCTTTACTCATTATATTTTCAAATATAAAATTGACTGCATCCAATACGTTTTTTCTACTTCTAAAGTTTTTATAAAGCATTATTTTTCTTCCATCTTTATCTTTTTCTGTAGAATATGTTTCATATTTATGCAAGAATATTTCTGGTTTAGCCTGTCTAAATCTATAAATACTCTGTTTAACGTCCCCAACCATAAATCTATTCGGCATTTCTTTATTTGCAATACTGCTTAATATAGCTTCCTGAACTAGATTACTATCCTGATACTCATCTACAAATATTTCCTTAAACTCTTCACTATATCTCTTGGCTGTTTCTGACGGGATTTGGCACCCATTTTCGTCCTCGTCGACCAATATTTCAAGTGCAAAATGCTCTATATCATTAAAGTCAATTATTCCCTTATCTCTTTTAGCTTCTTCAAACTTTTTCCAAAACTCTAATACAGCATCTGAAATAGCTCTAACTATAGGATAAGACATATCTATTTCTTTTTTTATGTCTTTTGAATATCTATTTTTATACATTTCTGCAACTTTTTTCATACTTTCTATAGCTTCTTTTCTATACTCAGTTGCAATCTTCCAAGCTTCTCTCATCTCATCTGGATCATCTTTTTTAATCTTCTTACCTTTTCTGTAATCTTCTGGGTAGAATTCTCCTATAGCCTTTATAAAATCATCCCATCCTTTATCAAGACTATCGTAAACTACATCAATTCTTTCTGATTCAGTTATTATTTTTTGTATATTTTCTATTTGACCTAAATATGGATGTACTGTAGCCAATGCTTTTTCCATATTTCCAACTATATCTTCAATCTCTGTTTTTACAGAGTTTATTACTATTCTTCCCCATTTAGAAGATGTAAAATCAAAATCATCGTCTACTAAAAATGCATCTGCAGATTCATTTAACCATTTTTCAGGATTTGGAAACGACATTGCAAAGTTGTATATAGACATAATTAAACTTTGAACTTGATTATCTCCGTTTCTCTCTGCAAAACTGTCTATAAGTTTTAAAAATCTTTTTCCCTTTTCCGAGTTTTCATCTCCAAGATATCCTTGCTCATAAAGTTCTTCAAATACCTCATCTATAGCTTCCTGAGCTATAAGCTGACATTCTGTAGTATCTCCTATTCTAAAGTTTGGATCCAATGTTATAAGGTGTATGTTATTTTTTATAACATCTAGACAGAATGAGTGTATTGTAGTTATATTTGCTTTATTTAAGAATAAAATCTGCTTTTGAAGATGCTCAATTACATCTTTTTTTTCTAACTTAGTAGCTTCTTCTAAGGCTTTTGATACTGCATCAGCTATTCTTTCTCTCATTTCAGATGCTGCGGCATTTGTAAAAGTAACGACAAGCAATTTATCTATATCTACTTTTTCTTCTATATCTAGTATCATACTTATAATTCTCTCAACTAAAACTGCTGTCTTTCCAGAACCAGCTGCAGCAGATACTAACAGGTTACCATCTCTATGGTCTATTACCTCTTGCTGTTCTTTAGTCCATTTTGTGCTCCCCACTCTACTTCACATCTCCTTCCATCATTTTTATAACATCGTCGCTAGTTCTATTAGGTATAACCTTGTAGCAATTGTTTTTAAGTGCTGTATCAAACTGACAAATAGATGAATAACTACAGAACCGACAAGAATCTTTATCCTTTGATTTTTTAGGCTCTATTTTTATATTTCCGCTCATCATATCCGAACACAAGTCTTTTATAGATTTTTTTATGTATGCTCTTATAATTTCAAATTGCTCGTCTGTAACTCCAGCAGTACCTTTTGAAAGAGAGCCATCTTTATTTCTAGCAGCTTTTATTATTTTAGAGCTACTTTTTGGCTCTTCAAGTGCTTTATCCATATATGAAAGTATATCTAAATCTTTTATAAGCATTCCTTTCATTTTAAACGATTCTATAATCCGCTGCTTAACCTCTTCGTCATCTACAAGAGTGCTTCTTGATATTATAGGGTTATCCATTCTACTGTATAACATAGCAGCAGGTTTTATAGGAATATTATCTGGTATTTCACCGCCTTCTAAAATTGCATCCATATAAACAAGTAACTGCAACTGTAATCCGTAATATACATCGTTTAAATTGATATCATTTTTACCCCATTTGTAATCTACTATTCTTACAAACTCTTTATTTTCTTCGTTTACATACTTATCAATTCTATCTATCTTCCCTATTAACTCTACTATTTCATTTTCTTTGTACTCAACCTGTATTGGAGGGTATTTCCGTTTTTTGCCAAATTCAACTTCATACTCATCTGGCTCAAATCTTCCTTGCTTAATCTGATCTGCTATTATTTTTATAGAAACTGTTATAAGCACTTTTAATCTATGAGCAAGGTATTTATATTTTGGAGAACTTTCAAGTATAAATCCAGGTATTTTGGCTATTAGCTCGTCTACCATTTCTGATACTCTAAGCTCTATATATTTATCATCTACCTCATGCCAAGTAATCCCGTCTTTGTGCATAGTTTTAGAATAATTTTCTATTACCTTGTGTACAAAGCTTCCTACATCAGGTGCTGTAAATAGATATTCTTTTCTATCCTTTGCCTTCATTCCATATTCTATGAAGTATGCAAATGGGCAGCTTGCGTATTTTTCCAATCTCGATACACTTATAGTCTTTGAATTGTAAAGCTCTTTTATCTTGTCCTCGTCCACACATTCAAATTGATTTGTAAAGTCTATTCCTTCAACAATTCTTTTAGTTATATCATTGTATCTATCGTCATTTAGATAGTATTTGTATGTATCTTTCCAAATATCAGATATTCCATTTTCAAAATCTTTGTCCGCAGCTTCTTTTATCTTATCTACCATTGTATTGAAAGTAGGTATTTTAGAATTTACTTCTTTTAAATCATCTTCTTCGTATACTCCCTCTAGGAAATAACTTTTTATATCTACATTTTTAAATAATTTTTTGATTCTAGATATTATTATAGATGCCCTCTGTGTTTTTCCTTCGCTATCTGCAATTGGGTAGCTTACAGTAAGTTTGTCTGATGTCGCAGTTATAGCCTTATAAACTAAAAATTGCTCTTCAAACACCCTTTTTCTACTGTCTTTATCTAGCTCCACATTCATATCAGATAGTTTCCCTCTGTCTGAGTCAGAAAGAAGTCCATTCTCTTTTGAAGGCATTGGGAATACTCCATCTACAGTACCTATCAAATACAAGTGTTTAGTATTTGGATTATTCATTCTGTCTACTTCTGTTACTGTTACCTGGTCTATACTAGGTGGTATAGTCTTTAACTCATACTCATCAAGTGCAATATTTACTATTCTTATAAATCTCTCTAGAGAAATTTTTTCATTGCCCATAATCTCTACAAGCTGGTCTAATAAATCTGAAACAGTATTCCAAACCTGCGAATATCTAGCTGCAGATTCTAACATACCTTTTTCTCTAAGCGTATCTATTGTATCTTCTATTTTTTCAAATATGTTTATATCCTCTAAAAACTCATACAGATATCTACAAATATCTTCAACTGTCTTTCTATTTTTAGAAGATAGTTTCTCGTCAAATCTTTTAATAGGAGCAATTACTCTATTTTTTATATCATTGATTCTTTTCTTAGTTTCTAGTTCTTCTTCACTTTCCTCATATTCATAAAAAGAATTTGGAAGTCTATATTCCCAAACATCTTCAAACCACTTGTTTCCTGATATTCCATTTGCTATTACATAATTTTCAAGTAGACTTATCTCATCCTCTGTAAAATCTAAAAGTCCACTTTTTAAATATCTAAACATTGTTTCATATCCGTATCTTCTCTTTTTCATTTCAAGTACAGATATAATCATTGTGATTATAGGGTTGTTTTTCGCCTCAGATTTTTTGTTGATATAGAATGGAATTTTATACTCAGAGAATATAGATTTTACAAGAGATTCATAAGAATCTATATTTCTTGCAGCTATGGTTATATCCTTGTATCTATATCTTCCATCTATTATATCGTTAGCTATTTCCTTTGCGATTTCCTCAACTTCATTGTATAAGTTTGAGTACTCTCTTATTCTTATTTTCTCTGTTTTCTTTTGATAAATACTATAAGGATATGAGTTATAATATCTTTCAAGGTGTTGTAACTCCTTATTTCCTCTAAATCTCTTTATATCTTCATTGCATAGATTTACATCTTTTTCTACCTTTATACCTTCTTTTTCGCATATATCTTTGATTCTATTGTATGTATTTCTAGTACTTGCAAAGTAGTCTGCGTATCCTGTCTTAAATGGAGAGTCCATTGTAAATAGAAATGTCGTACTCTTTGCTTTTTTCATAAGTTCTTTTAATAGCTCGTACTGATTCGGTGTGAAGCTAGTGTATCCGTCAATATACAGATCCATATCATCTAAGAAACTACACTCAGCAATTTTTGCTGTAAGCATAACTACTTTGTCGTGCATATCTACATAGTCTTCATGTAGTTTTTTTTCAAATTCTCGGTAGATCTTAGCTATATCCTTTAGCTTCATAACTAAGTTTTCAGGAAGTGTATCCCCACTTTCCCCTATAATTTCATCAAGTCTATCTGGAGTTATCATAAACTGTTTAAGCTCAGATATCATATCTGAAATAGATGTTGTAAATCCAGGTTGTGTGTATGATTTTGAGAATAGTTCAAGCTTCTTTGATACAGCTTCTATTGAATTATGAGTGATTATAGCCTTTCCTGCTGCATTTATCCCTACTTTTGATAAATTTCCACAGTATGAAAATACTAAATCAGATAATGTCTTTAACCCCATAGGTCTAACACGCATATATTTATCCTTAGCTCCAGATGCAAACATATTACTTACTCGTTTTTCCATTTCGTATGTGTACTGCTCTGGAATTAGTATTATTATTGGAGATTTTTCTATTTTTGAAATAGCTTTTTCTTTAATCTCATTGAGCATATATTCAGTTTTTCCACATCCACTTCTGCCTAGTATAAATCTGACTCCCATATTACCCTCCTAATATTCTTCGTATGCTTCTTCGTCAACATTGTTTCTATTGCACAACATATTGAATTCGCAGTACTTACAAGATTTTAAATTTTTTTCCTCAAAATCCGATTTTTTTATTTCATTTATAATACCTTTTATTTTTATTTTATCGTTTTCAAATTTTTCTTCGCTATATGTTAGTTCTATTGGCTCCGAATAGTATTCAGGCTGATAGTAGTACATTCTAACTCTAGCTTTTTCTTTCCCATTTCCGTATATTTTAGGAATTGCTTCATATGCAACAGCCATATAGACTATACTCTGCATTCTTTTTTCTAAATCGTTGTACTTCAGTTTTCTGTTTTCTGTTTTCCAATCCCATATATCTATGGAAAGCTGACCATTTTCTCGATATATTACAGCTAAGTCATATTTTGCAGTTAGTCTGCTTTCTTCATCTATTTTTATAGAAAGTCCGTACTCTGGCAGATATTCTCTATCTTCATAAATAGATACTGCTTTTTTTACTTTTTCTAGCCATTGGTCAAATTTTTCATATTCCTTGCTTCCTGTAAATTTTCCTACAGGTATTCCTGAGAAATATCTCTCACACATTAGATGAAATTCTAATCCGTACTTCATGCTTCTGTAGTATTCCTCGTCATCTTCCTTTTTCCAATTTAGTCCTTGTATGTATTTATACCCAAATTTTTTAGGGCAACTTCTAAATGTATTTAAAGCATTCTGGCTGAATTCAAATCCAGAAAAGTCCATTGTATTCACCTCTTTTACTGTTTAGCTCTTCTTTTTTGTACTTGATTTTCCATTAGTTTAAAGTATTCACTCTTTTCCTGCTTTAACGGATATTTTTTCTTTTTATCTTCATCGTTATTAAATACAGATGCAGATATTATAAGCATCTCTTTAGCTCTAGTTACACTTACATAGAATAATCTTATCTTTTCTCTTATTTGATCTAACTTCAATTCTATATCGAAGTTTGTTCTTTCTAGTCCATTTGTCAATTTTTCTATTTCAGATGCAACTAATGCTTCAGGATTGTTGTATTTTTCTTTTAAGAAATATTTCTGACAAGGTAGTTTAAACTCTAAATCACTAGGGAATTGATATTTTGTACATTTAAGCATAAATACACAGTCCCATTCCATTCCTTTTGATTTGTGGTTAGTACATACTGTCACACTTCCTGGTGTAGGCTCGTATCCGTTGATATTACCTGTTATGTCTAGTATATGTCTAAAGCTACTATTGCCTCTATCTTTTATTACATTTACTATATATTCAAAATCTACATCTTGATCTTCTCTCTTAAGATATTTAACGTAGAATGCGACATACTCTGCAATTGCCATCTCTTCTTCTGTTATATCTAACCTATCCCGTATGAATAAAACCAATAAATCAGCTCTATTCCAAGAGTAATCCATTATTTCCTGAATTTTTTCTAATGCATTTTTAAACTTGACGAATATGCTACTGCTGTCGTCAACTATTCCTAAGTCAATTTCATCAAAGTTATATATCAATTCATCTGTTGTAAATTTTTTGAATATATTAAGGAAGTCCGCCTTTCCTTCTTCACTTTCTTCTTTTATAAATGCACTTCCAATTATATCCATCAACTTATCTATATTGTCGTTATCTATTATAAAGTCTAGTATATTCGCTATATCGTCTATTACTTTTCTCATTTTTTCAGAAGATGAGCTTAGATTTTCAAATTCTAAATCGTGTTTTTTTAGTTCAGCCGCGATTTTATTACAGTCTTTGTTGTATGGAGCTAGTATTCCTATGCTCTTATCTGGATATTTTCTTTTTATTCCTTCTACAAATCTTATAGTTTCTCTTATTTCATCGTCAAAACTTCCTGCAGCTAGCCACTTTGTATTTATTGTATAACTTTTTGGCTCTGGGTTTTCTTTGTATCCTTTGCCTTTTTCTACAGTTTTTATTTTCATATCTTCAAGTGCATCTCGGCACTCTATTTCAGGCAAGCTATTTTTTGTATAGTCAACTAATAAATTTGCAAGCTCTAGTATGTCCTTGCTGCTTCTGTTTGACATATCCATTCTATGACAGCAATCGGCACTCTCTATAAATTCTCTAAAGAATTTTGGATTTGATTCTGAGAATGTTCCACTTATGCTCTGGTTTATATCTCCAACTCTGACTATGTTTGGATTTTCACCACCAATAAGTTTTATTATCTTTCCTTGTATCTCATTAGAGTCCTGACACTCATCTTCAAATATGTATTTATACTTCTTGTTTAGTTTTTCTCTGATAGCATCGTCATCTCTGACTATTTTATGTGCATTTATCAATAAATCGTCAAAATCTAAAAGCCCATGAAGTTTAAGTCTTTTGCAGTACATCTCATATATAGGTGATACTATTACCATTATTCCTTTGTACCCATCTTCATTAACTCTTTCATTTAGTATGTCTGGAGTTATTCCATTGTACTTTAATTTACTTATAGAGCTAGTTACTAAATCAAAAAATCCCTGCTTCCAAGTTTCATCAAATCCTCTAGCCTTATCTTCATTTATTTTTTTAGTTTTTTTGTCCTTTGCTTTTTCGTAATTTATGAAGTAGTAGAAATACTTTCTTCCTTTTTCAGTAGATAAATAGCTTTCTATACATTCATTTAGTATTATGCTTCTCTGGGCATCATCGGCAATCATAAATTCCTCGTTTAACATTGCTGATTCCGGGTTTTCTTTTATTATTTTAGTTGCTAAACTGTGTATAGTCATAACTTCATATGAATTGTTCAATCTTCTAAGAGTATCTTTATTTTTTCTTTTAATCTCGTTTATTTCTTCTTCTGATAAATTTTCTTCTATTTCTGCATCTTCTCCATATTTTTCATTTAATAGCTTTTTTATTCTTCCTTTGAAGTTATTAACCGCACTATTCATATATGTTAATATTAGTATTTTTTCTTTTCCATTTATGTTATTTTCTAGTAGTTCTGTAACCAATCTAGTTACTATGAATGTTTTTCCAGCTCCTGGAACTGCGGGAACTGCCATAGTACCAGATTTGTACTCCATTATTGGAACTTGATCTTCTCTATATGTTATTTTCCGCATAGTTTACCTCACTTTTATTATATTTCTTCTTTGTCCATTAATCCTATTATACTAGTGTACATCATACTTTCTGATAAATATCCATTTAGAGAATAGTCACTCTTAAATGCATATACTTCTTCAGCGGAATCTAGTAGTGAATATAATAGATTATTCATATAATATTTTTTTAGTTTTTCTTCGTCTAAGTCTGTGAATATCTGTTTTTCCTCATATGATTTTCTAAGAACAATAGAGTTATTTATTTCTTTGGCAATCTTTGGATTCCACATATTATTTCCACAATCTGCCCAAAGCTGTATCCCTCTTTCTGATAGAGAATTTATATAATAGAAAGGAGTTGTTATCATTATCTTGTCTTCTCCTTCACTATTTTTTAATTCTCTAAATCCTATGTAATCTTTAGAGTATGTTTTTAAGATTTTATCTATTTCAAAATCTTTTATCACTCCACATTCTGCAGCTTCTTCTAGTTTTTCACATTCTGATATTACTTTTTTGCAAATATCTATATTTTCAATTCCATCCTCTAATGCTATAAGTACTTCTGTGTAAAATCTTCTCATAAATTCACTTCTTTTTAGATTTTTCTTTCTAGCAATGTAGATTTTTTCAATAATTTGGTCTAAGTTATCTACATTGCCCACAAAGTTGTTTATATCTTTTGGATCTATTTCCATATCTTCACCTTCTGTATTTCCCAGGAAATTATCAAAAGTTATTTCTGATTTTTCTTCATAAATCTTTTCAAGTTCGCTATTTTCAAGGATTGTAGACTTTAATAGCGTTTCATTTTCTCTAAATATTTTATTAGCTTTGATTTTATTTATCCCCAGAACTAGGGAAATCATCTGTATATATTCCTCTGTTGAAAATTCTATTTCTGAATTTCCTGAATACATCGCAGCAATAATTATCAACAGATTTGCATATCTATGCTGAGATATTTTAAAGTCTGTGCTTGTGCTAAAGTATTTTACTCCCATTTTTTGAAGTCTATCTGTTATTCTGTTCTGTAGTATTCCTGATCCTAGTGGAAGTATTACCGCTGTTTTTCCTATTTGTTTAGGATTTTTTGTAATTTCTTCAATTTTATACAATATATCATCTATCATCTCTGTATAAAGTTGTGATTGATAACATTCTTTTATCCTATTTGAAAACGGTATTAAATCTTTATATTTTGCTCCGTATCTTTGGTGGTTCGCCAAGTTTTTATTCCCTAGACTATTAGAAGATAATTCACTTTTTTTTGAGTAGTAGTCTACTATGTTATCTAAATCAAAATTGTACATTGCCGCAAAATCTGCACTTATATCTCCGTATATGAATATTTCTTTCCCTATATTTTTAAATACTTTTACTAATTCTAATTCTGAGTTTGATGTTTTTTCTATTGCATCTATTAATAAGTAATCATATCTTTTAGATAAACTTTTTTGATATTCTTCTTTTTTCAGTAACTTTTCTGTGTATAAGTATATCGCCATCGGTAAATCTATTGCAGATTTTTCTACGAGCTTGTCTGTATATTCTTTTATGATTTCATCGTTTTGAGTATAAGAAAATCTTTCTAAATTTTCCTTATTTTTCTTTGTATAGTATATTTTTTCTCCAGTAGAGTATATGTCTGTGTTCATGTAGGCTGCTGATTTAAGATTTGAGTATATGGATTTTGATATATTTTCTGATGTTCCGGTTATGTCCTCAAAGTATCCATATTTATATCTAAAGTTTTCAACCATTTCAGTTATTATGTATTCTGGCAATGAATAAGGAATATTATTAGGTATACCTTTTACGCTTTTTAATTCTTTAGATATTAAGGTCCAATATTTTTCCAATTCCTTCATTATGAATGATATGTATGTCAATATTTGTGGTTCTTCTATGTATGTATTTATGTTTATATTTTTTTTTATTTTTTCGATTAATTTTCCATCTGAAATAAGAAAAAGTATCTTAGAACACTTACCTGATTTTTGTTTTATCAGTTCGTTGTATTTTTCAGATACTTTTTTTAGGTTTGTTTTTTTAGTTGTTATCTCTGCCATAATCTTCTCCTTTTTTGTAGAACATTAGTTCTTGATATTCTTATTATATCATTTTTTAGTATAAGTTTAAAGTTGTATATTGTTTGTTATTAAATATAAATTATTAGATGTTTTTTATAATTTTATTAATATTCTTTTTTAATTTTTTTCTGATAATATAATATTGGAGGTGATTGATTTGAAAAATATAGTAATTACTGGTGGTTCTGGCGGAATTGGAAGGGCATTATGCTATGGGTTTGCTGATCTTGGATATAATGTTATAAGTCTTGATGTTAATGATTATAATTTTGATAGAAAAAATATACATACGTATAATGTAAATTTATTGTCTGAAAGTGAGATAAAATCTTGTTTTAATGAAATAGTAGATAAGTTTGGACCAATCCATATCCTTATAAATAATGGAGCTATTAGCAAGTTTAATAAATCTATTTATGATATTTCTGTTGATGAGTTTGATGCTGTTTTAAACACCAATTTAAGAGGTGCTTTTATATGCTGCAAGGAATTTATTTTAGCGAATAAGGGGCTCAATTTTGGTAGGATAATCAATATAGCATCTACTAGATACAATCAAAATGAAGCTGATTGGGAAGCTTATGGTGCTTCAAAGGGTGGAATAGTATCCCTTACAAATACACTTTGTGTTTCTCTATCTGGGAGTTATATAACTGTAAACTGTATAAGTCCTGGCTGGATAGAAACTGAGGATTATGATTCTTTATCAGAGTTAGATCATTCTCAGCATCCTTCTGGAAGAGTTGGAAAGCCCGATGATATTTTTAATGTGTGTGCTTTTCTTGTTGATGAAAAGAGCGATTTTATTAATGGTGCGAATATTGTTGTTGATGGTGGTATGACTAAAAGAATGATTTATTTTTAATATAAGTTTTGAAATTAATTATTTTTAATCAAATTATTTATTAATTTGAATTTATAATCTAAGTACAACAAAAAAAGAACTCATATCATTTTCTTGGTATAATATTCATGCCAACAAAAATTAAAACCAAGGAGAAAATGATATGAGTCTATATAACCATCTTACA
>UQCY01000001.1 GCA_900539645.1 uncultured Clostridium sp. | reverse complement strand
CAGCGTGAATACGTAGGAGAACATTTCAAAGCTAGAAAATTTATAACAGGGTTTACAGGTTCTGCAGGTACTGCAGTTATAACTCTTGACGAAGCTAGATTATGGACAGATGGAAGATACTTCACTCAGGCTGCTAAACAGCTAGAAGGATCTGGTGTAGAACTTATGAGAATGGCTGAACCAGGAGTACCTACAATAAACGAATACTTAAAATCTACATTAGTAGAAGGAAATTGCTTAGGATTTGACGGTAGAGTAGTAGCTATGGGAGATGGACAGGGCTATGAAGAAATAATAAAATCAAACAAAGCTACTATAAAATATGAAGTAGATTTAATAGATGAAGTATGGACAGATAGACCAGAGCTTTCTAAAAAACCTGCATTCAAATTAGGTGAAGAATTCGCTGGAGAAAGTGCAGCTAGCAAAATAGAAAGAATTCGTGAATATATGAGAGGATGTGGAGCTACTTACCACACAGTTGCTACTATAGATGATATATGCTGGACACTTAATATGCGTGGAGATGATATAGACTTCTTCCCACTAGTATTATCTTATATGGTAGTTAAAATGGATGGAGTAGATCTATATATAGATGAAACTAAATTAAACGACGAACTTAAAGCAGAATTCGCTGAAATAGGTGTAGCAGTTCACCCTTATAACGACGTTTATGCAGATACTAAAAAAATACCAGCTGGAGAAACTATACTTATAGACCCAGCTAGATTAAACTACGCTATATACAGCAACATACCAGAAGGTGTAGCTAAAGTTGAAGAAAGAAACCCAGAAGTTTTATTCAAAGCTAGAAAAAATCCTAAAGAAATAGAAAACATGAGAATAGCTCAGATAAAAGACTCTGTAGCTCACGTTAAATTCATGAAATGGGTTAAAGAAAACGTAGAAACTATGGAAATAACTGAAATGAGTGCATCTGAAAAATTAGATGAATTAAGAGAAGAAATGGGTAACTTCATAAGACCAAGCTTCGAACCAATATCAGCTTATGCAGATCACGCTGCAATGATGCACTACTGCTCAAAACCAGAAACAGATGTAAGACTTAGAGAAGGCAGTGTTTATTTAACAGATACTGGTGCTGGATTCTGGGAAGGAACTACAGATATAACAAGAACATTCGTACTTGGTGAAGTATCAGATACTATAAAAGAACACTTTACACTAGTTGCTATGTGTAACTTACGTCTTGCAAACTCTGTATTCTTAGAAGGATGCGTTGGTATGAACTTAGATATACTAGCTAGAAAAGCTTTATGGGAAAGAGGTCTTGACTATAAATGCGGTACTGGACATGGTGTAGGATACTTATTAAATATACACGAAGCTCCAACAAGTTTCAGATGGAGATATAGAGCTGGAGATACTCATCCATTAGAAGAAGGAATGATATTAACAGATGAACCAGGTGTATATATAGAAGGATCTCACGGTATAAGATTAGAAAACGAACTTCTAGTATGTAAGAGAGAACAGAATGAATACGGACAGTTCATGTACTTAGAACCAATAACTTACATACCATTTGACTTAGATGGTATAGTTCCAGAAGTTATGAATAGCGATGATATAAAATACTTAAATGACTATCATAAACTAGTATTCGAAAAAATATCTCCATACTTAAATGAAGAAGAAACAGAATGGTTAAGAAAATATACTAGAGAAATATAGTTTTTAATTTATAAGAGGGCTTTAATAAAAGTCCTCTTTTTATGCTCTGAAAAAATATATCTATTCCTCTCCAGGCAGTCGAGCTGCATTGTCGAGGAGATAGATATATTTAATTTCCAAGCAAAAGAGGAACTTTTATTTTAAATCCCTCTATACAATTATAAAATTATATTCCGCCCGTATATTTGAAATAGATAAAATAGTTTACTGATTTTGTTACAGAAATTGTTACAATTTAATCTTCTCTTGTAATTAATTATGTTACTTTGTTACAGAAAATCTGTAATTTTGACGAAATATCCTTTTAATTCGGCAAAAATATACAAAAAGCAACAAAAAAGTAACAAAATAGTTACAAAAATGTAACAAAAAGCTTGTGGAGTTGTAACCGTTATGTTACAATTATAAATGTAGCGAGAGGGGCTACAAAAAATGATTTATAAAATACCCACTATCTATAAATCATGAATCATAATTACAGGAGGACGATTAATGACGAAGATATTTAAAAATAAGTTTTTGGCAAAAATCATGGCAGCAGTTATGATATCAGGAGCGATAATGGTGACAGATGCATCTGTAGAAGCAGGAGCAGAAGAATTAGAAAATATACAGACAGTGTCTACAGCGGATGTTGCAAGAGCTGGAGCTAAAAATGGATTTGTAACAGAAAATGGAAAAACATACTATTATAAAGATGGTGTAAAACAGAGAGGTTGGTTAAAAATAGGTGACGAAACTTATTATTTAACTAATGATAATTCTCTAGCACAGCGGATGTGGAGAACAATAGACGGAAAAGACTATTACTTTAATGCAAAAGGTGTAATGGTTAAAAACACATTTAGAGATGTAAGAGGAACAATATACAGATTTGACGCTAATGGAGTTAAATCAAAAAATAAATGTGGGAAAGTAGTAGATTGTGATTTCTTAAATGTTAGAGATCAGGCATCAACAAAAGGAAATGTAGTTGAAAAAATATATAAAAATGCATACGTAGAAATATTAAAAACATCAGGTAGTTGGTACCAGGTTAAAACAGAAAGTGGAAAAACTGGTTGGGTAAGTTCATCTTATATAACAATACCTGGAGAAACTAGTACAAAAGCAGAAGCTGCATTAAAAGTAGCAAAAGCTCAGCTAGGTAAACCATACAAATGGGGAGCTACAGGACCAAGCTCATTTGACTGTTCAGGTTTAATGTACTACTCTTACAAAAATGGAGCAAAAGTTACTTTACCAAGAACATCAAGAGAACAGTCAAAATACGGTAAAAAAGTTTCAAAATCAGAATTAAAACCAGGAGATTTAGTATTCTTTGGTAGAGGAAGCTCAGTAAGTCACGTTGGTATGTATATAGGAAATGACCAGTATATACATTCACCACAGACTGGTGATGTTGTAAAAATAAGCAAATTATCAGCAAGAAAAATGATAGTTGCTAGAAGAGTAGTGTAATTTAATAGGATTATAACTGCATTTGCAGTATAATATACAACTCTTAACCGACAAATTAAAAAACTAAATTAAATCAATAGAAAAAGCGGTAAATTTATATTTACTGCTTTTTCTATAATCTTTTGTTTATATAATTTAAAATTTAGTATAAAATATATAAGGTAGAATTAAAAAATTGGAAAGGGAGGAAAAAATGAAAAAGATATTAAAAAAATTAACAGCTGTTATGTTGTCGACATTTATGATTTTAAGTGCTATACCATATGTAAATAGTACACAGGCAGCAGAAAAAGAAATGAGAGCAGCTTGGGTATCAACAGTTTACAATTTAGACTGGCCTAAAACAAAAAACAACGCAACAAAGCAGAAACAGGAACTTACACAGTTAATGGATAAATTAAAAGGCTGTGGAATAAACACAATAGTACTTCAGGTTAGACCAGAGTCAGATACACTTTACAAATCATCTATAAATCCATGGTCTAAGTATTTAACTGGTACACAGGGCAAGGATCCTGGATATGATCCATTAGCATTTGCAATACAGGAAGCACACAAGAGAGGAATGGAACTTCATGCATGGATGAATCCATACAGAGTAACATCTTCTGGTACTAACTTAAATTCATTAGTGTCATCTCATCCAGCTAGAAAAAATCCAAGCTGGGTAATAAAATACAACAACAAAATGTATTACGATCCAGGTAATCCAGCAGTTGTAGATTACCTTGTAAAAACAGTAAAAGAAGTTGTAGATAAATACGACGTAGATGGAATACACTTTGACGACTATTTCTATCCATCATCTTCATTCCCAGATGATGCATCATATAAAGCATATGGAAAAGGACAGGATAGAAATAACTGGAGAAGAGAAAATGTAAACACTCTTCTTAAAAAAGTGAAAGCAGTTGTAAACACTAGATCAGGTTGTGAGTTTGGTGTAAGTCCATTTGGTATATGGAGAAATAAATCTGCAGATTGCCCAGATGGTTCTGAAACTAGTGGTTCACAGTCATACTACAATATGCTTGCAGATTCAAGAACTTGGATAAGAAAAGGGTATGTAGATTACATAGTTCCTCAGATATACTGGCCAATAGGATTAAAAGTAGCAGATTACTCTAAGCTTGTAAAATGGTGGGCTAATGAAGTAAAAGGATACGATGTAGACCTTTATATAGGACAAGGAATATATAAACAAGGTCAGTCAAGCTATAGTGGACAGAATATAGCTAAAGAAATAAAAAGCCAGATAAATGTAAATAAACAGTATAGTACTGTTAAAGGTAGTATGTACTTCTCAGCAAGAGATATAGTAAACAATGCAAGTATATACAATGATTTAAAGAGTATGTACGGGGCATACAATGGAACAACAGAAGATAAAAATTTACCTTCTTCTACAGAAATTATCGGAGCTAATAGATATGATACTGCTGCGAAAATAAGTAAAAAAGGTTGGAATTCAGCTTCAACAGTAGTAATTGCAAATGGTCTTAATGAAATAGAGGGAATAGTAGCAAACCCTCTTGCAGCAGTTTATGATGCGCCAGTTCTTCTTGCAGAAAAAGATAAGATTAGTTCATACACTATAAATGAATTAAAAAGACTAAATCCATCTAATATAATAATAGTAGGTGGAAAAAATTCTATAGGAGAAAATACTGAAAAAAATATTAAAAGTTCAGTTTCATCAGCTTCTATAAAAAGAATAGAAGGATCAAATATAGAAGAGTTATCTGTAAATATAGCTAAAGAAATAGACTCAAAATCAAATGTAAGTAAAATATACGTAGCTGGAGAAAATGGTGCAGCAGACGCATTATCAGTTGTATCTAAAGCAGCTGAGGAAAAAGCACCTATAATAGTTACTTCAAAAAATAGTGTAAACTCATCAGTTAAAAATTGGATAAAATCAAATTCTATATCTTCAGCATATTTCTTAGGAGAAACTGCAGTTATTTCTGATAATGTAATCAAAGAAATAGACTCTATAGTATCAGGAAATGTATCAGGAAATAGAATAGGTGGAGCAAACAGAAATCAGACTAATGCTAGAGTAATAAAAGCTCTATATCCATCAGAAAGTTACAATCCAGTATTTATTGCTAAAAATAGACCACTTGTAGATGCAATAAGTGTAGGTGTATATGCAGCAAAAACAAAATCTCCAATTGTAGTTGCTGGAAACTCACTAGACTCTGAACAGTCAAACATACTAAAAAACAAAAAAACTAACAGTGTATTCAGAATCGGTGGAGGAATATCAAACGACACTTACAACAAAATCAGAGAAAATCTAAAATAAAGAGATATATAGGCTGTTGCAGATTTTGCAGCAGCCTTTTTTTATTTAATAGAACGCAAAAATAGGTTGGTTTGGAAAATATCCATACCAACCTATTTTTATTATTTTACATATTCTTTATCGTTAAATATGAAGTCCTGTAGTATTTTTACAGAGTCCTCAGTAAATCTTATTACCCATCCAGCGTTTTTATATTTACCTTCTATAGAATAAGGAGAGTTTGTTATAGGGAATTCAAATTGTTTGATATCCAGACTTCCCATTCTTATAACAGACATTCCAAGTGAAACTATTTGAGTAGTTTTCATATTAGTCTTTAGATAAGGTAAAACAGCATTTAAAAGCTTTGGATATTGCCATTTAGACATTGCCTTAACACCAGAGAACATAGCCTGTATAACATCTCTCTGACGTCTATCTCTCTCAAATGCAGAGTCGTTCTTTCTGATACGCGCAAATGAAAGTGCCTGATATCCGTTTAAAAGCTGTTCACCTGGAGATTCTACAAGCTGCATAGGTTGAGATTTGTCCTTATACCAGTAATATGTTTCTGAGATAAATTTATTAAGCTCAGCAAGCTCAGAATCCTTAACATTTACGGTAACACCACCTATAGCGTCTATAATATACATAAACGACTCAAAATCTACAAGTGCGTAGTTATGTATATCTACACCAAAGTTGTCCTCTATAGTTTCTGTAAGAAGCTCTACACCACCCAAGTAATATGCGTGGGTAAGCTTAGTATATCCATGTCCAGGAATATTTACATACGCATCCCTAGCAAGAGATGTAAGCTTTAGGGAATTATGTACGGTATCTATTGTAAAAATCATCATAGTATCCGTTCTAGACTTTTCCTCGCCCTCTCTGGCATCAGATCCAAGAAGAAGTATATTTGTAATACCCTTTTTGTTTATATGGGTAATATTATCAAACACACCACTAGCAATAGATGGATCGTATGCATCTGCAACCTTTTTAATAAATGAAATAGCACCTACAGTAGGGAAGGCTAAAATAATAACTAATATAACAGTCATTATACGTTTAATTTTCTTTCTCTTCTGTCTTTTTCTCTCTGCATTTCTAGCAGCACGAGCACTACCGCTATTTCTTGGATTTCTATTTTTAGGTTGCTCTTTATTTATATTGTCATAATTATTTCCGCCTGAGGAACGACTTCCTCTATTTAGATTTGAGTTCATAGGAGATTTTTTGATATTCCTTTTTTGCCCACCGGGAGCTCTTCTACTTGGATTTGGACGAGAACTATCTGAACTTCTTCTTACATTTGTGTTTATAGACTGTGAAGATCTACCACGAGAAGAATTACCACGACTAGAAGACCTCTGAACTTTTGAGGCATTAGTACGTGAACTAGACTGTCCATTCTTAGAAGAAGCGCTAACCCTTCTTATCTTGTTAGACGGATTATCTCTATTATCTGCCAAAATAAAAACCTTCTTTCTAAAATTTGAATAATATCACACTAAAAAATCAATCTTTTATCATTATAAATAGCGTTGCAAAAATATGCAAGTCACTTTTTTATTATATAGAAGACTTATAACTAATTCAAGTAATAAAAATAAAAAGGACTGTTGCAAGATACGCAACAGTCCAAATGTTTTATGTTTATTCAGTTACTTCGCCACTTCCAGAGTCGCTGCTACCAGAATCAGAACTACCTGAATCTGAACCGCCAGAAGAACTACCAGAATCAGAGCTTCCAGAGTCAGAAGAACTATCAGAATCTGAATTATCAGAAGAGCTAGAACCACTAGAATGACTGCTTCCACCAGAAGAAGAATGACTACTACTTCCAGAATGACTAGAACTTCCGCTAGAACTACTATCGTCATCTAAATCAGATGATGAGCTAGATGAACTAGAAGAGCTAGATGAAGAATCATCTTCTGTATAACTACTGTAATCTGTTCTTCCGTACTGTTTATCTGCATTTTCTATAAGTTCTTTTGTAGGAACTATATTTTTAAATATAAAGTCGTGTAATATATCTACTTCGTATTCTTCAAATGGTATAACATAACCAGCTTTACCAAGTCTTACTTCACCTTCTGGATGAAGAGGGAACTGAAGTGAAGTTATATCGAAGTTACCAATTGCAAGTACGTCTTTTGCAAGTCCAAGTATTGTTGCAGGTGACATATTTGTTTTAACATATGGTAAAACAGAGTTCATAAGGTCGTTGTATTTTGATATTGGAAGACCTTTTAGTTTTTTAACCATAGCCTCTATAACCATTCTCTGTCTATTATCTCTTTCCATAGTACCATCATTTTTTCTTATACGAGCAAATGAAAGTGCCTGATATGCATTTAGATTTTGTTTACCTGCTTTAGTTATGTATTTTATACTACCTTTGTCGTCGTGTTCATACCAAGAGTATGTTTCTGGTATAAATTTATTAAGCTCATCTATTTCGCTTTCCTCAACATCGACAGTTACTCCACCAAGTACATTTATAACATCCATAAATGAATAGAAATCAACCTGAGCGTAATCGTGGATATCTAATTTAAAGTTTTCTTCTATAGTTTCTATAAGTAAATCAGCTTTACCGTAGAAATATGCATGAGTTAATTTCTGTTTTCCATGCCCTGGTATGTCTACATATGTATCACGACCAAGAGAAGTAAGCTTTAGACTCTTATTTTTGTTATCAATAGTAAGAATCATCATAGCATCAGATCTCTGAGCATTTTCGCCAGGTCTACCATCTGTACCAAGAAGAAGTATATTTGTTATGTTGCTATCGTTTTTGTGTTCCAGACTATTCAGGGCATCGTAATCACCACTATCCTGAACAGTTTTTAATTTTGTATATACATATCCAAACACACATGTCGGAAAGGCTATAACAAGAACCGCAAGAAGTATAACAAGCTTTCTGAGTTTAGACAAAAAAATCCCTTCTTTCTTTTAATTTATTCTTTTTTTCTCAATTAATTTTACTCAATTAAATAATCTCGACTTTATAAGAATATTATAAAATCATCTTATAATTATATTAGAATACAGAGAATTATTCAATAGATTTTGACTTTTTATCTTATATTGTCGTCACAGAATATATTCTACAACTTTTTTAACTATAAATATAGATTGAAAACTAAAATTCTTGAAAATTTCATAAAGGTGGGGTATATTATAAAAAGATTAAAAATTAAGAGGGGGTATTCTATGATAAAACTTATAGCGACAGATTTAGATGGTACTCTATTAGACAATAATGGAGAATTAAACGAAGAATTTAATCATGTTTTCAATGAATTATATAAAAAGGGAATTACATTTATGGCAGCAAGTGGGAGACAGTATCCTGCACTTGAAACACTTTTTGAATCAGTGAAAGATAAAATGATGTTTATAGCTGAGAATGGAACTTTTGCAGTAAATAAAGGGGAAGAACTATTATGTGATCCAATGGATAGAAAAAATGTAGAAGATATAATAGACTTCACTAGAGCTGCAGAAAATAAAGAAATTCTTTTAAATACTAAATATACTGCATATACAGAATGTAAGGATGAAGAATTCTTAAAAATGTTAGATATATACTGCTCAAGTGTAACAGTTGTAGATGATTTAAAAGATGTTAAGGAAGATGTACTAAAAACAGCGATATACGATGATAGACCTATTTCTGAACATTGCCAGGATTATTTTGATAAATTTGGCGAGTATATGACAGTATGTACATCAGGACCTCATTGGTTAGATATAATGGAAAAAGGAGTAACAAAAGGAAAGGCTCTTGAGCATATAAAAGAAAGATATGGTCTAAAAAGTGAAGAGATAATGATATTTGGTGACCAGATGAATGATTTAGAACTTATAGAATGTGGTTACTATAGTTATGCAATGGAAAATGCTATAGATGCATTAAAAGAAAAAGCCAGATTTATAGCTGGTAAGAACAGCGAAAATGGAGTGCTTGAAAAAATAAAAGAAGTATTCAATATATAGTGATGCAAAGAAAGCCTCAGCTACAGTGATTATGTAGTTGGGGCTTTTTTTAGTTTAAAAGTTTCTACATTATATATATGTAGATAATTATTTGAATAGATTGTAGAAAAATATACATATTTATATAAAAAATAGGAATAGATGAATAAAAATAACCACATTATAAAAAAGAATGATAAAAAATATTCAAAATATCTAAAAGATAAATTAAAATTATAAAAAGAATAGTAAATTAGAAATAAATTATGTTAAAAAAATAACTACAGAATAGTCGAGTTGTTTTGAATTGTCAGAAAATTATATTTAAAAAGATACAACTTAGGACCTGTATACAAGTTGTGAAATAGGGGTGAATTGTCAGAAAATTTGTGGAATATAGTCTAAAATTCATTAAAAAATAAATTTTTATGGCTAATTTTTCTGAAAATATATGTAAATAAGACTATTTTGTTTAATTATCAAAATTGTAAGGTAAAATAAAAAAATTTAATACAATTTTTCAAAAAAGGCTTTACTTTTTGCAAAACATTTGTTAAACTATAATCAAAGAAAGAGATAAATAAATATCAAACAAAATCGTAAAAAATACATTAACATAAATGGAGGGACAGTCATGAAAAACTTAAATCTTAGAAAAATAATCGCAGCAGTAGCAATCGTAGTAGTAGCAAGAGGACTTGGAGTACAGAGTGTAAGTGCATTAGAAATAGACGAAAGCTTAAACCCAATAATAACTTCAAGAGATTTCGTAAAAGAAGAAGTTAAAAATGACAACCTAAACAAAGTAGCTGAAGAAGATATAATGAACCCAATAATAACTTCAAGAAACTTTGTAAAAGAAGAAAATAAAATGGATGTAAGAACAACAGCATCTATAGATGATGTGATGAATCCAATAATAACATCAGAAACTATCCTATCTCATAAATAGAGATAATCAAGTATAAATTAATCCCAAAAGACTTATAATTTTAAAAAAGCAGGCTGAGGAGCCTGCTTTTTTAATGCATAATATCCAAATAGAAGGTATTGTTATGTAAACTATTCGATTGAAAAAAATAACCTCAAATGTTAAAATAATAAGGAATATGTTAAGAAAGGTGATATTATGGCGAACAAAGATAATAAAAATAAAAACAAGAGCAATGAAAAGAAAAAAAGCAATGTTATATATATAGATAGAAATAAAAAAACTGGACAAATAACTCCAAAGAGTACAAATAAAAATACGACTAAAAAAGCAAACAATAAAGAAAAGAATAAATCGACAAAACCTAAGTCGACGGTAAAAAATACAAAGAGCAATGTTAAAAAGCCTAAGAAACTAAAAAAGCCTAATGCAGGAAAGTCTATACCTAAAAAGAATGGAAGAAAAATCAAATGGGGGAGAGTTGCCATTGCGGTTCTTTTAGTTGTAGCATTGGGATTTTGTGGAGTTAAAGGTGTGCAGATGATAAAGGGTAAACCGCTAAATAAAGTAGCGTCTACATCACAAAGTTCTTCTGGAGATAGTAGTGTATCTAATGATGAAAGTTCTAAAACAGAAGATAGCTCTAATTCTAAAACAAAACCAGTAAAAGGTCAGTATGACTTAGATGATGAGAAAAAACGGCAGTCAAAGAAATACAATATTGTAGTAGATGCTGGACATGGAGGAAATGACAAGGGATCTATTGACAGTACAGAAACTGTATACGAAAAAGACATCGCACTGCAGATAGCTAAAAAAGTAGCATCAAGACTTGGAAGAGAGTCTGATGTAAATGTAATAATGACTAGGACAGAAGATAAATATGTAAGCTTAGAAGAAAGAGCTGAAATTGCAAAGAGGGCAAATGCAGATGCTTTAATCTCTATACATCTAAATGCGCAGAAAAAATACGGCGATGCAAATGGACTTGAAACATGGTACAGAAATGGTGCTACAGATGGATCTAAAGAACTTGCTAACTCTGTACAACAGACGACTGCATCTTATGTAGAGATAATGAGTAGAGGAATACTTCGGAATAGCTTTGAAATACTTAGAGAAACTACGATGCCAGCTGTATTAGTAGAGTGTGGATTTATAACAAATGTATCAGATATGAAAAAACTAAAAGATCCTAACTACCAAGATATGTTAGCTGAGGGGATAATGCAGGGTACGCTTACGTTTTTAGATGAGAAAAATGGTAAAAATTAGTTAAATAAATTTTATCTATTTTGAGGGGCTTATTATGGAAAAATTTAAAGCAGCGAGATTATATGAAAATAATTTAGATATAGAAAAAAGGAAAAAATCTGGAATTTACTATACTCCTGTAGAAATAGTTGAGTATATAGTGGATAATACAGTTGGAAAATTAGATGTGCTAAAAAATCCACATCCTAAAATTTTGGACTCATCATGTGGATGTGGGAATTTTCTTGTGTACGCATTTGATAGATTGCTTGAAATTTTTGAGGAAAAATCTGATGAGTTAGTTGAAAAATACGGTGATGAATGTTTTAAAAAAGAAAATTTACCTAGATATATTTTAAAAAATTGTATATATGGGACTGATATAGATAGCGATGCTGTAGAAGTAACTAAGATGCTTTTGACAAAGACTGCTATTATGGGGACTTATGATGAGCCAAGTATAAGCGATGATTTGGATGAAGAAGAAAGCTGGGATGAATATAAAGCGACTTATTTAAGGGAGTTTGAGTGTAATACAGGTATATTTGAGATGAATATATATAATAAGGATGGATTGAACATTGATTGGGGAACAAAATTTGATATTATAATCGGAAATCCACCTTATGTAGGGCATAAGCTTCTTACAAAGGAGTATAAACAGTTTATAATGGATAAATATAAAGAGGTTTATAGAGATAAATCTGATTTGTATTTCTGCTTTTACAAAAACTCTATAGAATTGCTAAAAAAGGATGGAGTAATCCATTTAATAACGCCGAGATATTTTTTAGAGAGTATATCTGCGGAATTGCTCAGAAAATATTTAGAAAAAAATGTGGAAATAGAGGAAATTATAGACTTTCTTGGAGCAGAGGTATTTGACTGTGTAGGTATTTCTGCGTGCATAATACGAATGAGAAAAAAAGGATATGGAATTTCTACAACCAATATATATAGAAAGAAATCAGATAAGTATATATATGTAAATGATAGAAAAAATCTTGTCGAGAGTGTAGATGAAATAAAGAATAATACAAAAGATTTTGAGAGCATAAAAATATCTACAAGTAGATTGCAATCAGATTGGATTATAGCAAACGAAAAAGATATGGAGCTGTATCTTAGAATTGAAAAAATGCAAGGGTATAGGCTTTATGAAATAGCGGAAAGTTCTCAAGGTGTTATAACTGGATGCGATAAGGCGTTTATCTTAAAAAATAACGATAATAGATTAAAAAATATAACGCCTAAACTTTTGAAAGACCTTGCAAAGAGTAGGGATATAGAAAAATATGTAATTCCTAAAGTTAATCACAAGATGATATATTCTAATGATATAAAATGCGAGGATGATGAGAAATATATATTTGAAAATTGTATAAATCCGTACAAAGAAAAGTTAGAAAATAGAAGAGAGTGCTTAAAGTGTATTAGAAAGTGGTATGAACTACAGTGGGGGAGAGAAAAAAGCGTATTTGAGAGAACTAAAGTTATGTATCCCTATAAATCTATAGAAAATAAATTTGCTGTAGATTACGATAATTTATACAGCAGCGCAGATGTATACTCTTTTTATTTAAAGGATGAGTACAAGGAAGAATTTTCATATGAGTATATTGTAGCTCTTTTAAATTCTTCAATATACGACAAGTATTATAAAATAAATGCAAAAAAGATGAGTAGGGGAATTTATGATTATTATCCTAATAAAGTTATGAAAATGAAGATCTTTAAGGGAGATAATTATGAAAAAATAGAAGAATATTCCAAAAAAATTATGGAAAAAAAGCTGAATATATCGGATAATATAGATAAGCTTATACAAAAGATAGATTTGTTAGTTGAGGAAGATATCTTTAAAGACAAATTTTAATAAGATGCATTTTGCATCAGAAGAGGTATATTATGAGAGGTCTAGTTCTTGAAGGTGGAGGTACAAAAGGTGCCTACCAAATAGGTGCATATAAAGCACTTAAAGGAATGGGTATGGATTTTCAAGGAATTACAGGTTCTTCAATAGGTGCATTGAATGGTGCATATATGGTTCAGGATGATATACGTATTATGGAGGAAATATGGCTTGAATACGATTATAAGCATTTTATAAATGTAGATTTTGAAACGTATGAAAAGCTAAAGGATATGGATTTGAGCATGAAGCGGATGAACCAGATTCTTTCTCTTATAAAGAAGTCATTTAAAGAAAATGACGGAATCGACATTACTCCACTTAGGGAGATGCTAGAGGATACTTTGGATGAGGATAAAATAAGAAACAAGGGAATAGACTTTGGAATGGTTACTATGTATATAGATAAAAAACTAAACCCACAGTCGTTATTTTTAGAGGATATACCAAAGGGAAGGCTAATAGACTACCTTATAGCGAGTGCCAGTCTACCTATATTCAAAATGAATGTAATGGACAATAAGCTATATGTAGATGGAATGTTTGTCGACAATCTACCTATTGGAATGCTTGAAAAGAAAGGCTACAAAGATATAGTAGCAATTAGAATTCAGGACAATCTACAGGGTACAATAAGTATAAAAAAACACAGCGACTTAAATCTAAAAGTGGTGTATCCGTCAGAATATCTGGGTGGCTCTATGAATAAAGATAGGGATCATATTCAGAAAAATATAAACTTAGGATATTTGGATACTATGAAAACTTTTGAAAAGTACGATGGAGTTAGATTCTATTTTAGAAACGCCGGAAATATTACAGAAGATATGTGTTTTGAAAAAATAAGGCGTATGAAAAAAGAAGATATAAAGCTTTTATGCCAGGTATTCAATATTAGAAGAAATCCTGATCTAAGAACTTTAATGGAGGCTATTATTCCAAAGGCAGGCGAGTTGTTATCGCTGCCAAAGAATTTTACCTACAGAGATTTATACTTTGCGTTTTATGAAAATGCACTTGAGCGCAATGGAAAAAATAGGGTTAAAGTATACGATATTAATTCAGTAATAAATGATACATATCGTGACAATTTAATAGATTATAGAGAGTTCCGTAGAGAAGAAGTTAGGCTTAATATTAAACAAAAGAAAGAACACAGAAAATCTGTTCTTGTAGATTGCTTTATATCTAATTTAAAATAGTGTAATATATACTGTAAATTATGTATATCAATATACTTTTAGACGTGATAATCTACCAAAATTTGTAAGAAAAACATATCTTTTATGTTATACATAATATTTTTAAAAATTTTTATTAAAATATTAATGAAAGTTGTCGAAAAAAATAAAATTTAGTAGTATAATAGAAAAAGATAGCCGAGTGGGAACTTAATAATACCGTCGGACAAAAAATGTCCCACTAAAGTGGGGTAGATATAGATAATATAATTTAAATTTAATTTAAAAAACACTTCAGGAGGAATTAACAATGGAAAAAAAATTAACAGTTATCAATGAAACAGGTTTACACGCTAGACCAGCAGGAATGTTCGTTAAAGGAGCATCTGAATTCAAAGCTACAGTAGAAATAGAAGCTAATGGTAAAAAAGTAAACGCTAAATCAATAATGGGTGTAATGAGCTTAGGTTTATCAAAAGGAACTGAATTTACTTTAATAGCTAACGGAGAAGATGAAGAAGCAGCTATAGCTAAATTATCAGAAATGGTTGAATCAGGATTCGGTGAATAAGAATCGGTTATAAATAATTATCTTTTAGGAGGATATGGTTATGGCATTCAAAGGAACTGGAGCTTCTCCTGGTATAGCACTAGGTAAAGCACTTGTTGTAGAACATAAAGAGCTTGTTATAGAAAAAAGAACTATAACAGATGTAGATGCTGAAATAGCTAAATTAAGAGAAGCTGTTCAGGTATCTAAAACTGAACTAGAAAAAGTTAAAGAAAAAGCAGCTAAAGAACTAGGTGAAGCAGAAGCTGAAATATTCGGAGCACACCTTTTAGTTTTAGAAGATCCAGAATTAACTGGAGCAGCAGAAGCTAAAATAGCTGATGAAAAAGTTAATGCTGATTTTGCATTAAATGAAATAAAAGAAATGTTCGTTGCAATGTTTGAATCTATGGACAATGAGTACATGAGAGAAAGAGCAGCAGACATAAAAGACGTTACAAACAGAGTGTTAAGACACTTATTAGGAATAAAAGTAGTAGATTTATCTGCATTAGATGAAGAAGTAGTACTAGTTGCTCACGACTTAACTCCATCAGATACAGCTACTATGAACAAAAAAATGGTTTTAGGATTCCTTACTAATATAGGAGGAAGAACTTCTCATACAGCTATAATGGCTAGAACTCTTGAAATAGCAGCAGTTGTAGGTCTTACTGACATAACTGAAAACGTTAAAGATGGAGATTTCGTAGTATTCAATGGTGATACTGGAGAAGTTATAATAAATCCAGATGAAGAAACAAAAGCAGCTTATGCAGCTAAAAAACAGGCTTTCGAAGAAGAAAAGAAAGCTTTAGAATTATTAAAAGGTAAAGAATCAGTTACTTTAGATGGTAGAAGAGTAGAATTAGCAGGTAACATAGGTACTCCAAACGATATAGAAGGTCTTATAAAAAATGACGCTGAAGGTGTTGGACTATACAGAACTGAATTCTTATACATGGATTCAGATAAATTACCTGAAGAAGATACTCAGTTTGAAGCTTATAAAGCAGTATTAGAAGGTATGAGCGGAAAACCAATCGTTATAAGAACTCTTGATATAGGTGGAGATAAAAAATTAGACTATCTTCCTCTAGATGAAGAAATGAACCCATTCTTAGGATACAGAGCTATAAGATTATGCTTAGATAGAACTGATATATTCAAAACTCAGTTAAGAGCATTATACAGAGCTAGTGTATATGGTAAATTAAGAATAATGTTCCCAATGATATCTTCATTAGAAGAATTATTAAAAGCTAAAGAAGTAGTTAAAGAAGTTCAGGCTGAATTAGACGCTGAAGGTATAGCATACTCTAAAGATGTAGAATTAGGTATGATGATAGAAGTACCATCTGCAGCAGTTATATCAGATGTACTTGCTAAACATGTTGACTTCTTCTCTATAGGAACAAACGACTTAATACAGTACACTACTGCAGTTGACAGAATGAACCAGAAAATAAGCTACTTATACAACCAGTTCAATCCAGCTGTGTTAAGACTTATAAAAATGGTTATAGACAACGCACACAAAGAAGGTAAATGGGTAGGAATGTGTGGAGAAGCAGCAGGAGATCAGATGATGATACCAATACTTCTTGGATTCGGATTAGATGAATTCTCTATGTCTCCAATATCTATACTTCCAGCAAGAAAACTTATAACTTCAGTAAATGAAGCAGATATGAAAAAATTTGCTGATGAAGTACTAGCAATGGGAACTGCTGAAGAAATAAAAGCACACGTTGCAAATACTTTCTGTAAATAATTAATTGAAATATATGGGGATATCGCAGTTTTTGTGATATCTCCTTTTTTAATACCTTGAAATAGATATTGCAATCTTTCTCCAGGCTTCAGCGCCCCACATGTTTATGTAACACATTTCAATGATGTGGGGCGCTTGCAGAATTGTCGATGCGATTTGCAATCGTGTGCTTATTTCTTTGCGCAGTTTAGAAAGTGGGTTATATTTTTTTGTTTTTGGTTATTATGTATTTGGAGGGGGATTTGTGTTTGAGTGAAGTTTTTAGGGGAAGTGTTTGATAAATGCTGAAAAGAAGGTAGACTTTTTTCTTTAAATACTTTAAAATTATATAGGTATAGTAATGTGAATTTTTTATTAGAGAGGAGATACGAGATGCTAAGAAGAGTGAAGTCTTTAGCTTTGTGTGCGGTGCTTGCTTTTTCTGTTTTTGCAACTGGATGTACTAAGGATTTAGTTACTAAGGTTACAGATAAGAATGTTAATGGAATAGTTAGCGATTATACACAGGTGTATAAGTATTATGAGAAGCTAAGAAAAGATATATTATCAATAGATAAGTTAAGACATAAGGGTGGTAGTGAAAAAACTGCTCAGAAGTTGACTGCTGATATAGAGAAGAATCTTACTAAGGTAAAGGATCTTGAATATAATTACGATAATATGTACAATGCTCAGAAATACCTTGAGAAGTGCTATAAAGATATAAAGAAAGCTAGTGAGGGTGCTATAGGAAACCACGATAAGTACGATAAGAATATAGTTAAGTTTAAGGAAAATTTTGGAGAGTTTAAGAGATATATGGCTCTTGCAAGAAATGATATAGCAAAGGTTAGAGGTACATCAGATGAGGGCTCTAGTGTTGTAGAGGATAATACAACTACAGATGATGCATCTACAACTGATACAGAAGCTTCTACAGAGGAAAAAGACGCAAATGATATAATAACAGGTGTTGTTAAAGATGTTAAAAAACGGAATAAGGGAGAGGACTTAGACGCTGATTTAGAAAGTGCTATAAAAGAGAATGGATTCCTTTCTGGTCAAGAGTATAAAGCCAACGGTGGAAGTGAAGCAAATATAGATAAAGAAGCTAAAAAGATGTTTGAAGAGCTTGAAAATGACAACCCTATAAAAGCTGCTCAGAAATCAAAAGCTAAAAAAATATTTATAAATGCATTTAAAGAAGGATATGCAGACTATAATTAGAGATTTAAATAGCTGTATAGAAGAAAAATATAGAAGTATATTATAAAAGTATGGAAATATATTAGACGATAATTTTGGAGAATTTATAAAATTATCGTCTATTTTTTTGTTTGAAATCAGTATTTTTTTGTTGATAATTAATTTATATCTAAAAAAATACTTACGAATTTATTATCTATAATACTTATAATAATAAGAATAACTTATCAAAAAACGAGAAAAAATTAAATTTGTTTGTGAGAAGAATTTGACGTAGAGTGTTTGAATAGCTAAATTATATGATTTTTTCTGTGAAAAAAATACAATTGTGACAAAAAATGGAATCTAAAATATTAAAGAAAAATCAAAAAATAATTTCTTTTAGAGAAACAATAAAAATTACAAAAAGAAACAACCTACAACAAGATTGGAGTATGTTTATTTTTGACTTTGTGTAAAAATTTACAAAAGTTAGAAAATACGTATTCGTTTTATAAATAACAAGAAAATAACAACTTCAAAAGAAAAAATTCATTGTAGGTGTGCAAGTTGTTGGTTGTATGTCGTTGTTGGTTTTAGGAAAATTTTATATGATGATTTAAAAATATTGAAAAATCAACTAAAAATCGTGATAACTTTTTGCGTTATATAAGTAACGAAGAATGGCGTAAAAGTAAAAAATCAGGTAAGAAAAATCTAAAAAGAAAATCAAGAATAAAATTATGCAATTTTTGAAAGATTTTAAACAGTTAAAAAATGACCTTGAATTAATAAAAGTTATGGTCTATGATATAGACATAGACAAGGAACAAAGAAAACAAATTAAAAAAATACAAATTACAGACTAAAAAAATTAAGTCAAAGGGATTATATGGAGGTGTTCACTATGAAAAAGAAATTATCAGTATTAGTATCAGGAGTAGCATTAATGGCATTATTCGCAGCACCAGTATCAGCATTAGTATCAGGAGAAGAAGAAGCAAATAAAGTTAACTTAAGTTGCCTAGTAGGAGCTGGAGTAGAAGCAGATGTTGCAAAAGCTCACGTGGTTGATGTATTAAACGTAGCAGAAGATGCAGTTGTATACGATGAAGAAGGAAATAGCGTAGATAAAAAATTCTTAAAAGAAGCATATCATGTATTTAATGTAGGTGGAGAAAATGTTTTAGTAAACAAAAAAACTTTAAAAGTATATACTTACGACGCTAACTACAACTTAATACCTGTAAGATAGTTGTAAAAATGGAATTATAAAAAATAAAGTTTTACAAAATATAAATTTAATAAAAAAACTAAACGTGAAAAGGTAAAATATGGATATTGAAATAGAAAATATATACAATACTTAAAGGCGTATATTTAAACAGATTGTTTGGATATACGTCTTTTTTATTTTTAAGAAAAGATATATTGTTTTATAGATTTTATCTATGTAGAGTTGAAATTAAAAATTGTACTGTTTGAAATTAGTATGAATATAGTATAATATACTATGAAGTTTGAAATTAAAAATAGGAGGATATTTTAATGAAGTGTAGTAGATGTGGAAATATTATGCCAAATGATGCTAAATATTGTGATAGATGCGGAGAGCCATTAAGAAAAAGATCAAGTAGATATGAATACGATTATGAATACGATTATGATGATGATTACGATGATGACTATGAATATGAATTAAGAAGAAATATTGCCCATAAAGAAAGTTCAAAAAGTGGAAAATTTGGAAGTGCAATATTAATATTCTTAACAGTTGTAGCTGTCTGTGTAACAGTATTGTTGGCTTTAAATATGTATCTTCCATCAAAAAATAAGGTGGATAATACTTCAAATGTTGCAAATAATCAACAACAGCAGCAACAGGTTCAGAATCAGCCTAAACAGAGTGTTCAGCAGGATGAGCCTGATGATAGCTATGATGCTACAGGAAGAGATTTATCAAATTATTATTATGCAGTTGATTACTACAGTAGCAATTATAACGACAGTAATGCGTATTTATTCCCAGGAAGTGATAGTGCGTATATAGATCCTGAGGAATTAAGTGGATGTACAGATAGTCAGCTTGCGTATATAAGAAATGAAATATTTGCAAGACACGGTTATATATTTAAAACAGATAAGTATAATAATTACTTTGGAAGTAAAAGTTGGTATCATCCAAACTCATATGCGACAGATAACGTAAATGATTTAAATGCTTATGAAAAATACAATGTAGAGCTTATAAAAAGCTTAGAATAGATAAAATAGAGAAATAATAATGAGCTAAGGGTAGAGAAAATATAATGAATTTTAACACCATATTAAAAAAGGTTACAATATTTTCTCTACCCTTATAAATAATTATAGTATATAATTAGTAAGATAGTATGGAAGGGGTAAAAGAAAATGAAAAAAAGAATTAACGAAAAAGTAGTATTAATACTTTTATCAGTACTCTTAGTGAGTAATGTTCTTTTAACTATAAATGCTATAAGAATGAATAGGGAATTAGAAGAGCAGAAGCAGATTAATATAGAAATATTAGATATGTTAGAAGAGAAGGAATCTTCTAATGCAAAGGTCAACAACTTCAATGACAATAAAGAAGTTGTTTCAAGTAGTAGTGAAGCTAAAAAAAGTACAAAGGGGATAAAAGTTGCTATAGATGCCGGACATCAGCAAAATCAAAATAGCGATAAAGAGCCTATAGGGCCTGGAGCTACGGAAACAAAAATGAAGGTTGCATCTGGCACAGAAGGATGTGAAACAAAAGTTCCTGAGTATGAGGTTACTCTTTCAATATCTAAAAAAATGGAAAAGATTTTAAAAGATAGAGGATATGAAGTCTACATGGTTAGAAATGAAAACAACGTAGATATAAGCAATAAGGAAAGAGCAGATTTAGCTTATCAAAGTGGAGCTGATATATTTGTAAGAGTGCATTGTAATTCAAGTGATAGCAGTGCAGCAAATGGAGCGCTTACATTATGCCAGACAGCAGGAAACAGCTATGTATCTCTTTATGATAAGAGTAGAAAGCTTTCTGATGACATAGTTTTAGAGTTATGTAATGAAACAGGAGCTAAGAATAATGGAGTAATGGAAACTGATACAATGTCGGGAATAAATTGGAGCAAAATACCAGTTACTATAGTTGAAACAGGATTTATGAGTAATCCTGAAGAGGACAGAAAATTATCTGATCCAAATTATCAGGAAAAAATTGCTATAGGGATTTCTGATGGTATAGATAAATATTTTGCAAAATAAAGTGTAAATATAGTTGATTACCTAAAGAAGGGAGTGATGAAATGACGGATTTCTGTCCTAAATGTGGGAAAAAAGCAGAAGATGGAGAAAAAGTATGTCCTATTTGTGGAGAAGAAATGACTAGTATTTCTCAGGAAAATGATAATAATAAAAAAGAACGTGGGAAAAATAGAATAAATTTATTTAGAAATATAATTATAAGTGTAGTTGTTCTAGTAGTTTTATTTATAAGCTGCACAGTTGTAGCTAGATATTTCAATGCTGGAAAAAATCTTGCCAACACAGTAAATACTCAAAAGTCTGAGTTAAAAATACTTAAAAAAACTAGCGAGAAACAGTATGAAGTATCAGGAGAGCCAGCTACAGAGAAAGACGATGAAGAAGAAAATGGCAAATCTGAAGCAGAGGGAGAGAAGAAGGCTGAGGAAGAAATTAAACGTAGCGAAAATCTAGGTCTACAGAAAAAAGATAAATATCTGAGTATGATGGATGAGTTAGATAAAGAAGCTAGAGAGCTTGCAGATGCAGAGCTTAACGGAAATCAGGAAAAACTCTTAGACTATACTAGTAAAATTTATAAAAAATACGATACTCTTTTAAATATGATTTACAGTGATATTTCAGCTGCTCTTGAAAATGGAGAGTTAGAAGAATTAAAGAATGATGAGATAGAGTGGATCAACAAAAAAGATGAAATGGCTTCGTATGCTGTAGGATCTGAGGATACAAGTGAATCAGATGAAAATTGGGCTTATTTTGACTCACTTGCAACGTCTACAAAGGACAGATGCCACTATTTAATACATAAATACATGCATTAATTGCTTTGGATATAAAATAAATACAAAATAATTGACACCGTATCAGTAAAATGATATGGTGTTTTTTAATGTATTGAAAGATAGGGAATCTTGTAATACAATATAATTTGTGGAATTAAAAGCTTTTATATGAAAGAAGGAGAGATTTGAAATGAAATGTCAGCGTTGCGGACATCCAATGAAATTTGGAGAAGAAAAATGCAGAAAATGCGGAACTAAAATCAAGAAAACAGAAGAATATATAAAAATGGAAGAAGAAAGAGCAAAAAATGCTAAAAAAGACCAGATAGCTATGGTTGTTTCAGGGGCAATTTTAATGTTTGTACTTGTATTTGGAATGTATGTGCTAATTGCTAAATAAATGGAATTATAAAAATTGTGAAATTGTAAGGAGAATTATTAGGTATGGCAAAAAAAGTAATAATGAAAGAAGCTGGACAGTGTTCAAAATGTGGTAGAAATATCAAAAATGTAAATAGAAAACTTGATGTTCCTACACCAAATGGAATAAAATTAAACTGCTGTTCAAAAGAGTGTCATGATGAGATGACAGGATATTATAAAGAATTTAAAAAACAGAGAATAGCTTTATACGCTGAGGTGGCGTTTGGTTTAGCAGGTATAATAGCGATGCTTTTACAGAACGATGCACTAGCTCAGATATGTATAATGATAGACTCAATATTATTCTTAGCATTTCCATATGCTACATTTAACCCAAAATCAAGAACTTGCTATGATGAAACTAAAAGACAGAGTAGAAGTATAGCATTATCATTATTATTATTCATAGCAATATGGTATTATTTCTTTGTGTTTAAAAAATAACTTATAGTAGGATTTAAAAAAAAGATATATTACTATGATATAATATAAATGACAACGGAACTAAAAATAGGGAAAGAACGAGGAATTCTTTATGGAAAATAAAAAGTGTGCTTGCTGCGGAGGTGGCAATCAAGAAAGAAAACTTTCTGCCAGAAATGACAGAGATGACCTTATTAAAAGATTAAAGAGAATAGAGGGACAGGTAAAAGGAATCCAAAATATGATTGAGGACGAGAGATATTGTATAGATATTCTTGTTCAGATATCTGCTGCCAAAGCAGCTATAGATAAAGTAGGAAAGATAATTCTTGAAAATCATATAAAAGGATGTATTACCGAGAGTATAAAATACGAGAGCCAAGATGAGTCTGATGAACTTATCGAGGAACTAATGAAAAATATTTACAAATTCTTAAAATAGGAGGACAAATGAATCAGGACGGATATATAGTAGAGATAATTGATGAAGATACTGCTATAATGAGAATGATGAGGATGTCTGCTTGATCAAAATGTGGTAAATGTATGACGGTTTCGTCAGAGTCAGAAGAGATTTTAGTTGAAGTGGACAATACTATCGGTGCCAAAGTTGGCGATCACGTTATGGTAAGTATGGAACATATAAATGTTATGAAGGCTACATTTTTAGTTTATGTAATACCAATGATACTTCTTATAGTTGGGATAGTAGGCTCATACTATGCACTTAATGCTATAGGTTTTACTGGAGCTACAGAAATTGTGGCTGCTGTGATAGGTATTGCACTTATGGGACTTTCTTATATCTACTTAAAGATAAACGATAAAAAGTTTAAAGAGAGTAGAGAATACGTTCCTGTTGTCACAAAAATATTATTCGATTTATAGATGAAAAAGAGATACCCAGAAATTTATAGGTATCTCTTTTTTTTATTTTCTAAATATATTTATTTTTCATCTTCATCGTGTAAGTGAAGTTCAAATTCAGCAGTATGTTCAGTTACAAGTCCACTGAAGTCTTTTTCTTTTACCTTAATATTCTTACCAAGTTTCTTTTTACCTGGCTTTTTCTTTGTATGAGGATCCGCTTCTATATTAAATTCACGTTTTTTAAGTATAGGTCTAAGGTTGGCAAGTAAGTCACCTTTAAATCTATAAATATTTACAGTTCTAACAAGGGCAGTGACAACAAGTACTCCAAGAGCTATAGAGCAGCTAAGAAGCATAGCACTTGCACCTTTTGTAGCGGCTAATAGGTAGTCTTCCTGAATAATTGCAAGCATTGTGTTATAAAGCCCAATCCCTGGAATTAGAGGTAGTATACCTGAAATAACGAACAGAATTGCAGGTTGATACATTTTTCTAGCAAGGATTTCACTCATAGCCGATACAGAAGCGGCTGCTAAAAATCCTGATAGAGATGTATTGTTTGTAAATTCCATAATAACTAAGTACACAATCCAACCAATACCACCAACAATAGCAGATGGGAATAGTAGTTTTAAAGGTACATTAAAGAACACTGCAAATCCAGCTGTTGCAACGGCGGCAAATATAAAGTGAGCCCATAAAGACATATCTCCCATTATAAAACACCTCCTAATTTGAACCATAAATCAAGAACAACCCCAACTCCTGAAGCTATAGATAAAAGTATCATAAAAGCTTCAAATACCCTAGATATACCAGATATTAGGTTTCCAGATATAAGGTCACGTATAGATTTTATAACGGCAACCCCTGGAAGAAGTGGCATGATAGATCCAACTATAAGCATTGTAGGTGTGTTTATTATATGTAGTTCAGTAAGTACAACACCGAGTATTGTTATTACAAATGAAGCGACCACGCACGAAAATGCAGAAATCGAACTTATCTTCATAGTCTGGTCATAGATAATATCCCCTATTATGGCAACTATAAATGTGAATATGAAGTTTTGAAGTTGGTTTCCTCCAAGTAAACAGGCAAAGCAAGCAGATGCAAGACCTGTGCATGAATAGAAGAACCAAAGTGGATAAGGTTTAGCTCTATCTATTTCGTATAATTCAGCTATAGATTTATCTATATCTGGATTTTTTACAGAGCAGAACTCTCTTGAAAAATTGTTTAGCATAGAAATCTTATTTAAATTTATTCCTCTCTTGTCGATAGTTTTCATAAAACAAAATCCGTCAAATTTTTCGTCTGAAATTATTACAACTGTTGGAGTTGTAAAGACATTTGCATGATAAAAACCTTGAGATCTACAGATTCTAAGAACGCTATCTTCAACTCTTGAAGTTTCTGCACCGTTTTTTATCATAAGCTCCCCAACGAAGAGAGCTATTTTTAGAATATTTTTCTTATATTCTTTTTCTTCTGCTTCACTGGCAAATCTTGAATCAGTTGTAGAAGTATCCATAAATAATCCCCCCTTATAATATTCAACCTTTATAACACTTACTTTTATAATATTTTAACCTTGAATTTATATTAATTACTCAACAGGTATTTTGTCGATTAGTTTTGCTTCAAGAACTGTTCTAGCATCGTCGAATTCGTAGCTACAAGTAGATAAAGTCAATATCTTATCTTTATACTTTGGAGCTGCATCCTTATTCCAATATGTGGAACTAGCTTTTACCTGATTCATATATTCATTGAAGTCGTTTTCTCCATCGAAATCTACTTTGACGTAATCAAATTCTGGTTTTGCTACAAATACAGAAAACGGCTCGTAAATATACTCATAATCTCCTCTATATATGTGAATCAAAGAATCCTTGTTCCAAAAGTTCTTCTCTTTGAAGAGCTCTAAATTATTAAACATAGTTTTGTTCTTCATATTATGTCCATATATTACAGAGCTTTCGTCCTCTTCAAAATTGTTTCTGTAATCCATAAATAGAGTACCAGATTTTGAATCCTGACCAAGAAAATCTCTATAAAGGTAGTAGTCGTTATTTCCATAAGACACAACTGGATAATTTATATTTGTATTTTCAACGAAAAGCCAAAGTCTGTAGTCTGGATTTATATTTTTTAAATCATCTTCCATTAAACCTTCTTCAGCTTCAGGACTGTAGTTTTCCCGAATTTCAGTATAGGTATCGCTTGCCTTCTTGTAATCTAGAAGCGTCGTCACAATCTTGTAGCCACTAAAAGCCATAACTGCGACGAGAATCACCGAAATAAAATTTCTTAAATGTTTGTTCATATCTATAATAATTTGAAAAAAATATTATCTTTTCAAAGATTATTTTTCAAAAATTTATGTCCTTTCTAAAAATTTTATCTATATATAATTATAACGGCAATTGTAAATATAAACTATATAAAAATAGAATAAATTTATGGACAATTATTAGATAATAATATAAATACTATTAGATGAATTTTTTAAGAAAAATATTGATATTATTAGATATTATAATAAATTCTTTTGACAGTAAGTTTTTTATGTGGTAAACTAACATAGTTAATTTAACAGTGAGTAAGCCAGATAATCGCGGGCAGAGAAATCTGCGTGAGGAAAGTCGGAGCTCCACAGAGCAGGGTGCTAGGTAACGCCTAGTGAGAGTGATCTTAAGGAAAGTGCAACAGAAATAAACCGCCAGCAATGGTAAGGATGGAACGGCGAGGTAAGAGCTCACCAGCGGCTAGGTGACTAGTCGGCTATGTAAACCCCACCTGGAGCAAGACCAAAATAGGGCTAAAGAGTATTGCTCGTACTCTCCGGTTGGTAGGTCGCTTGAGCTTATTGGTGACAATAAGCCTAGAAAGATGATTATCTAATACAGAACTCCGCTTATAGACTTGCTCACTATCGCTAGACTGTTAGACGTTGATAATTTATCAGCGTCTTTTTTTTATTTATAAAATTAAAAAACATATACTGAAAACTGTTACAAGAAAGTCTTTCAAAAAGATATTCTGTAACAGTTTTTTTATTTATAAAAAAATAAAATATAAAACTCAAGAATAATGAAAATAAATTAAAAAAATGGTATGATAATAAGTGGAATATTGACTTATAAATGATATAATATAGAAGTACAGCTGACAAAGTCAGTTGACAAAAAATCGTATAATACATAAATAAATTTGATATTATAGATAAATTTGTTGGGCAAGGAGTGAATAGTTTGAATAGTATAATAAAAGGAACTGTTTTAAACGTAACACAGAGATTTTTAAAACAGGAAAGTAAAACAAACAAAAAATTAGACAACATACTAAATAAAAAATTTGAAAAAGTTGAGTTAAATGAAGTTAAATATATAGAATTATTAAAATATAACGTACTATTTTATAAGACTTTATCAAGAAATACAGAACCAATCATATCAAAATGGATACTTGAAAAATATATTCCGGATATAGATGAATTAGAAAGCGATATAGAGCTTATAAACGCTAAATGTAGAAAATACATAAACATAGCAAAAAGAGACGGTATAGAAAACTTAAAAGAGGCAGACCTTCAGAGTTTCAATTACTATGATAAAATGGATAACTCTGAAAAGATAAAAAGACTTCAGAAAGACTACAAAGTTTTAAACATATATATGGAAGTCTTAACTATGACTCTAAGAGAGCTTAGTCTTAGAAAAGAAGAAAGTGCTGAAATCTTCCTTATGAATCCAGCAGATGCAAGAATGGAGCTAAAAAGAGAAATTATAGTTATAGTTAATAGAATATTAGCTGGTGGATCTAAAAAAGACGAAACTGCGGATGAAAAACAGCACGTTGAACAGAATGAAGAAAAGAACATAGTAGATATTGAATTTTTAAGAAGAGTAAAACTTATATCTAATGCAGAACTTAACGATACTATAGAAGAAGAATTCAAAAGAATATTAACTTTAGAAAATCTAGAAGCTGATGAAGCGTATGGATTTGGTGGAAGAGTTATATATGACTTTGCAGCAGCTACAGTTTTATTAGAATTCTTAAAAAGTAGAAGCCTAATAGAAGGTGCTATGCGACTTACTGTAGCAGGTGAATTTGGTGAAGAAAACTTCAGCGACTTCTTAACTGCAATAATAAAAGATAGAAAATTAATAGAACTTGATACTTGGAAAGAAGCATGTAAATACTTTAGAGATAATAAATCTTGCGTAGAAGCTACAACTCCTGCAACTATAAAAAGAACAGTTCCAGCAGATGTAGACATGGACGAATACGCATATATGCTTGAAAATGCCGATAAATCAGAGCCGTTCAGAAACAAATTATCTAGAAGAATAGACCCTTCTTTAGTAATACCAGCTGTTAGAGTAAAAGAAGTAGAGCCTGAAATAGTTGAAGAAGAGGTAGAAGAAGTAGTTGAAGATGCAGTTGATGAGGAAATAGTAGAAACTGTAGAAGAAGCAGCGGCTGAAGATGTGGAAGTTCCTTCAAATGAAGCTGATGACCACGAAATACACGTTGACCTTGGAATAAGAAGAGAAGCTATAAGAAACATAGAAAGACAGGAACTAGAAGCTGAAAGAGCAGAAAGATTAAAACAAGAAGAAGCTGACAAATTAAATGATCCTGTTGAAAGAGCTAAAAAAGCTGTTGACGAACTTAAAAAAGAAATATCTGAAGTTGAAGCTGATGAAGATACTGATTACGATGATGTGGCTGAAGAAACAGTAGAAGAAGTGGCTGCAGATAATGAATCAGTTGAAACAGAAGAGGACGACTTACAGGAAATATCTAGAATAGCTGGAATAAATGAAGAGGCTGAAGAAGAAGAGGAAGAAATAGAAGAAGAACCTAAGAAAAGAGGAATATTCTCTATATTTGGAAGAAAAAAAGACGAAGAAGAAGATTACGATGATGAAGAGTCTGATGAAGACGATTCTGAAGATGAAGAAGAGGAAGAAGATAACTACTATGCTGATGAAGAAGCAGTAGAAAATGAAGATAATGACGAAGAATACTACGACGATGATGAAGAAGTAGAATATGTTGACGACGATTACGAAGGTGACGATGTTGAAATCGAAGAAGAAGTAGTAATTGTTAAAGACGAAGAATACAAAAAATCTAGAAAAAAACTAGACTTCATAATAGCTATACTTATAGTTGCTATAGCTGCAGGTGGATACTTCCTAACTATAAATAGAAAAAGACAGCAGGAAGCAGAAAAACAGCAGCAGATAAAACAGGAACAGCAGCTAGAAGAACAGAAAAAAGAAGAAGAGCGGAGAAAGAAAGCCGAAGCTGAAAAAATAGCAGCAGAAGAAGCTAAAAGAGCAGAAGAAATGGAAAAAGCTAAACAGGGTGGAGAATACTACAGAGTTTATGCTGGATCATTAAAAGAAAAATCTCATGCTGAAAGCCTAATAACAAACCTTGATAAAAAAGGATTAAAAGGTGAAATGATAAAAATCGGAAACTACTACAAAGTATTTGTAGGTGGAGATACTGGTGTATACTCAGAAGCACAGAAACAGCTATCTGCTATAAAAGCTAAAGGTTTCGATGGATACATAGAAAAATACGATAGATACTGTGACTTAAAAATAGAAGACTTTAGACTAAAAGCTAAAACTATGGACAAAGCACAGGTAGAAGAAGCGTACAACGCATTAAAAGAAGAGTTAAAATCTAGAAAAAACTTCACAGATTACTCAAAAATAATAGACCAGACTTATGAAGAAATAATGGCTGAAAAAACTGAATAATAATTAAATAGTATTGCTGTCTGAGTTATCAGGCAGCAATAATTTTAAAAAAAGCACTTTAAAATTTTTTTAGGTTGGAGTTGATACCGATGTTAAAACTAGGTGAAAAAATAATATATGAATTATCTGAAGGGTTCAGCTTAGAGGGAATCAATAGATACTCATCTGCTGGCAAAAAGCTATTCATAACAAATTTGGGAAATATAATAATCGGAAGCGATGACGATGTAATGTCTGATAACGGAACAAGATATGTATACAGCTACTCAGAACACAAAATAAAACTATCTGCTTCTTTAGAAAAAGAGGACATAGTAATATACGACGAAAATGTTCCATTCCTTGTAGATGGTGGTAGAGGAGCAAAAGAAGTTCCTGGAAATTTAAAAATAAGAATGAGTATAAAAGACTACTCTCTAATATGCAAAAACCAGAGAGATTTTATCTTTGAAATAAACGACGATAAATGCTTCTTCGTATTAGACGACGATAAAGTATATATGGGTGGAATAAACAAAGACCACGAAAAATTTGTATTCATCGGAGGAAAAAACAGATTTGAAATATACTACGATGATATAGAAAGATTTTTAATTGAAGGAAACCAAATATCATTTAAGGGGTATTTCCACATAGAAAGAGAGTCTATGATAGCTAGAAGTGTGCAGATATTTGCAAACAATATAAACAGAATTCTACCAAGAGGATTTGAAGAAATGGTAGCTGGAAACAGAAAAATAGGAAACCTTCCTGCAGATAGCGACATAGTATTCAGTAGAATATCTGGAAATATTGGAGGATTTGACTACAATAACTCAAACATGCTGCTAGTTAGATATGGGGACAATCTTATCCTAATAAACAAAAAAACTAAGAAAAATGTAGTATCTGTCAAATTTGAAGATTGTAGAAGAATTGCTGTAGGTAGAGAAAACATAATATACGATGGAAAGAATATATTTAGACTATACCTAAGCGATAAAAATAAAGAAATAATGGATATAAACTCTATCCCAGATGTTGAAAGAAACGACATAGGATTTACAAAATCTGGCAACCCACTATTTGTAAGAGCTGAAGATGGAATAGTTAGATTTATGAAATCTGAAGAAAAAGAAATAATGGCTATACCAGATAAGGATATAGTTGATATCATTACAATAAAAGAGAGCGACGAAGAAAAAATACACAAAGACTATTCTGCTACAGACATAAGATTTAAAAATGAGTATGTAAGAGTATACCTAAAAACAAGAATGGTTGAAAAACTTTTAAGAGATGTATTTTTAAGCTCTAAAAAAGATATGATTGAAGAAGCTAGTAATAAAGAAATATATCGGAACTGGGCAAAAGCTATGAACGATATGATAATGTACAACTTCTTTGCAGATCTTTATAACGTAAGAAAATTTGTAAAAGAAACTCTTGAACAGGATAATATAACTGATGAGGTTAGAATAAATCTAGCAAATATGCTTTATGATGAAATTCAGGTGCAGAAAGAAAATATAGATACATTAAGTGTGTATATGCCTGATGTTATCGAAAAAAGTGGAGAAAAATTATTTGAAAGAGAAGATATAAAACCAGATAGAAGCATATACAGAATGTTTGGAGATACATTTGCAGACACAGCATATATGCTAAAAGACGGTCTAAATGATATCGAGATAATACTAGGAAACTTGGACTTTGTCCTATCTCCTAGCGATAGAAGAAGACACGTCTACAGAATGCTTAAAGAAAACGAAAGCGATAAATTAAACCTATTTATGGAAAAAATTCTTAAAAAGCTTAACCATATTATAGACAATATGTACCCATACTACATAAGAGAGATGAATGAGAAACTATACTATGTATTTGCTAAGCTAGGTCACGAATACGACAAGCTTAAAGCTGATGATGTTAAGGAAATTTTATTTGATGAGATTACAGAAACGTATGCCTTTGGGCAGCTTATGTACTCTGAGGAAGATGATACTAGAAGAAAAGAAATCATAGACCAAATTTATAAGACTGCTGATAAAGGAATAAGCGGTATAGATTCTAATAAATTCTTTATCGGAGGTGGTAGATATGAGTAGAAATATTTGGAAAGGTAATTATAGATTTTTAGAGCTTGGTAGTGGAGAGGAGCTTTCACACTATCATGAGATAGATTTAGATCAGAAGATGTTAGAAAACCCTCTTTATGAGGAGGGGGATCTTTCTGATTATACAGATGATAGAGAGTCAGGTATATTCAATGATTTTGCATCTGGTATCGAGATAAGTGATATCGATGACGATGCGGATGTAGATACTCAGTATCTTGAATTTGAAACTGACTTGGATGACTTTGATGAAGAAATAGATATGGATATAGAAGAGTTATTAAATGATTTACAGTAAGAAATAGAGAGGGTTAGTGAAGTATTGTCCCTACTCCTGGCTTCGACGCTTTGCATGGTCTAGTAAAGACCTTAAAAATGTGCAAAGCGTCTGCAGATAGTTGTGTGGGTACAATACATTCACTAACCCTCTATTTTTTTAAACTGTGAATCGTTCAGTAATTTCTTGGAAGAAGATGGGAATAGGTTTGAATGGTGTAAATAGTAAAAGAAAGGTAACAAGTTATAAGCGACAATACTGCAAGCGCCCCACAACCGCTAAATGTGTCATATTAACGGGTGGGGCGCTGAAGCCTGGAGCACATAACTGTTACCTTTCTTTTTTCTATCCAAATATTTTTTTTAATTCAGAAATAAGTAATATATTTTCCTCAGGTTTTAATATACAAACCCTAAAGAAATATTCATCCAATCCATCAAATGACGCACAATCCCTGATTATTATTCTTTCTGGAATTAGCGCATTTCTCAATTCTTCTGCTGTCATTCTTCTATCAATTATCTCACAAAGAACAAAGTTTCCGTAAGTGTTGTAAACTTTAACACCTGGAAGGAATCTCAATTCACTTTCAAGATAATCTCTCTCCTTGCTCATGTGCTCGATAGTTTCATTGATAAATTCATCATCGACAAACATAATCTCACCCATTCTAGATGCGACAACGTTTATATTCCAAAGGTCAAGTCTTTTATTTATGGCTTCTTTAACCTTTTTGTTTGAGATAAGTCCATATCCAAGTCTGATACCAGGAGTAGAGAAGAACTTAGAAGTTCCTCTTATGACAAATAAATTGTCAAACTCGTCTACAAGTGGAGTAGAAGAGTATTTTGACGTATCTGTAAACTCAACATAAGTTTCGTCAATCATAACATAAGAGCCGCAAGTAGATACTATTTCTCTTATCTGCTCCTTAGAAAATGCAAATCCTGTAGGATTGCAAGGGTTACAGATTATAAGTAATTCGTAGCCACCTTCTTTGACAGTATTTGCTAAGTCTATAGGATCTATTTCAAAGTTATTTTCTTTTTTAGAATAGTACTTTTTAATTTCGCAGCCAATTTTGTTAAGCTCTTTTTCGTATTCAGAGTAGGCTGGAGAAACAAGTACCGCTTTTTTAGGATTAACTGTGCCGATAAATGAAGATATTAGCTCAGTTGCACCACTTCCAAGCACTATATTTTCGCTGTTGCATTTGCAATATGTTGATATAGATTTTTTAAGCTCTACGTATTCTGGATCCGGATACATAGAAACCATATCTATGTTGTCTATTACATATTGTTTAGCCTTTTTTGAAGAGCCAAATGGATTTATATTTGAGCTGAAATCCATAAAGTCCTCTTTTGAAAATCCGTATTTTGCGGAAAGTTCGTATAAATTTGCGCCATGATTTACGCTCATAACTATCCCTCCAAATTTTATTTATGCTTATTAATTTTCTTCGTCGAAGTTTATTATAAATTCTTCATCCCCACTGTTTATTTTAAGTATAGAAAGGTTGAAGTTGTCGTCGAATATAGAAACGTTGTAAGTGAATACATCTCCGTTATCTTTTTTAGATATTAAAAGATATGTTCCGTTTTCTTTGTCCTCTATTTCATCACATATATCGTTGTAAACTTCTTCGCCAGTGAAAAATCCTGTATATCCTGATGATTTTATTTTTTCTTCTATTGCTCTGTATAATTCCTGCATTTTGTCACCTCTTTTAAAATTTATATCGTAAATTTATTATAACATATAAGAGAGAAAATTATATTAAAGTAGCATAAGACAAAAAAATTTGCAAAATTGTAATGATATAAAAATAATACTTTTAATGATGTGTGTAAAAACAATACTTGAAATATTCAGAAAATATTGACTATATAGAAAAAAAGTAGTAAGATAAAACCTATAAAAAGTAAAAATAATAAATTTTAAAATTAAATTAAAAAACTAATTTGAGGGGGATTAAAAAATGATACTAGAATACGACGAAGCACTTGAAATACTTAAAAAATACAATAAGGACGATTTCCATATAAGACATGGGGAAGTTGTTTCTGGTGTTATGAGATATTTTGCTAAGGAATATGATCCTGAGAGAGAAGATTTTTGGGCAACAGTTGGACTACTTCACGATATAGATTTTGAGATGTATCCAGAACAGCATTGTATAAAAGCAGAAGAACTTTTAAGAGAAAATGGATACGATGAAGAGTTCATCCATGCAGTTGTTTGCCATGCTTATGGAATACTTGACGGATTAGAAAAGAAACCAGAGCATATAATGGAAAAAATTTTATTTGCTACAGATGAGCTTACAGGACTTATCGGTGCAGTTGCTATAATGAGACCTTCTAAGAGCGTTATGGATTTAGAGTTAAAATCTGTTAAGAAGAAATTCAAAACTCCTAAGTTTGCAGCAGGATGTTCAAGAGATACAATCAAAAAAGGTGCTGAAGAATTAGGTTGGGAACTAGATGAACTAATGCAGAGAACAATAGATGCAATGAGAAGTTTATCTGATAGAATGGAAATATAAGAGGTCAATATCATAAATGCTATCCGTTCCAGGCTTCGACGCTTTCTTTGTTTTATTCGAACTCCGTTCGAACAACAAAGTTGAAAGCGTCTGTAGATTGTCACCGGATAGCATTTATTTCTATTGCCCCATTATATTTTCATCTAAGATTGGAAGTAGAGAATATAGTTGTGTTGATTTAATTTGTGTTAGCACGTAAAATTTTGAGCTACTGAAAAATCAACTTTGATGAATTATATACCACAATTTAGGTTTCAAAACTTGATAGTGCAGGTTAAAAGTGTAAATAATATTTGAATTATTTAAGAGAAGTTATTTCTATTGACCCACTATATTTTCAGCTAAGACTTTAAACTTTTTTAAACGAATAAATAATTTAATAAACTGAGGACAAGAGATTTAATTGCTCTACGGCGACAATTCCGCAAGCACTCCATACTTTGAAATGTTTTATAAAAACTATGGAGTTCTGAGGACTGGAGCACAGAGTAGTTAAATCTCTTGTCTTTTTTATTGATTTTTTTTGTTTGAAAAAGCGATGTTTTAGAGTATAATATATAATATCCAAAAATTATTTTTGATGAGAAATTCTTTTTTTAAGAATAATTAATAAATTCTAAGTAACCCAGAGAGCTGGTAGGAGGAAATTATGTACAAAGTAACTGGAAAGATGTTCACAGAAGAACAGATAAGAGAAAAGGTAATAGAATTAGGTAAACAGATAGAAAATGACTACAAAGGTGAAGAAGTTTTAGTAGTTGGTATTTTAAAAGGTGCAAATGTGTTCACTTGCGACCTTATAAGACAGATAGACTTAGATGTTAAGATAGACTTTATGAGTGTTTCAAGCTATGGTTCAGGAACTGAGTCTTCAGGTACAGTTAGAATATTAAAGGATTTAGATACAGATATAAAAGGAAGAAATGTTCTTATAGTTGAGGATATAATCGACTCTGGTAGAACTCTTAGCAACTTAGTTAAAGAGCTACAGATAAGAGAGCCAAAGAGCTTAAAATTATGTACTCTACTAGATAAACCAAGCAGAAGAGTTGTAGATGTTGATGTTGAATACGTTGGTTTTGAAATAGAAGATAAATTTATAGTAGGATACGGAATAGACTACGCTGAAAAATATAGAAACCTTCCTTACATAGGAATAGTTGAAGATGTAGCTGAATAATTGATTATACAAGGCATGCTTTTTAAGTGTGCCTTTAAATTTGTATATGTATAAAAAATAAATATCATATTGGAAAGGACAGATTTGATGAATATAAATTATTTTGAGCATATTCAAGCTCCTATACTTTTATTTTTCCAAAGTATTAGAAACCCAATTTTAAATATTCTATTTTTATTCTTTACAATAAGTACAGAAACACCGGTAGTTGTAGTATTTACAGCGATTATGTACTGGTGTATTGATAAGAAAATAGGGCGGAGAATGTTATACGCTATTATAGGAAATATTGCTTTAAATGGGGCAATTAAGGATTATTTTAAGGTGGAAAGACCTATTGGGAAATTTGGTCTTGAGTCTATGAGAGTAGAAACTGCGACTGGATATTCATTCCCAAGTGGGCATACTCAGACTGCGACTACATTTTGGACTTCTTTGGCAGTTCAGTTAAAGAAGAAATGGGTGTATGTTTTAGCAGTTGTTATGGCTGTAGGTGCTGGTATTTCAAGACTTTATTTAGCAGTTCATTGGCCGATGGACGTTGTAGTTGGGCTTATTCTTGGTATTTTATTTACTATACTTTTGATAAAGATAATGGATAGATCTGAGAAAAGTGGAAAATATTGGGAAATGATACTGATTTTAGTTCCACTTGCGATAATGGCGTTTGTGCTAAAGAGCAGCGATTATACTAAGCTTTTTGCGCTTATGTTTGGGTTTACAGTTGGATATATTTTGGAGAGAGAATACGTATCTTTTGAAGTAATAGACAGAAAAAATATGGATAAATCAATTGCGATAAAGAAAAATATTAAAAGATTTTTAGTAGGTATGCTTAGTTTAGGTATTGTTTATCTAGGATTAAAGCTTGTATTTTCTTTATTTAGAGCAGCTGATGGAAGTACGCTTGATATGGTGCTAGATTTTGTTAGATATTCTGTTGTTGTTATTCAGGGTGTCGCAGGTGCTCCATATTTATTTAAAAAAATGGGAATATAATTTTTTGGTTGAAGTATAAATTTTTATATAAGGGTTTTAATAAAATTCTTAGGAAGGGAAATATTATGAAGAAGGTTGTTATAATCGGTGCTGGGCCTGCAGGTATGACTGCAGCTTATTCAGCAGCGCAAAATGGTATAGATGTTGTATTGGTAGAAAAAAATGAGAGAGTAGGGAGAAAGCTACTGATAACAGGAAAAGGTAGATGCAATATAACTAACAACTGCGAGGTTGAGGAATTAATTGCAAATGTAAATACAAACGGGAAATTTTTATACAGCGCATTTTACACTTTTACAAACGATGCAGTTATGGAAATGTTTGAAAGTCTTGGTGTTAGGCTAAAGACTGAGAGGGGAAATAGAGTATTTCCTGAGAGCGATAGAGCGATGGATGTCGTTGATGCTATGTCTAGACTTATAAAGAGAAAAAATATTAAGCTTGTAACAGGAAAAACTGTTAAGGATATAAAAGAAAAGAATGGGAAAGTTGAGTCTGTTGTTTTAAGCGACGGAAAAGAGATTAAAACAGATGCGGTTATAATTGCGACAGGTGGTGCAAGCTACCCAAGAACAGGATCTACTGGAGATGGATACAGACTTGCTGAAAAATTAGGTCACAAGATAACTCCTTTAAAACCTTCTTTGATCGGACTTGAGATACAGGAAGATTTTGTGCATAAGTTAAGAGGGCTTAGTCTTAGAAATGTTGCTATAAAGGTATTTGGAAAGAAAAATAAGAAGATATACGACGATTTTGGTGAGATGGAGTTTACAGATTATGGTGTAGATGGACCGATTATAAAATCTGCGAGCTGCATAATGAGAGATTTATCTAAGGAAAGTTATAAAATATCTTTGGATTTAAAACCAGCTTTAGACCACGAAAAGCTTGATAAAAGAGTTCAGAGAGATTTCCAGAAATATATAAATAAGAGATTTGAAAACTCATTATCAGATTTACTTCCAAGCAAGATGATACCGGTAGTCGTGGAACTTTCTGGTATAGATCCAGCAAAACCAGTAAATTCTATAACTAAGGAAGAGAGAAGAAATCTTGTCGATACGATAAAGAATATTGAGATGCATGTTAAGAGATATAGACCTATGGAGGAAGCAATAGTTACTTCTGGTGGGGTTAAGACATCTGAGATAAATTCTAGTACTATGGAGTCTAAGTTGGTTGAGGGGCTTTATTTTGCTGGAGAAGTGATAGATGTCGATGCTTACACAGGAGGATTTAACTTACAAATAGCATTCTCTACTGGCTACCTAGCAGGGAGCAACATATAAAACCTCGGTAAAAGGGCAATAGAATAACTATTATCAGTTCCAGGCTTCGACGCTTTCTTTGTACCAAGTTTTTATGTAGTTGCTTGAAATATTAAGAGAAGAATATTGATACTATAGTTTACAAAATTGTCGGTGTGATTTAATTTGTAATTGTACACAAAATTTTATCTACTGAAAAATTCTTGTGAAACCTGCTTTTCTTATTTTATATATCTTGAGAAGAAAAATTAATTTTTATTTATGTTTGTTGGGTGGATTTTTTTATAAAGCGTTTTAGTGATTAAAATTTTTTAGTTATATATAAATTGAATTGTGTATTTTTAGCCCTTTATTTTATTTAGGCTAAAGTGTTTTTTTGTTTATTTTACTTTTTATTTTTAGTATTACTAAACTCTTGATTTTTCTGAAAATTTTAATTACAATTAAAATAAAGGAAAGGATGGGTTGCCAATGCTGGTAGAGGAACTTAATTTAGAAACTAGGTGCAAGATTTACACAATTACGAAGAAAGTTTTGAGAAAGTATCAAAAGGGAATCATTTCTGGTAAGCTAACATCTGACAAGTTTGTTCATAATATTTTGGGAGATGTGTCTATTCATGAGGTTCTTCCTGATGAGATTTTAGAGGAGAGCGATTTTATAGATTCATATCATCATTATGTGGACAAGCTTATTTGTATTCAGAACGAAAATCTCATAAATAGCAAAAATAGAAACTACAAAAAAGCTAATGAGAAACCGGATGTGTCTAAAGTGATGAAGTTAAAACATCTCCTTAATGATACTGGATATGTTCTGTCTATACCTTGTCAATATCTGACAATAAGCGATATTGATAATATATCAAAATATATTACTACAGGAGATATAGACTTAGGGAATGAAAAGATTTACAATTACGTTTACAAGGAACACTAAAACAAAAGAGGAGTAAGCAGTTTTTTGGATTGAAAAATTTAAAGACTGTTTACTCCTTTTTTATTTTTAATTAAAAATGGTGCAGAATATGTTAGAATATATATTAATTGATAAGTAATTTCTTTAAGCAATTTAAAGATTATTTTTTAGAGAAATTTTTAAAAGAAGTATAAATTTGTAAAGTAAAGGGAGGTGCGTTGCCGCTCGTGGCAAATTAATATGACTGAAGAGTATATGAAGAGAATAAAAAATCTTGTTGAGATTTCGAAATTGGTTACACAATCTCAGGATTTTTTTAAGATAAAAGATATAATAGTGGGCAAGATGCTAGAAGTTGTTCATCCAGCTAAGGCATGTGTAAATATTTTCTACAACGACGATTTTAATTATGCGTATTTGGTTTGTTCTAGCACTTTAAAATATATTCCAACTGTTTTTGATGTTGATAGACCAGAGGGTGCTAGGATAGATTTTGATCTGTACCCTGATTATATTAGAGAAGCAGTTGAAAAGAAAAAAATCATATATGTTAAGGATATTTTTCTAGATGATGCAGCTGCAAAAGAAAGAGATTTAGCTCAGAACGAAGGATACTGTGGAAGAGCTGTTTTTCCATTTATAATAGAGGAAAAAGTAGTTGGATTTATGACAGCATTCACAACAGAAGGAGAGATAATAAGCGACGAGGATATGAATTTTATCGCATCTGTTGCATCTCTTATGGCACTTTCTATAGAAATAACTAGAAAAAATGAGTCAGTACATAAGCTAGTGAACAAGCTTAGACAAGGGGTAACGTCTATAAATGAAGCTACTAGAAAGCTTTATGTAGACAAAAATATAGATACATATTTAAAAGATTTAACTAAACAGGCAGTAGAGATTACAGACAGTGAGGAAGCTATAATAATTCTTGATAAGAATGAAAAACATGGAAGAATAGTGAATTGCTACAATAAAAATGAGTGTAGAAGTAATCTGTTTTTAATGTTAGATGCTATTTCTGAAAATTCTAGAGATGGAGATTTTGCAAATGATGTTGATATAGTCCTTGAGAATGGATCTAAGATAAATAGCTACATATACCATAGACTTATGGATGCAGATAGCAATTTAGGCTATATAATCTGCGCAAATGCAAGTAAGTACACAAGAGATGATATAAATATACTTTCAATACTTTCTAAGCAGATAACTGTAGGTACTCAGCTTTACGAGTACAACCAGAATGAGGTTAGACATAGAGTGCTTCAAAATGAGTTGTCTATTTTAAATAAACAGCAAAAACTTATAATGAACGATGCGAATATGATTTGCAACGGAAATAGACAGCTTTATTGCTATCATCAACCAGCAAAAGTTGTAGGTGGGGATTTCTATGATGCTGTTAGAATAAACGACGATAAGGTTACTTATATAGTTGCCGATGTTATGGGGCATGGTATTGTATCAAACTACATGGTTGCACTTATAAAAGGGGCATTTAAGGTACTTTGCAGACAGTTTGATAATCCGTCAGATATAATGAATAACCTTAATAAGATGCTTTTTGAGGAGTTTGATAAGATGGAAGTTTTCTGTACAGGTATAGTGGCAAGTTTAGATACTAAAGAAAATACATTAACTGTATCCAATGCAGGTCATTACAGTCCGGTTATTATACAAAACGACGGAACTGTTGCAAAATATGTAAACTGCAAAAAAGGAATTCCAATAGGCGTAATTGAGGACCGGGAATATAGAGATAATATGATAAGTCTTGAAAATTATCCGATGGTATGTATGTTTACAGACGGTATTCTTGAGATTAAGAACAAGGACAAGGAAGAGTTTGGTCAGGGAAGATTTGAAAAGCTTCTTTGCGAAAACTATAAATACAGTCCAGAGTTTATTATAGAAAAGACTAGGGAAGAGTTTTATGCATTCTCTGGAAAGAAAGAATACTCTGATGATATTATGATGGTTATGTTAAAGAATAATAATTAATAAATTGATGGAGATTTGGAAATATGATAAAAGATATTTTAATAATAAATGCCAGTCCAAGAAAGGATAAAAATTGTTTTAATATATCTAGAGATGTTTCGAAAATTTTAGAAAGAGAGGGCGTATCTTGCGCCCTTTTAGATATTTACGAAATGGATATAGATTATTGTAATGCTTGTGGATACTGCGAGCACAAGAAGGGATGCAGGATAAAGGACGATATGACAGAGCTTTATGATATGTTTGATAAATCTAGGGGGACTGTTGTTGTAAGTCCAGTTTATTTTAATTCTGTGCCTGCAAAGATGAAGACAGTTGTAGATAGGACACAGGCGGTGTATTCTAGTAAGTTTGTGCTTGGAGATTCTATTATAGATAGAAGTAGAAAAAGAGCAGGAATGTATATAGCTGTCGGTGGCTCTAAGGAGTATGAGGATCAGTTTGACGGTGGAGATATTGTGATGGACTTTTTCTTTAAGAGTATAAATTCGAGAAGTGTTAAAAATATAAGAATTCCAGATAGCGACGAGGTTAGTTATGTGGAAAGCGAAGAACTTATAGGGAATATTAAAAAATCTACAGAAGAATATGCAACTCATATTAAAAATATTATGAGTGAATAATGAGGTGATTTTATGAAATTAATTACTACAGGAAATAATTTGTGCAGAATAATGGTGTCTGATGAGTACACAGAGCTTGCAAAGATTTTGTATGAATTAGTAGAAAGAGATGAAAAATACGATAAGGTTGTTATTGTAACGGATGAAAACGTCGAGGCTAATCTATATGAGGATTTTGTAAAATCGATTTTTTCTATAACAAATAGTAAATATTTTTCAAAAATATGCATAAAACCAGGAGAAGAGTCAAAGTGTTTAGATACATTTAATAAGATTATATCCGAGTTTATAGATATTGGAATGAGTAGAAAGTCGCTTGTTATCGCATTTGGTGGCGGTGTTGTTGGAGATTTAGCTGGTTTTGTAGCAGCTACATACATGAGAGGAATAGATTATATACAGGTTCCAACTACTATACTATCTCAGGTAGACTCTGCTATAGGCGGGAAGACAGGTATAGATGTTGGAGTTTATAAGAATATGATTGGTGCATTTAAGCAACCGTTATTCACTTATATAAATACAGAAACGTTAAAAACTCTTCCAAGTGATGAGCTAAAAAGCGGATTTGGAGAGGTTATAAAATATGCAGCTATAATGGACGACGATGGAGAATTTGAAAAATTCTTAAATGATAATGCAGTTGAGGTAAAATGTCTGGATAATGAAAAAATTATAAAAGCTATTATGAAATGTGCTGAGTTTAAGGCTAGAATTGTAAAAGCTGACGAGAGAGAAACTGGTTTAAGAAAGATACTTAATTTTGGGCATACTTTTGGGCATGCGATAGAAATGGAATATGGTCTAAAACATGGTGAAGCCGTTGCTGTTGGTATGAAAATAGCATTTAAAGTTGCACTTGCAAAGGGATATATAAAAAAGGATTATTATGATAATTTTGTAGAACTTATAGACAAGTACGATTTTGAATTTGATTTTAGTAAAATTGATATTGAAAAACTTGTCGAAAATATTAAAAAAGACAAGAAAAATAGTTTTGGAGAGATTTCAGTTATACTTCCGGATGCAAGTTCGTGTGTGGGGATTTTCAAAATGAGTTCTGATGATATTGAAGAGCTTTTGAAAAAAGAATTTAACTTTATGTAGAATAAAATTAAAATAGCGTGAAAATGTTATCACAACTTCAGAAATAAAAAAGTTATACGAATTTGAAAAAAATACCGATTAAAATGAAAAAATTTTAAAAATAACTAAATAAGTAAATATTTGATTTTAACAATTATATTTTGTATAATGTATGTGAAGTAATTTGTGGTTTAATGAATACAATATAATAAAAGATAGGAGTGATAGGCAATGAAATTACCAATAGCTTTATCAAACAAACACATACACTTATCACAGGAACATATAGACGCTTTATTTGGTAAAGGTCATGAATTAGTTAAATTCAAAGATCTTTCTCAGCCAGGTCAGTATGCTTGTGAAGAAAAAGTAGACTTAGTTGGACCAAAAGGAAAATTAACTGTAAGAGTATTAGGACCAGCTAGACCAGAAACTCAGGTAGAAGTATCTTTAGCTGACTGCTTCCCTCTAGGAGTAAAAGCTCCAATAAGAGAATCAGGAGATATAGAAGGTACTCCAGGACTTAAACTTGTTGGACCAGCAGGTGAAGTTGAAATAGAAAAAGGTGTTATAGTTGCTTCAAGACATATACACATGAGCAACGAAGACGCTGCAAAATTCGGAGTTAAAGACAAAGATATAGTAAAAGTTAGAACAGAAGGACCAAGAGGTCTTATATTCGAAAACGTATTAGTTAGAGTTAAAGACAGCTTCAAATTAGAAATGCACGTTGACATGGAAGAAGGAAATGCAGCAGGCGTTAAAAATGGAGATTTAGTAGAATTAATAGCTGAATAATTTTATTTAGTTTTATTAATAAATGGATATTTAATACTTAGTAAAAAGAGAGCATATATAATGTTATGTGTTACACTAAAAAATATATTTTTTTGAATTGTGATGAACATTGTATATGATATTAAATATTCTGAAAAAAGGATGGCATTTTTAAAAAAAATGTAGTATGATATAAAAGTAATAAGATTTATACGCTTTTTATACTCTAAATATTTATAGATAGTAAATGCTTAGAGCTTTATAAGTATAAATTAAAAATAGACTTGCCTTTAGATAGACAAGCGAATGAAACTATCAAGGAGGATATTTTAATCATGGCAAAATTTATGAAAACTGTTGATGGGAATACAGCCGCAGCTCATGTTGCTTATGCATTTACAGATGTAGCAGCTATATACCCAATAACACCATCTTCAACTATGGCAGAATTAGTTGATGAATGGGCTTCTCAGGGAAGAAAAAACGTATTTGGACAGAAAGTTAATGTTGTAGAAATGCAGTCAGAAGCTGGTGCTGCTGGTGCATTCCACGGTTCTTTACAGGCTGGTGCATTAACATCTACATTTACAGCATCTCAGGGATTATTACTTATGATACCTAATATGTATAAAGTAGCAGGGGAATTACTTCCAGGTGTATTCCACGTTTCTGCAAGAGCTTTAGCATCTCAGGCATTATCAATATTCGGTGACCATCAGGACGTTATGGCAGTTAGACAGACTGGATGTTGCTTATTAGCTTCAGGTTCAGTTCAGGAAGTTGCAGATATAGCTCCAGTTGCTCACTTAGCAGCAATAGAAGGAAGTCTTCCATTCGTTCATTTCTTCGATGGATTCAGAACTTCTCACGAAATACAGAAAGTTGAATTAATGGAAAATGAAGAATACGCTTCATTATTAAACTTCGACGCTGTTCAGAAATTCAGAGACAAAGCTTTATCTCCTAACCACCCAGTTACAAGAGGTACTGCTCAGAACCCTGATATATACTTCCAGACAAGAGAAGTATCAAACACTTACTACAATGATATGGTTGGCATAGTTGAAAAATACATGCACAAAGTAAGTGAATTAACAGGAAGAAAACATGACTTATTCGATTACTACGGAGCAGAAGATGCTAAATATGTAGTAGTTGCTATGGGTTCAGTTACAGAAGCATTAGAAGAAACTATAGATAGATTAAACGCTGAAGGCGCAAAAGTTGGATGTGTTAAAGTTCACTTATACAGACCTTTCTCTACAGAACATTTCTTAAAAGCAATGCCTTCTACAGTAGAAAGAATATGTGTATTAGACAGAACTAAAGAACCAGGTGCAACTGGTGATCCTCTATACTTAGACGTTAGAGATATATACTACGGAAAAGAAAATGCTCCTCTAATAGTAGGAGGAAGATACGGATTAGGATCTAAAGATACTACTCCAGCTCAGTTAAAAGCTGTTTACGACAATTTAGCTGCTGAATGTCCAAAAAATCAGTTTACAATAGGTATAGTTGATGACGTTACTAACACATCATTACCAGAAGCTGAAGACTTCAGAATAACATCTAAAGGTACTGTAAGATGTAAATTCTGGGGACTTGGATCAGATGGTACTGTTGGTGCAAACAAACAGGCTATAAAAATAATCGGTGATAACACTGACAAATACGCTCAGGCTTACTTCGATTACGACTCTAAAAAATCTGGTGGTATAACTATGTCTCACTTAAGATTTGGTGATACTCCAATCAGATCAACTTACTTAATAGATGAAGCTGACTACATAGCTTGTCACAACCAGTCTTATGTATATCAGTATGATTTATTAAAAGGACTTAAAAAAGGTGGTACATTCGTACTTAATACTATATGGAATCAGGAAGGTATAGAAGCTAACCTACCTGCATCAATGAAACAGTATATAGCTAAAAACGACATACAGTTCTACACAGTTAATGCTGTTGAATTAGGTAAAGAAATAGGATTAGGAAGCAGAATAAACATGATAATGCAGGCTGCTTTCTTCAAACTAGCTGAAATAATACCAGTAGACGAAGCTGTTGAACACTTAAAAGAATCAATAGTTAAAACTTACGGTAAAAAAGGTCAGAAAATATTAGACATGAACTTCAAAGCTGTTGACGCAGGTATAAACGCATTAGTTAAAGTAGACGTTCCAGAAGCTTGGAAAACTGCTGTTGATGCACCAAAAGAAGAAGCTTGCGAACCAGACTTCATCAAAAATATATTAAGACCTATGACTGCTCAGAAAGGTAATGACCTACCTGTAAGTGCATTCACAGAATTACCAGACGGAACATTCCCATGTGGTACAGCTGCTTACGAAAAACGTGGTATAGCAGTAGACGTTCCAGAATGGAAATTAGACAATTGTATACAGTGTAACCAGTGTTCATTCGTATGTCCACACGCTTGTATAAGACCAGTACTTGTTACTGAAGAAGAATTAGCAAATGCTCCAGAAGCATTCAAAGCTAAAAAAGCTATAGGTAAAGGATTCGATGGATTACAGTACAGAATGCAGGTATCTACTCTTGACTGTACAGGATGTGGAAACTGTGCTGACATATGTCCAGCTCCTAACAAAGCATTAGAAATGATGCCTCTAGCTACTCAGGAAGAACAGGTAGAAAACTGGAACTTCGCTATGGATACAACTAAAGTTGCTCCAAAAGGCGATTTAATGAACGTAAATACAGTTAAAGGTTCTCAGTTCAGACAGCCATTAATAGAATTCTCAGGTGCTTGTGCTGGATGTGGAGAAACTCCATACATAAAAGTTATAACTCAGTTATTTGGAGATAGAATGCAGATAGCAAATGCTACAGGATGTTCTTCTATATGGGGAGGATCTGCACCATCAACTCCTTATACTTGCAACCATGAAGGTAAAGGTCCATCTTGGGCAAACTCATTATTCGAAGACAATGCTGAATACGGATTTGGTATGTTCGTAGCAGTTAAACATATGAGAGCTAAATTAGAAGAAGACATAAAAGTTTTAGCTGAAAAAGCTCATGATGAAAACTCTAAAGCAGTTCTTAACAACTGGTTAGAAACTAAAGAAGACGGTGTTGCTAATAAAGAAGCTTCTGCAAAAGTAGCTGAATTAGTTAACGGATTACATGAATCTTGCATGAATGATCCTGAAATAGCAGCAGCTGTTAAAGATATAAAAGAAAGAGAAGACTACTTAGCTAAGAGATCTCAGTGGATACTTGGTGGAGACGGTTGGGCTTACGACATCGGTTACGGTGGATTAGACCACGTTCTTGCTCAGGGTGAAGATGTTAACGTATTAGTATTCGATACAGAAGTTTACTCTAATACAGGTGGACAGGCTTCTAAAGCTACTCCAGCAGCAGCAATGGCTAAATTCGCAGCAGCTGGTAAGAGATCTAAGAAAAAAGACCTTGGTATGATGGCTATGTCTTACGGAAATGTTTACGTAGCTCAGGTTGCTATAGGTGCTGATAAGAACCAGTTCATGAAAGCTATAACTGAAGCAGAAGCTCATCATGGTCCATCTCTAATCATATGCTACGCTCCATGTATAAACCATGGTTTAAGAGAAGGTATGGGAAGAAGTATAGCTAATGAAAAACAGGCAGTTGACTGTGGATACTGGCATTTATACAGATTCAACCCAGAATTAAAAGCTGAAGGTAAGAATCCATTCTCATTAGACTCTAAAGAACCAACAGAAAGCTTCAGAGACTTCTTAATGAAACAGACAAGATACGCAGCAATAGCTAAACAGTTCCCAGAACAGGCTGAAGAACTATTCACTATGGCTGAAGAAAATGCAAAAGAAAGATACGAATCATACAAAAGATTAGTATAATTTTTAAATAAAAGTGGGATGCCGCAAGAATTTTCTTGTGGCATCTCTTTTTTTGTGCTCGAAATAATATAAACTTTTTCTCCAAGCTCAGATGCAAGTGATTTATTATAGGAGATTCTTGTTTCTTAACCGCATCTTCAATTGTCGTTAAAAGTTTATATTATTTCAATCACAAGGAGATGCAAAAGAAAATATCTTGCGGCATCTTATTTGAAAAATTCAAACTGTTAAAGGAAGGAATTTTATATACTTGAAAATATAGACAAATTCCTCTCTATCCAATCAAGTTGCATTGTCGAGTTTATTTTTTCGATATTCCCAAGTACAAATTGTTTTTTTTTATTAATTTAAGCTAAATAGTAGAATAATACCATCATAGTAAAGAATTATTATATTATAAACTCTTTTTTATGATATAATAAATTATAGTACTAATATATAGGCGATTTAGCGTCTAAAGATTGAGG